>JAHCID010000002.1:600000-891421 GCA_026129405.1 bacterium
GCGTGGCGCTGCCGGACGACGACGGCACGCTGCGCGTCTGGTTCCCGACGCCGCAGGGCCTGCGCCCCGTTTCCCCCGCCCGCCTGCCCGAGCACGAGACCGTCTGGGCCCTCACCGTCCACAAGAGCCAGGGCTCCGAGTTCGATCGCGTCCTCCTCGCGCTGCCCGCCGCCCCGTCGCGGGTGACGACGCGCGAGCTGCTCTATACGGCGATCACGCGGGCGCGGAGCCGGGTCGCGATCTGGGGCAGCGCCGCGGTGCTCGCCGCGGCGATCGAGCGGCGGCTCGAGCGGTCATCGGGCCTGCGCGACGCGCTGTGGGGCGCGTAGGCGCGTCCACTCGCCGTTCCCTCGCTGCATCAGCTTCGGCCAGACACGGGCAGGCTCGGTCGCGAAGACGATCTCGGCGGTCGCGGGCATGAGCGACCAGTCGCCGCGCGCGAGCTCGGTCTCGAGCTGGCCCGGCGCCCAGCCGGCATGCCCGGCGAAGGCCCGCAGGCGATCGGCGGGGACGTCGCTGGCGAGGGCCCGCTCGAACGCCACGCGGCTGGTCAGCATGCGGACGTCCGCGAACAGCGGCTCGGTGTCGGCGACGTTCTTCGGGTGGCGGATCAGCGTCAGCAGCGAGGTGGTCAGGATCGGGCCGCCGCGCCAGAGCCTGTCCCGGCGGTGTGTGACGTCGGGGAGGATCTTCGCGAGCGTGACGTCGAGCGGCTGGTTCACGATGACGCCCATCGAGCCGTCCTCGGCGTCGTGGGAGACGAGCAGCACGACGCTGCGGGCGAACGGCGGATCCTGGAGGCTCTGGGCGGCGACGAGCAGCTTGCCGCGGGCGGGGCGCTCGCTCTGCGGTCCGGTCGTGACGCGGCCGAGCCACGGATCGCCGCTCGCGACGGGCAGGGCGCTAAGGAGCAGCGCGAGTAGCAAGCTCGACGAGCCCACGAGCAAGCCATAGTGCCGCCGGCGCAGGCGCGCAATGCGGGTCGTGACGCCCGCCGGCCCGTCGCGACGGCGCTCAGGAGCTGACGCGCGTCTTCGCCTGGCGGATGTAGCGCTGGAGGTCCTCGCGATCGATCAGCGACATGACCTCGATGCGATTCCCCTCGAGCGGACGATAGATCAGGCGAACGTCGGTGGCGACGCGGATGCGGAAGCAGCCGGGCAGCCCCTCGAGCGGGATCGCGCGCAGGCTCGGGTGACGCCAGTCCTCGGCGAGCCGGTGGATCTTCTCGAACGCGTTGTGGACGATCTTGCGGTCCCAGCGGCGGATCGACTCGTAGAACTCGTCGGTGAAGATCGGCATGTACCAGCCCGGGCCGCCCGCGGCCGGCGCCTCCTCGGGACCGCCGCCGCTCGGGCGGGTCGACGCCGCCTGCTCGAGCGCGCGCAGCCGCGCCGTGGCGGTCTGCTCGGCGTCGCGTGCCTCGTCGACCTCGCCCTCGAGGCTGCGCACACGCCGCCGCACGGTCTCGAGCTCCTCGCGCAGGCGCTCGACCTCGCCGGCCGTGCCGCTGTGCAGGCGGCCGCGGAGCTGCTCGCGCTCCTCCTGGAGGCGGTCGCGCTCGGTGACGACGCGGGCCCGGGCGTCCTGCTCGGTGCGCAGGTCGCGCCGGGCGCCTGCGAGCGCCTGCTCGAGCTCCACGACGCGCTCGCGGACGGCGTCGAGCCGCTTCAGGGCGCGGGCCCGGCTGGTGCTCGCCTTCTTCGCCTCGCGCTCCTTCTCGCGCAGCAGCTCGGCGGTCGGGTCGGTGCTCTCGGCCGGCGCCGGCTGGGCGCCCGCTGCGCTCTCTTCCTGGCGCGCGCGCTCGTCGGCGGCGTCGAAGTCGGCGATGATCGTCTGCACGCAGCGGGCGGCGAGGGCGCCGTCGTCGCCGCCGGGCCCGGTGAGCAGCGCCCAGGCGAGATCGCGGGCGGGATCCTTCGACGCCAGCAGGAGATCCGTGACCGACTGGCTGCCGTCGGGGGCCGCGATCGCGCCGGCCAGCGGCGAGGCGCCGACCTCGCGCTCGAGCGTACGGTCGACCGCCGCGGCCACCTCGGTGTCGTTCTCGTAGTAGTCGACGAGGCTCCAGGCGAGGTCCCATACCGCCATGCCGTCGATGCGGGTGCCCGTCGGTGCGGTGCCGAGGCGGCCGACGAGCTTGCGCAGCGTCTTCACCGGCAGCGTCACGACGATGAACGTGGTGCGCTGGTCGGGCGTCAACGGCGTCAGGAGCGGCACGGGCGTATTCTAGCGCGGCGCGTTGGTTTGGCCAGATTGACGGGCCGTCAGCGCGCCCGCGGATCGGCCCGGCGCGACCGCCGCCGCAGCTCGAGCGCCGCCAGCACGACCCCGGCGAGGAGGAGGATCACGAGGACGGCATGGGGACGCTGCTCCGGCGCGGGCCCCGCGGGGTGAACCGCGACGCCGGCTGCGTCGGGCGGCGGCGTCCCGGACGGTGCGGCGGTCGGGCCGGCGGCGGGCGCGGCGGTGGCCGTCTCCGTGCGCGGCGGCGATCCCGCGGGCAGCGGATGCGCCGGCCGCGGGCCCCATTGCGTGCGGGCGAGGGCGGCCTTCGCGAGCGTCACGCCGTCGAGATCGAGGACCAGCAGGGCGCGGTCGGCCGGGCCCATGACCGGGCCGCGGCGGTAGCGGCGGGCGGCGCTGCGCACGACCGCGCGGTACTCGAGGTCGAGGAGCGCGCTGCTCGGCTTGGGCGCGTTCCGGGTTTCGGGGACGCCGGCGGCGAGCGCCTCCCAGGCGCGGCGCGCGGCGTCCTCCTGTCCGAGGGCGAGGCGGGCGCGCGCCGCGGCGTAGCGTGCGTCGTCGGCGAGGCGGGGATCGCCGGCGTTGGCGGCCAGGTCGAAGGCCGCCACGGCCCCCTCGTACTGGCCTGCCCACCAGCGCGCGTAGCCGGCGCCGAGGCGGGCGGCGTTGCGCACGGCGGGCATCACGTCGGGCGCGCCCGCGAGCCGCTCGAAGGCCGCCACCGCGGCGTCGGTGTTGCCGTCGCCGGCGTCGTCGAGTGCGAGCAGCAGGCGCGCGATGGCGCCGTTCGGCCCGGGATCGCCGAGGAGGCCGACGAGGTTGTCGCGTGTCCCCGCCGTCGCGCCGAGCTCGAGGGCGAGCGTCCCCAGGGCGAGGTCGGCGAGCTCTGAGAGCGGGCCGGCGTCGCGCTGGCGCAGCTCGCGGTAGGCACGGACGGCCGCGCGGGGATGGCCGGCGCGCAGCTCCGCGTCGGCCACCGCGACCAGATAGAGCTCGGGCAGCTGGTCGAGCGGCACCTTCATGATCGGATCGAGCGCGCTGCGGTTCGCGACCGGATCCTGCCCGTAGGCCGCGAGGGCCGCCTGCCACTCCGGCGGCACCGCGCCGTGGTCGCGCAGCGCCGCCGGCGCGCGCGCGGCGAGGCCGGCGACCAGGACCAGCGCGACGAGCGGTCGCCAGGGGACGGCGGGCACGTCCGCCAGCTTGGAGGCGCCGGCCCGGGGGGTCAAATCCGCGGGGGGACCTGGTTCGGGGCCTCGTCCGCCGCCCGCGCGGCTCTTGACCGCATCCGCGGCCGCCCGCAGGCTACGGCGGTGCTTCGCCTCGTCGCGCTGACGCTGTCCCTCGTCGCCGCCGTCGCCGTCGCCCAGGACGTGCCGAAACGCGGCCTCCGCCTCGCGCTGCCGGCCCTGCATGCCGAAGCCGATCCCGCCGGTGGGCGCATCGTCGACGCTCGGGGACGCGAGGTGATCCTCCGCGGCGTCAACGTCAACGCGCACGCGGACTACTGGCAGTACGGGACCTTCCCGACCGTGTTCCCGTTTCCGCCGGAGGACGCCGACCGCATCGCCGCGATCGGCTGGAACGTCGTGCGCCTCCTGGTGTCGTGGTCGCGCGTCGAGCCGGCGCCGGGCGAGTACGACGAGGCGTACCTGCGCGCGGTCGAGAAGACCATCAAGCTGCTCGCCAAGCACGGCGTCTACACCATCGTCGACCTGCACCAGGACGCCTGGGGGCCGAGCCTCGCCGCGCCGCCGGGCACGACGTGCACGCCGCCGTCCGCGCCCGCCTTCGGCTGGGACGGTGCGCCGGCGTGGGCGACGCTCGACGGCGGCGCGAGCCGCTGCTTCAACCTCCTGCGTGAGCTGAGCCCTGCGGTGATGGCGTCGTGGGCCGCGTTCCTCGCCGACGCGCCGGGACCGGGCGGCGTCGGCATCCGCAGCCGCTACGTCGCCATGCTGCATCACGTCGCGTGGCGCTTCGGCGGGCTCAAGTCGGTCGCGGGCTGGGACCTCACCAACGAGCCGAACGCCTTCACCGACGTGCAGATCGCGCAGCTGGCCGACCTCTACGCCGCAGCCGTGCCGGCGATCCGCGCGGGCGAGGCGGCGGCCAGGAAGGGCTTCCCGCACATCGTGTTCTTCGAGCCGAGCGCGGCCTGGTCCGACCTGGCCCTCGGCAATCCGCCGCCGTTCGCGCACGACGGCAACGTCGCCTTCGCGCCGCACATCTACCGCGGCGGCATCGGCGGCGGCACGATCCCGTACGGCGACTTCGCCCGCGCCCGCGCCGACGCCGCGACCCACGGCAACGTCCCCGTGCTGGTCGGCGAGTGGGGCGGCGACCCGCGCCGGGCCGCGGATCCGGCCGACGTCTACTTCCGCCAGCACCAGGCGTGGCAGGACGAGTTCCGCTTCTCGGCGACGCTGTGGACGTGGCGCGAGTCGTGCGGTGACCCGCACAAGGCCGGCGACGTGCGCGCCGGGCACGTGCCGTACGTGTGGGGCGAGTTCGAGGTCGACTGCACGACGAACACCGTGACCGGCGTGCGCCAGCCGCTGCTCGACCAGCTGACGCGCGGCTGGGTACGCGCGGCGCCCGGGCGGCTGACGGCCATGGCCTGGGATGCGCAGACGGGCGTCCTCGTCGCCTCGGGGACCGGGGCGCGGCGCAAGCGGCAGCTCGTGCTCTACTGGCCGGCCCGGCTGCACGGCGCGCCGAACGTGCGTGTCACGGGGCTGCGGCAGGTGAAGACGCGGCCCGCGTGGGGCGGGACGTTCGTCCTCGCCGCCGCGACGGGCGGCGACTGGTCCGTGCGTGCGGCGGCCGCCGGCACCGGGTCGCCGAGCGGCGCCTTCGTCGACGGCCGGTAGGCGCCGGCCGGCTCAGGCCAGCGCGTAGTCCTCTTCCGCCACGCGCGCCGTACGCGCGGCGTAGTCGCGCGTGTGCGACGACCAGTTCTGCGTGATGCGGCCGTCGGCGGTCTTGTACCAGGAGCGACAGCCGGGGTCGGCCCAGGTCGTCTGCGCGAGCGCCGCCTGGAGCTCACGGTTGAAGCGCGCCTGCGCCTCGGCCGTGACCTCGATCGCCGCGGCGCCGCGCGCGTCGAGCAGCTGCACCGCGCGCACCGCGTACTCGGCCTGGCGCTCGAGCATGAAGGTGATGGCGTTGTGGCCGAGGTTCGTGTTGGGGCCGTACAGCATGAACAGGTTGGGGAACCCGGCGGTGGTGATGCCGAAGTAGGCCTCGGGTGCGTCCTTCCATGCCTCCTGCAGACGACGACCGCCGCGACCCGCCACGTCGAGCGACCAGTGCCAGCCCGTCGTCTCGAAGCCGGTCGCCCAGACGAGGACGTCGCAGTCGTGCTGCGCGCCGTCGAGCGTGGCGATCCCCTGCGCGTTCAGCCCGGCGATGCGCGCCGTCACCAGCTCGACGTTCGCTCGCACGAGGGCGGGGTAGAAGTCGTCCGAGATCAGCACGCGCTTGCAGCCGATCGGATAGTCGGGCGTGAGCTTCGCGCGCAGCGCCGGATCGGGGATCTGGGTCTCCAGATGATTCAGCGCGACGCGCGTGTAGGCGGCGCGGCCGACGTCGGTGAAGCTGAACGCCTGCCAGAAGAGCTGATCCGCCATCTGGTAGATCTGCTCGCGGTGGCTCGCGGCCAGGTGCGGCGCCGTCATCAGCAGCGCCTTCTCCTCGTCGGAGATGGGCCGGTCCATGCGCGGGATGACCCAGTTGGGCGTGCGCTGGAAGACGGTCACGCGGGCCGCGACGCGGGCGATCTCGGGGATGATCTGTACGGCGCTCGCGGCCGAGCCGACGACGCCCACGCGCCTGCCGGCGAGATCGACGTCGTGGCGCCAGCGTGCGGAGTGGAACGACGGGCCGCGGAACGTGCCCTCGTAGGCGGGGATCACGGGGCGGTTCAGCTGGCCCAGCGCGGTGACCAGCACCGACGCCTCGTGCCGTGCGCCCGACGCCGTGCGCAGCTGCCACGTGGCGCGGCCCTCGTCCCACGCCGCCGACACCGTCTCCTCGCCGAGGCGCAGGTGCGGCCGCAGCCCGAAGTCGTCGGCGATCTGCTCGGTGTAGCGCTGGATCTCGCCGGCGCGTGGGTAGATGTGGCTCCAGCCGAGGCTCGGGGCGAACGACAGCTGGTACATCGCCACCGGCGTGTCGCAGGCGCAGCCGGGGTAGGTGTTCTCGCGCCAGGTGCCGCCGACGCGGTCGGCCTTCTCGAAGATGACGACGTCGTCGTAGCCCGCCTCACGCAGCTTGACGGCCGCGCACAGCCCCCCGAGACCCGCCCCGATGACCGCGATCGATCGTGACATGTGCGTCACTCTCTTCCCGTCCTCGCGCTGCGGTCAAGCCCGTCCGCTCCTCGAGCCCGCAGCGCCGGTCTCGGCGCCGCGCTTCCCAGCTTCGCCGCGCGCGTGTTAGCGCGGGCGCGTGGAGCAGACGGCGATCTTCGGGCCCTTCCTCGCGACGATGCTGCTGACGCTCGTCGTGTGGACGTACATGTACGCGCGCCGCATCCCGTTCCTCACCCGCAGCGGCATCCCTCCCGACCAGGTGACGCCGCTCGAGCTGGCGCGGCTTTCGCCGCCGGCGGTCGCGAACCCGTCCGACAACCTGAAGAACCTCTTCGAGATGCCGGTCCTGTTCTATGCGCTCGCGCTCTACCTCTTCGCGACGCAGCAGGTGGACGTGGTCTACGTCGTCGCCGGCTGGCTGTTCGCCGGCTTCCGCGTGCTCCACAGCGCGGTGCACTGCACCTTCAACAAGGTGCTCCTGCGCTTCTGGCTCTACGCCGCGTCCGCGCTGGCGCTCTGGTTCATCCTGCTGCGCGCGACGCTCGGCTGGCTCGGGCAGGCGCCGTGAGGCCGCCGCCTCGGGGCCCGATGGTCTCCGCCTCAGCTCGCGAGCTTCGAGAGCAGGCGGCAGGCGCGGCCGAGCGCCCGCGACGCCTTCTTGTGGTAGCTGCCGACGGTGACCACCGTCGCCGGCCGGGTGGGACGCCGCACCTTGCCGCCGAGGCGGCGGAGGCGCCGCACCTTGGCCGTCGCGAGCACACCGCCCTGTGCGGCGCGCTCGGTCGCGGCGAGCATCTGCGCGCGCAGCGCGTCCACCTGCTCCAGGTCCGCGAGCGCCGACGGCAGGCAGGTCCGCCGATGCGTCCAGGCGTTCGCGGCGCGGTCCGCCGCCGCGCAGGCGGCGTCGCGCGCGAGCAGGTCGTCGCGCGTCGACGACCACTTGCTGACGCCGCCGACGAGCGGCTCGGCGGTGAGGCCGAGCGCGAGCGAGAACGCGCGCCGCAGCGGCGCCTGGGGCAGGTAGAGTGCGCCGTCCGGCCCGGTGCTCATCGCGCCGAGCGACTCCTCGAGGCCGTCCGCGAACCAGCGGGCGCGGCCGGTCAGCCGGTCGACGTGCGCGATGCCGGTCCGCACCGGCAGCGACAGCGTGCCGACCTGACGGCCGACGCCGGTCTGGATCAGGAGGCCGTTCGCGCCGACGCCGGCGAGCAGCAGGTTGAGGCCGCGATAGTCGGCGAGATCGGGCGGCACGTCGTAGAGATCGAGCTCGGCGGTCCAGCCGCGCCGGCCCGACGTGCCGTCGTCGAACACCTGGAAGATGCCGCTGGCCGACGAGGCGAACACCTCGCGCCCGTTCGAGGTGGTCGCGACGGAGCCGAAGATCTGCGCGTCGAGCTGCACCGTCCAGGCATCGCTGCAGTCGGCGGCGTCGAGCGCGATGAGCGCGCCGGCGTCGTCGCCGAGGTAGACGCGGCGGCCGTCCTGGCCGAGCGACGGCGTCGACGCCGAGCCGCCGGGGAAGTTGCGGTGGCAGATCTCCTGGAGCGTCCAGGCGGTGCCGTCGTGGACCACGTCGAAGCGATAGACGGCGCCCAGCTCGGAGACGCCGTCGACCGTGCCGTCTTCCGCGTCGCGGGCGCTGGCCGCGATCCACAGCCGGTTCGTGCGCGGGTCGACGGAGAGGTTGTTCGCGACCTCGCTGTTGCCGCCGAGCAGCACCTCGATGAGGCCGACGACGCTGAAGCCCGGCGGATACGCGATCAGCGGCTGGAGCAGGGTGTCGACCGTGGCGGCGAGCGCGGGCGGGACGTTCGAGCTGCGCGGCGGCGTGCGCTCGCCGGGCAGCTGGAGCGGCGGGACCACCGGCGAGCCGGTTCGGCGGTCGAGCAGGAAGACCCAGCCGTCGCGGGTCAGGCCGACGATGGCGTCGGCGTTCGGCACCCAGGCGAGGCCGATCGGCCCCTGGTCGGCCGTGGTCGCCGGCGCGAGCCCGGTGGGCGCATCCCACACGAGCGTGCCGTCGGTGCGCACGGCGACGACGCGGTCGTAGCGGTTCACGTAGACGACCTCGTCGCCGCTGTCGGGATCGCGCAGCACCACCGGTACGGCGCCGCCGCCGCGGTCGCCCGGCGCGAGCGGCACGACGAAGCGCCGTGCCCCGCTCGGGTCGAGCGACAGCAGGAGGATCGGCTCGTGGGGCAGCAGCGGCGTCATGTAGAGGTTGCCGGCGCCGTCGAACGCGGGCGTCGTCACCTGGTAGAGGTTCGGCTCGACGCTCCACTCGCGCGCGTACACCGGTGCGTAGGCCAGCTCGACCTCGTCGGTGCTCTCGAGGTCGCCATGCGCGCGCCGGAACCCGGTCCGCGGCAGCAGGGCCGGATGCGAGAACGGCACGCTGCGGCAGTCGTCCGGCTTCCAGGACGTCGGCGGCGGCACGGGGAGGGGCCGGGGCGTGATCGCGTCGGCCGGGGCGGCGAGCGCAGCGGTGGCGGAGGCCAGAAGGCCCACCAGAAGGGCGGCGGCGAGCATGCGGGAACTATAGCCCGCGTCGCCCGTGCGGCTCGTCCCGCGCGGACAATCGCTCGTTCGCCGCGGACAACCGCAGCGCCTCCCCGGCCGCGCACGCCAGGTGCGCACGCCACGTGCGCACCACCCTGGTTCGACGCGGCGCGGATCGGCTAAGAACGGGCCGATGTCGGTCGGCGCCGCGTACCGCGTGATCCTCGCGGAGCTCGCATGCGTGGGACTCGACGCCGCCGGCATCTGCGCCGAGGCCGGCGTCGATCCGCGCGTCCTGCACGACGACGACGCGTCGCTCGGCGGAGCCGAGCTGGCGCGCGTTCTGGCGCGGGCGGAGGACGCGGCCAACGATCCGCTCCTCGGCTTGCACATGGGCGAGCGTGCCCGGGGCCGCGGTGTGCTCTCGTATCTGGCGCGCTCGCAGGCGACGGTGGCCGACGGTCTCGAGGCGTTTCGCCGCTTCGCCGGCGCGCGCTGGGAGAATCCCGACGCCGTGTGCATCGACCCGCGCGGTGCGCGCACGGTCGTCCGCCTGGCGCTGGGGCGCGACCTGCCGCGTCACGCCGCCGAGTACGTCGTGACGCGCACCGTGATCTCGCTCCGCCGCAGCGGCGCCGCCGCGTCCGAGGTCGGCCTGCCGCACCCGCCCGGCGGCGCGACCAAGGAGTACGAGCGCGTGCTCGGCTGCCCCGTGCGCTTCCGGCGACCGGAGACGTCGATCGCCATCCGCACGCGCGACCTCGACCGTCCGCTCCGCGCCGCCAACCCCGACGCCGCGGCCGCGCTCGCCGCCGCTCTGAGCCGTCCCGCCGTCCTTCCGCCGACCTCCGCGAGCGCCCGCCTGGCCGCGGCCGTTCGCGACGCCATCGCGCGCGGCGACCGGGTCGACCGCGAAGCCCTCGCCCGCACGCTGGGCATGAGCGGCAAGACGCTCGCCCGCCGCCTCGCCGCCGAGCAGCGTCACTTCCGTGACGTGGTCGACGAGGTGCGCCGTGCCCAGTCCGAGCAGCTGGTGCGCCAGCGGGGACTCGATCTCGGCGAGGTCGCGTCGCGCGTCGGCTTCGCGGACCTGACGGCGTTCGGGAAGGCGTTCCGGCGGTGGTTCGGCGTGTCGCCGTCGGCGTTCCGCACGCGTGCGCTCGGGTGAGGCGAGCGCCACGCCGCCGCGCTCGGCCGTTGCGGATTTACAGGCGCGCCGCCCGGCGCTACACGGCGGGCGTGTCGCACGGCGCGGGCAGGCCCGGCTCGGGCACGGCGAGGATCGCACGTCGGCGCGCGACGTGCGGGGCGTGGTGAAGAAACGATCGCGTCCGGCGACGTACGGAGCGGGGAGCCGCGTTGCGCGGCTCGTGCTCGGGCTGACGGAGCGGCCGCGCGGCTGGAGCTGGGCAGACGTCGAGCGCGAGCTCGGCGTCGGCGAGCGCACGCTCGCCCGCTACGTGAAGATGCTGCGGGCGGCGCTCGTCGACCGCGACGGCGAGTCGCTCGTCGCGGTGGTCGCGCGCGGCGATCGGCGCTTCCTGCGCCTGCGCGACCAGGGGCAGCCGCCGAGCTCCAACGCCTACCAGGCGCTCAGCTTCTACTTCGCGTCGAGCGTCCTGCAGTTCCTCGACGGGACGATCCTGAAGGACGACATGGCCGCGCTGTGGAGCCGCTTCTACGCGCTGCTGCCGCCCGACGTCCGCCGCCGGCTCGGGCACCTCGAGCACAAGTTCTACACCGTACCCTACCTGGTGAAGGACTACGCGGGCTGCGACGAGGTCATCGGCGAGGTCCTCAAGTGTCTCGTCGACCAGCGCACCATGCGCGTCGAGTACGCGAGCCCGTGGCGCGACGACGAGGACGCCGCCACGCCGCATCTCGTCGACCCGTACACGTTGGCGCTGTACCGCGGCGGGCTCTACGTGCTCGGGCGCAGCCACAAGCACCGTAAGCTCATCTACCTCGCGGTCGAGCGTCTGCGCGCGGTGGAGCGCCTGCCGGCGACGTTCGCCTACCCGCCGGGCTACTCGCCCGAGCGGCACACCGAGGGCACCTTCGGCATCGTCGAGGGACCCGAGACGCGGGTGGAGCTGCTGATCCACAGTCCCGAAGGCGCGGCCCTCCTGAAGGCCCGGCGCATCCACCGCACGCAGCGCTTCGTCGCGCGAGCGGACGGCACGACGCTCCTCACCATGACGGTGCGGGGCACGGCGGAGCTGGCGAACTGGATCCTGAGCCTCGGCCCGCACGTCGAGGTGCTCGCGCCGGCGACGTTGCGTGCGGAGGTCGGCGCCGCGCTCCGTCGCGGTGCGGCGCGCTACCGGGCCCGGCGCTGACGGCTCGCGCCGGGCCGGGCGGGGCGCCCCGCAGGGCGCCCGGCGACCGCGGCGTTACATCTTCTTCTCGGCCTTCTTCCAGTCCTTCTTGAGCACCGAGAAGACCGACTCCTTCGGCTGCTTCTTGCAGGCCTCGACCAGCTCGGCGACCGGACGATCGAGCTCGGCCTCGCCGACCTCCTCCTCCTCGACCTTGCCGTTGCGCGAGTAGCCCTCGATGAACCAGGCCACCGCCGCCTGACGCTGCTCGCTCAGGACGAGGAAGTCCTCGCACACGATCTTCGTCGCCGCGATCGACTTGTCGCGCGCGGCCAGGTCGCCGATGGCGGTGTCGTCGCCGATTGCGAGGGCGCTGCTCGCGGCGAGGCCGCTCAGCAGCAGGGCCGCGCCGACCCAGGTCGTCTTCCGCATGCTCTCTCCTCCTTCACTCGGGCGGGACTCCGTGTCCCGCCGCGGGAAGGTGGGATGTCGCACGTGAGGGACCCCGCGTCGAGACCGGCGGCCGGACGTCCGCAGGGCGGAGCGATCAGCCGAGGTCGAGGTCCGTGCTCGTGAGGAGCTCGTGCACCTCCAGCACGTTCGGCCCTGCGAACATCTCCTTCGGCGGTCGGCTCGAGTGCGCCTCGGCGAAGGCGGGGCTCTGCGTCCAGGCGACGAAGTCCTCGAACGTCCGCCACCACGTCTTCACCTCGTAGAAGCCCTGCGCGTCCGGGTCGTCGATCCAGCCGCCCTGCTCGTGGCCGAAGCGCACCGGCTTCGGCCGATGCACCTCGTTGCGCACGAAGCCCGGGGCCTGGTCGACCAGGTGGACCCGCTTGCGGAAGCGATCCTCGAAGTCGATCTCGTGCCCCTTCGCCACCGGGATGCGGTTCGTCACGACCACCATGGGGCCGCCTTCTACACGAATCCGGATGGTCCTCGGCAAGCGCGGCCCGAACCGCGCAGGTGCGCGGGGCGAATCCTGGAAAATCGCCGTGCTGGCGCAAACTCTAACTTGACTCCGCAGCCACCCGGCCGCTACCCGTGGAGGCTCGACCCCCGGTGGGCGGCGCCCACGCCGAAGGAGCGTAGATGGGTTACCTCGACTACCTGCAGCACGGGAAGAAGATGTTCCGCAAGAAGGGCGAGCTTCCCGTGTACCTGGTGCAGTTCATCACCGACGCCTGCAACGCGAAGTGCAAGCACTGCCTGCTGGCGGACGGCGCCCACCCGGGGTGGGAAGAGCCGTCGATGACGTACCGCAAGCAGGAGCTGTCGCTCGAGGAGCTCGAGAAGATCACCGCCAGCTACGGCAAGGGCAGCCTGATGTTCCTCTTGCCGACGGGGGGCGAGCCGTTCCTGCGCAAGGACATCGGCGAGATCGTCAAGATTTGGCACAAGAACACCGGGGTGCGGAACGTCGGCATCCCGTCGAACGGCTCGACCACGGCGCGCACGGTGGCGATCGTGAAGGACCTGGTGGAGAGCTGCCCGGACCTCGACCTGCACATCGACATCTCGCTCGACGGGGTGGGCGAGCTGCACGACGAGATCCGCGTCTTCCCGGGCCTCTTCAAGCGCTCGATCGAGACCTACAAGGCGCTGCGCGAGCTCGAGAAGCACTACAAGAACTTCTCGGTGCAGGTGGAGACGACGGTCTCCAAGCACAACGAGGACGTGCTGATCGAGAACTACGAGTGGTTCCGCACGCACCTCGACGTCGACACGGTCTTCACGCTGCTCACGCGCGGGTCGCCGAAGGAGCCGCTGGCGAAGTTCTTCGACGTCGAGAAGTACCAGGCGTACGCGGACCACATGGAGCGGGAGTACAAGTCGGGGTCACTGAGCGGCTACGACCACTTCCCGTTCGCGGACTTCATCAACGCGAAGCGGATCGTGCGGCACAATCTGATTGCGAAGATCGCGCGCGAGAACACGTACCAGATTCCGTGCTACGCCGGGAACCTCGGCGGGGCGCTGTTCGCGAACGGCGACGTGTATCCGTGCGAGCTGCTGATCGACCGCAAGCTCGGGAACGTGCGCGAGGCGGACTACGACTTCAAGCGGATCTGGTTCAGCCCCGCGGCGGACGCGACGCGGAAGTTCATCCGCGAGTCGAAGTGCTTCTGCACGTACGAGTGCTTCCTCACGGTGAACATCCTGTTCAACCCGCTGATGATGCCGGCGGTGCTGAAGGAGTGGTCGAGCCTCAAGATGCGCAAGATGTGGCGCGCGCTGACGGGGCAGAAGGCCGAGCCGCGCGCCGAGCTGGCGGGCTGCGGCGCCACCAACGGGCACGCCAACGGCCACGCCAACGGCGCCGCGAAGCCCGCGATCCCCGCCCCCGCCGCGACGGCCGCGAAGCCGGCCCGCGATCCGCAGCGGGCCGCCAACGCCTGATCCCGGCGCGCGCCGCGCATGGCCGACCCGTCGCCGCCCGCTTCCGCGTCCGGCGACGCCGGCCGGCGCGGCCACGTCGAGATCACCTACTGCACGCAGTGTCGCTGGCTGCTGCGCGCGGCCTGGCTGGCGCAGGAGCTGCTGACCACGTTCGACGCGGAGCTGGCCGCGGTGACGTTGCGCCCGGGCCGCGGCGGCGTCTTCGAGGTGCGCCTCGACGGCGAGCTCGTCTGGTCGCGGGCCGACGCGGGTCGCTTCCCCGAGCCGAAGGACGTGAAGCAGCGCGTCCGCGACCGCATCGCGCCCGGGCGCGACCTCGGCCACAGCGAGCGCTGACCTGCCTTGCGCCCCAGGCGCCGTGCGTTTAATCCCAACCCATGGCGACGAAGGCCGAGCGGCATCGATGGGAGCAGGAGCGGGCGAAGCCGGACAAGCCGAAGCAGCCGAAGCGCAAGCGGCGCGACATGCCGGTCGACACCGCGAAGCCGGGCGTCAGCGCCAGCGATCGCAAGGTGGGCGCCGGCAGCACCGCGGCGCGCAACCGCTCCACGCATGCCGCCAAGAAAGCGACCTACGCGCTCGAGGACTCGGCCACGGGCCGCCCGTCGCGGAAGTCGTCGCGGCGCGCGAAGAACCGCGCCAAGCCGAACAGCAACCTCACCCGCCAGCGACAGCGCGAGGTCCGCTCGCCCGAGGCGCGCGCGACCCAGGCGGCCGCTCGCAAGCGCTGACGGCGCGCCCTCGATGACCGAGGACCGGACCGGGAGCGACGTCGTCGCGCTCAGCCGCTGGCGTGCGCTCGTCGCGCGCTCGCGCCAGCCGCGCAAGCGGCTCGAGGCGCTGCTCGGCGATGCGTCCGCCGCAGCGATCGTGCCGCAGCTCGGCGTCGAGGAGCTGTACTACCTCGTGCGCAGCGTGGGGCCCGAGGACGCGCTCGATCTGCTGCGTCTGGCCACGCCGGAGCAGATCCGCGGCTGCCTCGACTTCGACGTCTGGGATCGCGACCGGGTTCGCCCGGCGCGCGCGCTCGCCTGGCTGCACGTCCTCGACGAGCTCGATCCGGTGCGGCTCGCCGCCGCCGTGCGCGGGCTCGACGACGAGCTCGTCGCGCTGACGATCGCGCGCTACGCCGTCGTCCACGACCGCACGCTCGACGAAGCGCCCGACCCGCATCTGCGGCACCCCGTGTGGCCGAGCCCCGACGGCACGTTTCTCGTCGAGCTCGTCACCTCGCACGCCGAGGCGGCGCGCACGCTCGAGCGCGTGCTCGAGCGGCTCTACAAGGGCGATCCCGACCTCGCGCGCCGCGTCCTCCAGGACGCGAAGTGGGGCGTCGACGCCGAGATGGAGGAGGACGCCTTCCGCTGGCGCTCGGGCCGCATGGCCGACCTCGGCTTCGTCGACTACCACCAGGCGCTCGAGGTCTACCGTTGGATCGACCCCAGCCGCGTTCGCGTCGAGGGCGCGCCGCCGGCGGCGGAGGCGGTGGAGAGCGGCGAGCCCGAGGCGCTGCCGCTGCCCCTCGGCGAGCCCCTGGGCGAGGACTCGTTCCTCGGACGCGTGCTCGCGGGCATCGACGATCCGAAGCTCCTCGGACCGCTCGCGCAGATGCTCGTCGCGCTGGTGAACCGCGTCCTCGCCGCCGATCGCGTCGATCCGGCCGACGTCGAGACGGTGCGTGCGGTCGCCGCCCGCGCCCGCGACACGCTCTCGCTCGGCCTCGAGTACCTCGCCGGCGGCGAGCTCGGCCGCGCCCGCGGCGTGCTGGCGAGCGCGCCGCTCCTGCTGATCTTCCGCGTCGGCCATGCGCTCACCGCGGCGCTCCAGCGCCGCGCGCAGCCGCTCCACCGCGAGGGCATGGGCTTCGACGAGCCCGACCTCGACGCCCTCGTCGAGACCCGCCCGCTCTTCCCCGGCGGGCTCGACGATCCGCCCATGGCCGGGCCGCGCCCGTTCCGCAGCCTCACCGACGTGCGCCGCGTGGAGGCGTGGCTGGACGAGCTCGAGCGCCGTCCGGCGGGCGCCTGACGCCGCCGCCGTCCGCCGCCCTCACGGTCGCGCGGCGGCGTGAGGGGGCCGGCGCGGCCTACTGCTCCGGCTCGCCCCAGGGATTCTGCGGCACGTCGTTCCACGGCGCCGTGAACGCCTGGAGCTTCGACTCGAAGGTCTTCGGTCGACCTTTGGCGTCGAAGGTGACGATCCAGAAGTAGTCGTAGTTGTCGTCGGGCCAGGTCGTCGGGACGAGCTCGCCCATGCCGTCGGGCAGGCGGTCGAGCTCGAGCAGCTGGCGCCAGGTGACACGCTCGCCGGGGTACTCGGCCTCGAGCTTCGCGTCCGCGATGTGCTCGTGCTCCCAGCAGACGATCACCGTCTTGCCGCGATAGGCACGGCTGCGCATGAGGTGGCGGTGGGCCTCCTGCGTGCGACGGTTGAGGTCCACGTCGTCGAGCGTGCCGGCCTGCGTCGCCGGGACCACGCTGAAGCTCGTCTGCGGCAGGCTCCACGATTCGGCGACCGGCGAGATCAGCTCGATCGTGTGCAACGTGATGCTGAGGATCCCGCCGGCCGCTCGCGCGGCCGGAAGAGCGACATGGCGGCGCCCTGGCCGAGGAACTGGTGGACCAGGGCCTCGGCCCGCAGCTGTCCCACGGCCGACGGCGCGAAGCCGCCGTTCTTCTCGCCATGACGCAGCAGGATCACGCGGCGTGGCGCCGCGACGGCGCTGCCGGCGAGGCCGACGACGAGAGCCACGGCGACCGCGAGGCGGAGGCGCATGGCCGGAATGTCGGCAGGAGACGGCGGGTGCTTGGGCGAGCCCTACGAGGCGTAGCCCAGGGCGCGCAGCTGCTCGCGCAGGGTCGGGTCGACGTCCGGGACCTCGTCGTCGGCCGGCGGGCCGCCGCTCTCCCAGTAGGCGTCGGCGGCCGCGCGCAGCGCCCGCGCCGTATCGGGCCGGCTCGGGGCGAGGTCGTCGCGTTCCCCCGGGTCGGCGACGAGGTCGTAGAGGCGGTCGGGCTCGGTGTTGCTGCGGGTGGTCATGAGCTTGTGGGGACCGGCGCGGACGGCCAGGTGCTCGCCGCAGCCGGTGTGCACGAGCGCCGGCGCGGTGCCGCCGGGAATGTCCAGGCCCGGCAGGGGCGGACCGTCGGCGGGCGGGCCGTCGACGCCGGCGAGGGCCCGCAGCGTGGGCGCCACCTGCACGAGCGCGACCGGCGCATCGACGCGTGCCGGCGCGCCGCCCGGCCGGTGGACGAGGAGCGGCACGCGGGCGAGCTCGTCCCAGGGCGCCACCGTGCAGCCGTGTCCCCCGACGCCGTGTTCGAAGAAGGCCTCGCCGTGGTCCGAGGTGATCGCGAGCACCGTACGGTCGTCGAGGCCGGAGGCGGCGAGCGTTTCGCGCAGCCGTCCCACCAGCGCATCGGTGCGGCCGACGAGCGTGTCGTAGTAGGTGCGCAGCGCGCGCACGCGCTCCGGCTGCGTCGCGATGTCGTCGAAGTCGAGACGGCCGGGAGCGACGAAGGGGCAGCGGTCGTGCGGCTCGTAGGTGTGGATGAAGAGGAAGAACGGATCGGCGGCGTACTCGCGGATCCAGGCGGTCGCCCAGTGGAACACCGCGTCGCCGTCGAAGCGGGCCGGGACGCACTGGCCGGGATGGGCGGTCGGAACCGGATACGCGACGAAGCGATCGAAGCCGCTGGCGAAGCCGACCCCGGGACGCAGGCCCATCTTCGGCGACATCCAGCCGCCGCCCGTGAAGGCCGCGGTGACGAAGCCGGCGTCGCGGAAGGACTCCGCCAGCGACGCGACCGGGCCGACCGCCTCGGTGAGCGGCCGCTTCAAGTCGGCCCGCGCGCGATCGAGGATCGTCGCGTGCCGTCCCCAGAGGAGCGCCGTGTGCGACGGGAGCGTCCACGTCGACGGCGCATAGGCGTGCGCGAACACCGTCGACGCGGCGCCGAGCGCGTCGAGCTGCGGCGTGAGGCTCGGCCGCCCGTCGGGGCGCGGCCCGACGTGATCCGTGCGCAGGGTGTCGAGCGAGACCAGGATCACGGACGGCCTGGCGGCGGGGACGCGCGGCAGCAGCAGCGGCTCGGCCCACACCAGGCGCCGCCCGTCCGGGACGGGCTCGCCCTGCGGCGTCGCCCGCAGCGTGATCGTGGCGTCGCTGAGCTCGCCGGCCGCGAGCTCGAGGCGCCGGTCGTTCCAGCGCTGCGGCGTGGCCTCGAGCGTCTCGTCGAGCAGCGTCGTGCTCGTGTCGTCGGCCCGCGTCAGCACGACCTCGGCCCGCCACGCGGCCGGGGCGCCCGTCGGCTCGACGCCGAGGCCGAGCGCCAGCACGCTCGCGTGCGGCACGGCGGCGAAGCGGAAGCTCTGCGTCGCGACGGCGGGGTCGAGCACGGGGCGTGTCTCGATGCCGAGGGCGACGCTGAGCTGCTGCCGCCCATCCGCGAAGGCGCCGAGCCGCTCGGGCGTCGTGCCGATCGCGATCAGCGGCGGCGGGGGCGGCGGGGGCGGCGACGCGCACGCCGCGACGAACAGGAGCAGGACGAGCAACGACACCGCACCGAGTGTAGTCGAAGCGGCACACGGGAGCACGCTTGAGCCGTCGCCCCTCCGCGCTGCATCCTGCCGCCGATGCGACGCCCCGAGCGGAGCCCCGTATGACCCGCGCCGCCGCCGGCCCCGCACCTGCCGTCGCAGACGCCTTGCGCCTCCTCGACGTCGATACACTGCTGCTCGCCGTCCCCGACCGCTGCTTCCCCAGCCGGCCCGACGAGGACACCGGGGTCGGCACGAGCGGCTCGCACGGTGCGGCCGACTTCCTCGCCCGGGTCCGCCGTCTCGGCTTCACCGGCATCCAGCTCGGCCCGCAGGGCGAGACCTCGGACGTGAACGCGTCGCCCTACGACGGCACGCTCTTCTCGCGCAGCCGCATGGGCGTCGCGCCGGGGTGGCTGGTCGCCGTGGGGTTGCTGGAGCCGCAGGTCGTGGACGCCCTCGTCGCACAGCGGCCGCGGGCGGCGCCGGATCGCCTCGCCTATGCCTACGCCCGGCGTGCGCACGGCGCCGCCCTCGACCTCGCCTGGGCCGCGCTCGGCGCGCGGGCCGCCGCCGGCGACGCGCGCGCACGGGCGGTGCACGCCGAGGTCGACGCCTTCGCCCGCACGCATGCGAGCTGGCTCGAGCGCGACGCGCTCTACGAAGCCCTCCAGGCGGCGCACGCCGGTGCCTCGTGGCGCGCCTGGCCCGACGCCGAGCGCGACCTCTGGCTCGACCTGCCGGAGGCGGCCGCGCACCGGGCCGTCCTGCGCCGCACCCACGCGGCGACCGTCGCCCGCTGGGCCTTCGGCCAATGGGCCGCGGCGGCGCAGCACGCGGCCCTGCGCGTCCGGCTCGCCGAGCTCGGGATGCGGGTGTGGGGCGACATGCAGGTCGGTCCGTCGGAGCACGACGCCTGGGCCTATCGCGCCCTGTTCCTCTCCGGCTACGCGCTCGGTGCGCCGCCGAGCCGCACGACCCCCGAGGGACAGCCGTGGGGCTATCCCGTCCTCGATCCGGGACGGCCCGAGGCCGTCGCCGCCTTCGTCGCGGCGCGTGCCGAGCGTATGTTCGCCGACTACGACGGCGTCCGCATCGACCATCCGCAGGGTCTCGTCTGCCCGTGGGTCTATCGCCCCGACGCCGGCGACGTGCACGCCGCCGTGCGCGCCGGCGCGCGGCTGCGCGACGCGCCCGATCTGCCCGACCATCCGTCGCTCGCGCGCTTCGCGATCGCTCGGCGCGAGCAGCTGACGCGGGATCCGGCGGTGCCGCGCTGGGCCGACGACTGGGTCACGGAGCTCGAGCCCGCGCAGGTCGAGCGCTACGCCTGGCTCGCCCTCGAGCTCACCGCAGCGGCGCACCGCCACGGCCGCGGTGCCGACGCGCTCGCCTGCGAGGTGCTGAGCACCTGTCCCTATCCGCTGCGGCGGGTGCTCGAGCGGCTCGGGCTCGGGCGCTTCCGTGTGACCCAGAAGGCGCGCCTCGACGATCCCACCGACGTGTATCGCGCCGAGCACGCCGCGCCCGCCGATTGGGTGATGGTCGGCACGCACGACACCCCGCCCATCTGGCGGCGCGCCCCGCAGTGGACCGACGTTCGCGAACGCGCCGCCTATCTCGCCTGGCGGCTGGCGCCCGATCCGGGCGCGCAGGCGGCGCTCGCGGCGGACCTCGCCGCGCATCCGACCCGGCTCGTGAGCGCGCACTTCGCCGACCTCTTCGCGAGCCGCGCGCAGCACGTGCTCGTCTTCTTCGCCGACGCGTTCGGGCTCGCCGAGGTCTACAACACGCCGGGGACCACGGCGGCGGAGAACTGGTCGCTGCGCCTGCCGTCGGACTGGGCGGCGCGCCTGCGCCGGCGGCTCGGCGACGACGCGGCCCTGAACCTTCCCGCCAGCCTCGCGCTGGCGGTGCGCGCGCGGCACCCGGCCGCGACCGCGCTCGCGGCCGCGCTCGACGTCGAGGCGGCGGCGTGGCGCGCGGGTGCATTCTGAGGATTCCGTCGGGTGTGAATGCTGCTAGGGTGCCGGTGCCGATGGGGTTCGAACCGACCCGATCGGGTGCCGCCGCCTCCGCCGCCGCGCCGGTGCCGGACGCGGGCCCCGCGCCGCCGTCCCGCGTCGTCATCGCCGACGTCCAGCCGCAGGTCGATGGCGGGCGCCATGCGGTGTCGCGTGTCGTCGGCGAGCCGGTCGACGTGGTGGCGACGATCGTCGCGGAGGGCCACGACCTGCTCGCGGCGCGGCTTCTCTATCGCCCGGCCGGCGCGCCCACGTGGCGCAGCGTCGCGTTCGCGCCGGAGCGCGACGACCGCTGGGTCGGCCGCTTCGTGCCCGACGCCCTCGGACGCTGGGAGTACGACGTCGAGGCGTGGATCGATCGCTTCGCGACCTGGCGGCGCGGGCTCGCCCGCAAGGCGGAGGCGGGGCAGGGCGTCGACGTCGAGCTGCGCGAGGGGGTGGCGCTGCTGCGCGCGGCCGCGGCGCACGCCGAGGGCGCCGACGCCGGCTGGCTCACGGCCCAGGCCGGCGCCCTGCGGCGGCAGCGAGCGCGGCCTGCGCCGAGGCGGCGCTGTCGCCGGCGCTGGCCGCGACCATGGCACGGCATCCCGACCGCGCCGGCGCGGCCGCGCTCGGCGTCGCGCTGCCGCTCGTGGTCGAGCCGCCCCTCGCCGCGTTCGGCGCCTGGTACGAGTGCTTCCCGCGCGGGGCGTCGCCGGAGCCGGGGCGGCACGGCACGCTCCGCGACCTCGCTGCCCGCCTGCCGTACGTCGCCGAGATGGGCTTCGACGTCGTCTATCTGCCGCCGATCCACCCGATCGGGCTCCGCCACCGCAAGGGCCGCAACAACACGCTGGTCGCCGGGGCCGACGATCCCGGCAGCCCGTGGGCCATCGGCAGCCCGGCCGGCGGCCACACCGCCGTCCATCTCGAGCTGGGCACGCTCGACGACTTCGACGCGCTGGTCGCGCGCGCGAAGGAGCTCGGGCTGGAGATCGCGCTCGACCTCGCGTTCCAGTGCGCGCCCGACCATCCCTGGGTCGCGGAGCGCCCCGAGTGGTTCCGCCACCGCCCCGACGGCACCATCCAGTACGCCGAGAACCCGCCCAAGAAGTACCAGGACATCGTCCCGTTCGACTTCGAGGGGACGGCGTGGACGACGCTGTGGGCGGCGCTGCGCGACGTCGTGCTCTTCTGGATCTCGCGCGGCGTCACCGTGTTCCGCGTCGACAACCCGCACACCAAGCCGTTCGCGTTCTGGGAGTGGCTGATCGCGGCGGTGCGCGAGCGGCATCCCGAGACGATCTTCCTCTCCGAGGCGTTCACGCGCCCGGCGGTCATGCGCCATCTCGCGAAGGTCGGCTTCTCGCAGTCGTACACCTACTTCACGTGGCGCAACACGCGCGCCGAGCTGGTCGCGTATCTCACCGAGCTGACGCAGACGCCGGTGCGCGAGTACATGCGGCCGAACCTGTTCGCGAACACCCCCGACATCCTGCACGAGTACCTCCAGACCGGCGGGCGCGGCGCGCACGCGATCCGCCTCGTGCTCGCAGCCACGCTCGCGGGCAGCTTCGGCATCTACGGGCCGCCGTTCGAGCTGGCCGAGGCGCGCGCGCTGCCCGGCACCGAGGAGTACCAGGACTCGGAGAAGTTCGAGCTGCGGCACTGGGACCTCGCGGCGTCGCACAGCCTGCGGCCGCTGGTCACGCTGGTGAACCGCATCCGGCGCGAGAATCCGGCCTTCCGGCACCTGCGCGGGCTGCGCTTCGTGCCCACCGACAACGACGCGCTCCTCGCCTACGTGCGGGCGACGCCCGACGGGTCGAATCAGGTGATCGTCGTGGTGACGCTCGACCCGCACCATCCGCAGTCCGGCTGGCTCGACCTGCCGCTCGCCGGGCTCGGCATCGCCGGCGACCGCACCTATCAGGTGGAGGACCTGCTGGGCGGTGGGCGCTATCTGTGGCAGGGCGGACGCAACTTCGTCGCGCTCGATCCGCGCGGGCTGCCGGCGCACGTCTTCCGCGTCCACCAGCACGTGCGCACCGAGCGCGACTTCGACTACTGGCTCTGAGACCGCGTCGCGCATGCCGTCCACCTCCCGCCGCCCTGCACCGCGGAAGCGCCCGGCCCCTTCGGCCGCCGATCCGCTCTGGTACAAAGACGCGGTCATCTACGAGCTGCGCGTCGGCGCCTTCCAGGACAGCGACGCCGACGGCATCGGCGACTTCCGCGGTCTCACCACACGGCTCGACTACCTGCGCGACCTCGGCGTCACGGCGCTGTGGCTGCTGCCGTTCTACCCGTCGCCGCTGCGCGACGACGGCTACGACATCGCCGACTACACCTCGGTGCACCCCGATTTCGGTACGCTCGAGGACTTCAAGATCTTCCTGCGCGAGGCGCACCGGCGCGGCCTGCGCGTGGTCACCGAGCTGGTCATCAACCACACGTCGGACCAGCACGCCTGGTTCCAGCGCGCGCGGCACGCGCCGCCGGGGAGCGCGCACCGTGACTTCTACGTGTGGAGCGACACGCCCGAGCGCTGGCAGGACGCGCGCGTCATCTTCAAGGACTTCGAGCCCTCGAACTGGACCTGGGACCCGGTCGCGAAGGCCTACTACTGGCATCGCTTCTACGCGCACCAGCCCGATCTCAACTTCGACAGTCCCGCGGTGCGTCGCGCCGTGCTCGTCGCGCTCGATTTCTGGCTCGACCTGGGCGTCGACGGCATGCGGCTCGACGCGATTCCGTACCTCGTCGAGCGCGAGGGGACGAACTGCGAGAACCTGCCCGAGACGCACGCGGTCCTGCGCGACCTGCGCCGCCACGTCGACCGCAAGTACGGCGGCCGCATGCTGCTCGCCGAGGCGAACCAGTGGCCCGAGGACGCCGTCGCCTACTTCGGCGCCGGCGACGAATGTCACATGTGCTTCCACTTCCCGGTCATGCCGCGGCTCTTCATGAGCCTGCACATGGAGGACCGCTTCCCGATCATCGACATCCTCCAGCAGACGCCCGCGATCCCGGATACGTGCCAGTGGGCGCTCTTCCTGCGCAACCACGACGAGCTGACGCTCGAGATGGTGACCGACGAGGAGCGCGACTACATGTACCGCGTCTACGCGTTCGACGCGCGCGCCCGCATCAACCTCGGCATCCGGCGCCGCCTCGCGCCGCTCCTCGGCAACGACCGCAAGCGCATGGAGCTGATGAACGCGCTGCTCTTCTCGCTACCGGGGACGCCCGTCCTCTACTACGGCGACGAGATCGGCATGGGCGACAACATCTACCTCGGCGACCGCAACGGCGTGCGGACGCCGATGCAGTGGAGCGCCGACCGCAACGCGGGCTTCTCGCGCGCCAACCCGCAGAAGCTGCACCTGCCGATCATCATCGATCCCGCCTACCACTACGAGAGCGTCAACGTGGAGGCGCAGCAGGAGAACCTGCACTCGCTCCTCCTGTGGATGCGGCGCCTCATCGGCCTGCGCCGGCGGCACCAGGCGTTCAGCCGCGGCACGATCGAGTTCCTCCAGCCGAGCAACCCGCGCGTGCTCGTCCTGCTGCGGCAGTTCGAGGGTGAGACGATCCTCGTGGTCGCGAACCTGTCGCGCTTCGTGCAGTACGTCGAGCTCGATCTCGCGAAGTACGCCGGCGCGGTGCCGATCGAGCTGTTCGGCCAGCATGCGTTCCCACGCATCGGCGAGCTGCCGTATCTCCTGACGCTCGGGCCGCACGCGTTCTACTGGTTCGGGCTGGTGCCCGACACGCGGCCGGCCGCCGTGGCCGCGCCGGGCGGCCCGCCGCGGCCGGCGATCCACGTGAGCGGCGACTGGACGGCGCTGCTGCGGGGCGAGGAGCGTCCGGCGCTCGAGGCGGCGCTCGCGATGGTGCTGCCGTCGCAGCGCTGGTACGGCGCGAAGAGCAGCGGCGTGAAGGCGGTCGCGCTCGTCGACGCGATCCCGGTGCCGAACGGCGACGTGGGCACCTGGATCGTCGTCGCCCGGGTGACGCCCGTGCAGGGCGACCCGGCGCTCTATGCGCTGCCGCTCGTCTTCGCCACCGGCGATCGCGCCGCCAAGCTGCGCCACGACCGGCCCGCGCGGGTGCTCGTCGACCTCGAGGTCGACGCCGGCGGCGAGCGGAGCGCGGGCGTGTGCGTCGACGCCGCCGACGATCCCGCCGTCGACCGCCTGCTGCTCGATCTGATCGCGCGCCGGCGCAAGCTGCAGGGGCAGGTGGGGAGGCTCGTGGGCTCGACCACGCGCCAGTTCGGGGCGTTGCGCGGCGATCCCGCGACGCTGCCGCCGCCCACCGCGCTCGGTGCGGAGCAGAGCAACACCTCGGTGCGCTTCGGCGACCGGCTCATGCTGAAGCTGTTCCGCCGCTTGTCGGACGGCAGCAACCCGGAGCTCGAGGTGGGTCGCTACCTCACGGAGCAGGCGCGGTTCCCGAACGTCGCGCCGCTCGCCGGCGCCATCGAGTATCGTCGGCCCAAGGGCGAGCCGATCACGCTGGCCGTGGTGCAGGGCTGGGTGCCGAACGAGGGCGATCTCTGGAAGTCCACCCTCGATCAGGTCGAGCACTTCCTCGAGACGGCGCTGCTGCGGGCCGAGGCGGCCGAGGCGGTGCCCGTGCCTGCGGCGGGCACCGTCGCGCTCGCCGACGAGGATCCGCCGGCGCTCGTGATGGAGCTGCTCGGCGCCTACCTCGAGGTGGCGCGCGCGCTCGGCTTCCGCCTGGCGGCGCTCCATCAGGCGCTCGGCCGCAGGACCGACGACCCGGCCTTCGCGCCCGAGCCGTACGGCCTGCTCTACCAGCGCAGCCTCTACCAGTCGCTGCGCAACCTCGTCGGGCAGGTGTTCCGCAAGCTGGGCGACCGCCTGGCGACGCTGCCGCCGGCGGCGGCCGAGGCGGCGGGACGGCTGCTCGCGACGGACGGGAAGGTGCTCGAGATCTGCCGCGGCATCGTCGGCCGCGGTCTGGGCGGCCAGCGCATCCGCTGCCACGGCGACCTCCACCTGGGCCAGGTGCTGCGCTCGGGCACCGACTTCGTCTTCATCGACTTCGAGGGCGAGCCGGCGCGACCGCTGGGCGAACGCCGGCTGAAGCGCTCGCCGCTCCGCGACGTCGCCGGGATGCTGCGCTCGTTCGACTACGCGGTCCACGGCGCCCTCGACAGCCTGCGGACCCGGGGCATCCTGAAGCCCGGCGACGTTCCCCGCCTGGAGCGCTGGGGCGCCTTCTGGTCGCGCTGGGTGAGCTCGGCCTTCCTGCGCGCCTACCTGCACGACATGGGCGCCTCGCCGCTCCTGCCGCGCACCCGCGACGACCGGCGTCTCCTCCTCGACGTCCTGACGATGGAGAAGGTCGTCTACGAGCTGGGCTACGAGCTCGACAACCGGCCGGGGTGGGTCGGCATCCCGCTGCGCGGCGTCCTCGACCTGCTCGACCAGGCCGGGTGACCGTCTGGGCCCCGCGGCGGGTCGATCGGCCGTCTCAGGCTCGACAGCCGCATCCGCCCCGACTAGGGTCCCGCGCCGCGCATGCGCCCCGCCCCCGGTCGGTCCACCAAGCTGTTCTATGGCCTCGGCGCCGTCGCCTTCGGGGTCAAGGACAACGGGTTCTCGTTCTTCCTGCTGCTCTACTACAACCAGGTGCTCGGGTTGCCCGAGGCCTGGGTCGGCCTCGCCCTCATGCTGGCGCTGGTGGCCGACGCGCTGAGCGACCCCGTGGTCGGCCACTGGTCCGACCACCTGCACTCGCGCTGGGGCCGCCGCCACCCGTTCATGTACGCCTCCGCGCTGCCGATCGCGGTGTCCTACGTGCTCCTGTGGAACCCGCCGCCGGGGCTGTCGCACGAGGGGCTGTTCGTCTGGCTGCTGGTGCTCGCGATCGTCGTGCGCACCTGCCTCACGTTCTACGAGGTGCCGAGCACGGCGCTCGCGGCCGAGCTGACGCAGCGCTACGACGAGCGCACGCAGGTCCTCGGCCTGCGGTTCTTCTTCGGCTGGTGGGGCGGCCTCACGATGGCGATCGTCGCCTACGCCGTCTACCTGCAGCCCGACGCGCAGCATCCCATCGGCCAGCTCAACCCCGACGGCTATCGCGGGTACGGCGTGGTCGCGGCGATCGTCATGCTGGCCGCGATCCTCCTCTCGTCCATCGGCACCCACGGGTACATCCCGCACCTGAAGTCGCCGCCGCCGGCGCGCGCGCTCGGGCTGCGCGGGTGGCTCGCGGAGCTGCGCGAGTCGCTGCACAACCGCAACTTCCTCGTCCTCTTCGGGGCGAACGTGTTCGCCGCGATGGCGGGCGGGCTCAGCGCCGCCCTCAACATCTACTTCAACACCTATTTCTGGCGCCTGACCTCGGACCAGATCACGGTGCTGGCGCTGGGCAACTTCGTCTCGGCGGCGATCGCGCTGGCGCTGGCGCCGCGCGTGTCGTCGCGGTTCGGCAAGAAGCCCGCGGCGATCCGCATCTCGCTCGCCGCGATCGTGGTGGGGCCGCTGCCGATCGCGCTCCGCCTCTTCGGGCTGCTGCCGCCCGATCCGTCGGCGCTGCTGCTCCTCCTGCTGCTCCTGTTCAACACGATCATCGTCACCTTGATCATCATGTCGAGCATCGTGACGGCGTCGATGATCGCGGACATCGTCGAGGAGAGCGAGCTCTCCACCGGACGCCGCTCCGAGGGCCTCTTCTTCGCGGCCAACACGTTCGTGCAGAAGACGGTGTCGGGCATCGGCATCTTCGTTTCGACGCTCCTGCTGCGCGCGATCGGCTTCCCGGCCGACGCCAAGCCGGATGCGGTCGATCCCGTGATCGTCGAGCGGCTCGGGATCATCTTCGCCCCCACCCTGGTCGTGCTCTACGGGTGCGCGCTCGCGTTCCTCTCCCGCTACCGGATCAGCCGGGCGGGGCACGAGGAGAACCTGCGGCGCCTCGCCGCCCGCGGCTCCTAAGGCCGGCGGCAGGCCGCCTCCGGTAGCGCGGCGAGCGGCTGAAGAGCGCTCCCTCGGCGTGGGCGCGTGCGCCGCCGGCAGGCCGGGTCCCGTCTCGCCGCAGCCCCGCGGGCGTTCCCTGCGACGGAACGCCGTGCCGTCGCAATCCAGAAATTACAAGGCGATCCGGTCGGGCGCCGCACGCCGGGACCTTGCGCCTGGGGGGTTTTGGGCCCTGGCCGGCGGCACGCGCGTTGCTCCGTCCGGCCGGCATGAAAGCAGCCACGATCATCGGCGTCCTTCTCATCGTCCTCGGGATCGCGGGCCTCGTCGTGCGGGGCATCAGCTGGGAGACCGAGAAGACCATCGTCGACCTCGGCCCGATCGAGGCCAAGAAGGAGGAGCGGCACAGCCTGCCGATCCCGCCCATCGCGGGTGCGCTCGCGCTCGCGGGCGGCGTGGCGCTGGTCCTCGTCGGCAGCCGCTCGCGCTGAGCAGAGGCGACGCGACGGCGTCGCCGCGTCGAGCGCGGCGGACCGTCGTGCATCGCCGCTCTGCGGTTGCGTCGCATGCGCGTTCCGCCTAAGGCGACACGATGACGAGGTCGCGTCCGGCTCTGGCCCTCACCGCTGCACTCACCGCCGTGGTGCTCGGGGCCTGTACGCCGGTCGCGCCGCCGCCCCCGGGACCCGCGGGGGTGGCCCGGATCGCCGTCGACACGCCGGTGAACCAGACCGGACAGGAGCTGGTGATCGACGACCGCGGACTCCTCTCCGGCCTTCTCGGCGAGAAGCGCTCGACGCTCCCCGACATCCTCGCCGGCGACCTCCGCAAGGCGCTGGCGCGGCGCGGGTTCACGGTCGTCACCGGCGCGAGCGGCAGCGCGCCGGCGCTGCGCGTCGACCTGAAGCGCTGGGAGCCGTACACCGCGGACTACTCGACGGTCACGGTCGACCTCACCGCGTCGCTCGTCGACGGCGGCGACGGTCGCACGCTGTGGACGATCACGCGCACCGGCTGGCAGGTGCCCACCGACCAGCCGCGCTCCAGCCTCGAGGCGTCGCTCTCGGCGTCGCAGTTCGTGGCCCAGACGCTGGTCGAGAACTGGCAGCCGGCCGGGGCCACCGCCAGCGCCCGCTGACCCGAAGGGCCTCACGAGCCCGGCTCGCCGCGGGCGAGGCCGGCGGGGGTGAACGTCTCCGCCGGCACTGCGGCGTTGAAGCGGACGTCGGTCACGTCGATGCGCGTGGTGCGCCGCGGGGCGCGGGCCTCGATCTCCAGCGTCTCGATCCAGGGCACGGCGCCCTCGTCGCGGATGCGCGTCATGCGGATGCGTCGGTCGGGCAGCGTGCCCGTGCCGACGAGGTGGATCTCGCGCACGATCGCGTCGTGGGCGCCGATCCAGACGACGATGCGGCGATAGCGGACGTCGGGCGACTTCGGCGCCAGCTCGATCGCCCACGCGGCCTCGAGGTCGATGTTCTCCCGGCCGCGCAACGTGGCGTCCGCGTCGGCCGGCGTCCAGCTCCACATGCGGGCGAGCAGGTCGAGGTCGCGAAACGTGAGCGGGGTGCCGGCGACCGCCGCGTCGAGCGTCTCACCGGCGACGGCCTCGGCGGGGCCGCGTGCCGGATCGAAGCGCCAGGCCTCGCTCGGGCGTGCGCCGTGGGCGTGCAGCAGCAGCGCGTGCCCGGCCAGCGCCGCCGGCTCGCGAACGAAGGCGGCGGTCTCCTCGTCGTCGCCGTTGCGCCGCTGGAAGAGTGCGATGCGCGTCGGTGCCGGGGGCGCTTCCGCGGTGTCCGTCGTGGACAGCGTCAGCACCGCCTGCCGCGCGCTCCAGCGTCGGGGGCCGCGGGCGAGGCTCCTGGCGTTCTCGAGAATGGCCCAGGGGTCTTCGTCGGCCGCCCGGAGCGGGACCGCGCCGAGCGCGCCGGCGAGCAGGACGACGAGGGTGAGGAAGCGGTTGCGCGGCATGGTGAGGCACCGCCCTCGCGCATCCGCCTCCTCCAGGCAAGCACGCGCGGCCGCGTTGCACGCCGATTCACGGCCGCAGTAGAGGCGAGAGGCCGCCCGTCGCGGCGAAGGAGCACCCATGAACCCCTGGCTCGACGACCCCGGCCGTATCTTCATCGACCCCCGCGCCTACGCGCGGCCGGCGGCGTGGCACGAGGCCGCCGCGCGGCTGCGGCGCGAGAGCCCGATCCCCCGGGTCGAGTCCGAGGAGTACGCCCCGTTCTGGGCGCTCACCCGGCACGCCGACATCGTCGACGTCGAGCGCCAGCACGACCGCTTCTGGAACACCACCGACTCGGTGCTGCGCACGCGCGGCGCACTCGAGCGGGCGCAGGCCGTGGGTGCCGAGCTGAAGACGCTGATCCACATGGACGGCGCCGAGCACCGCGCCTATCGCCGCATCACCAACGACCGCTTCAAGCCGGCGAGCCTGCGCGAATCGCTGGAGGGCGCCGTGACGGACCTCGCCCGGCGCTACGTCGACCGCATGGCGCAGCTCGGCGAGCGCTGCGACTTCGCCGCCGACGTCGCCCTCTACTACCCGCTGCACGTCATCATGAGCCTCCTCGGCGTGCCGGAGTCGGACGAGCCGCGCATGCTCCAGCTCACCCAGAAGCTGTTCGGCGCGGAGGATCCGGAGTTCGGCGGCCCCGACCGCGAGGCGACGATGCTCGCGACCCTCATGGACTTCGCCGCCTACTTCAACGCCATGACCGCGGCGCGCCGCGCCCAGCCGACGGAGGACATCGCCAGCACGATCGCCAACGCCACCATCGACGGCGCGCCCCTCGGCGACCTCCAGACCATCAGCTACTACGTCATCATCGCCACCGCCGGGCACGATACGACGTCGAGCTCCCTGGCGGGCGGCCTCATCGCACTACTCGAGCACCCCGACCAGCTGCGCGCGCTCCGCGACGACCCGTCGCTGGTCCCGAACGCCGTCGACGAGATGATCCGCTGGGTGACGCCCGTCCGTCACTTCATGCGCTACGCGCAGGAGGAGGCGGTCGTGGGCGGGCGTCGCATCGCCAGGGGCGACGCGCTCCTGCTCTCGTATCTCTCGGGCAACCGCGACGAGGCGGTGTTCGCGGATCCGATGCGCTTCGACGTGCGCCGGCCGAACGCCGCGGATCACGTCGCGTTCGGGCTCGGCGTCCACTTCTGCCTCGGCGCGCACCTCGCCCGCATGGAGCTGCGCGCGTTCCTCACGGAGCTGCTCGCGCGGGTCGAGTCGATCGAGCTCGCGGGCGAGCCGGAGTACACCGAGTCGACGTTCGTCGGCGGCCCGAAGCGCGTTCCGATCCGCTACCGCCTGCGCTGACGCCGGGTCAGACCGCGTACTCGAACATCCGCGCCATGCCGCCCTCGAGGTGGTAGAGGTTGTGGCAGTGGAAGAACCACCGGCCCGGGTTGTCGGCGGTGAACTCCACGCGCAGCGTCTCGCCCGGCGCCACGTTCGCGGTGTGCTTGAGCGGCGCATACTCGCCCGCACCCTGGAGCACGCGGAAGAAGTGGCCGTGCAGGTGCATCGGGTGCCACATCATGGTGCGGTTCTCGAGCGTCAGCTGCACGCGCTCGCCCTGGCGGACGACGAGCGGATCCGCCTCGGGCCACGCCTGCCCGCCGAGCGTCCAGACGTAGCGCTGCATGTCGCCGCCGAGCGGCAGAGCGATCGGGTGCGCATCGCCGGGCGGCAGCGTCGTGGGGATCGGGGAGTGCAGGTCGGCATAGGCGAGCGCGCGGCCGTCGAAGGCGGGCAGGGCCGCGTTCGGCGTCGGCCGCGCGTCGGGCGTGTGCAGGACGCCGATCGCCTGGCCGGAGCCGTCCTGGGCCACGGCGTGCAGCGTGAAGCTGCCGGAGCCGGCGAGCGTGACGACCGCGTCGTAGCACTCGGCCATGCCCATGGAGACGTGGTCGACGGTGACCGGCTCGACGGGCAGGCCGTCGGCGTGGGTGATGCGCAGCGGGTGGCCGTCGAGCCGCACGCGGAAGTACGTCGAGGTGCCGGCGTTGATGAGCCGCAGGCGGATCGTCTCGCCGGGGCGCGCGGCGAGCGTCCAGGGATCGTCGGCCGCGCGGCCGTTCAGGAGGAAGGCGTCGTAGCGCACGTCGGACAGATCGGGCTTGCCGCCGCCGTCCATCTGCATCGCGCCGCCCGCGGGCTTCGCGGCGGCGTCGGGTTTCGCCATGTCGCCGGGCTTCGCCATGCCTGCCGTCCCCGCCGCGGGCTTCGTGTCGCCGCGCAGCTTCGCGAAGAGGGCCTCGGGCGACTGGTGCGTCCAGTCGGACAGCATGACGACGGCGTCGTGGTCGGCGTGCAGCGACTCGTCGCGCGGCTCGATGACGAGCGGGCCGGCGAGGCCGATCTGCTCCTGGAAGCCGAAGTGCGAGTGGTACCAGTAGGTGCCGCTCTGGCGCAGCGGGAACTCGAAGATCGCGACCCGCTCCGCGGCGATGGGCGCGTTCGAGACCACCGGCACGCCGTCCATGCCGGCGGGGACGAGGAGGCCGTGCCAGTGGATCGACGTGGGGCTCGTCGCGAGCCGGTTCTCCACCTGGAGGCGCAGCACGTCGCCCTCGCGGGCGCGGATCAGGGGTCCGGGGTAGGTGCCGTTCACCGTGATGCCGGGGACGGCCGCCTTGCCGTCGGGGTCGAGCGTGGTCGCGGCGACCTGGAGCACGTACTGCGGCGTCGCCGGGTGCGGGACCGTGGGCGGCGTCGCCGCGATCGCGGTCGCCGTCGCCCGGGTGCCGAGTGCGGCCAGCGCGGTCGCAGCGCCTGCGGTCATCAGCCCGCGTCGCGACAGGCCCCGCCGTTCCTGGTTCCGGTCCATGCACGTCCTCCTCTCGTGGCCCTAGCGGCCGTGCCGTCGCGAGCCTGGCGTGTCGCCGCTCCTGCGTTCCGCTCCGATGCAGGCGGTCTCTACACGCTGCGTGTTTCCTCTACAAAGACGCGGAGCTGGCGCCGAGCCGACGGCTCAGGCGGCCTGCGGCCCGCGCAGGAGGCGTCCGGGCAGCGCGCCCGTCGACTGGCCGTCGCGGAAGGTGACCGCGCCGTGCGTGATCGTCGCCCGGTAGCCGCGGGCGCGCTGGATCAGGCGGCGGCCCTGCGCGGGCAGGTCGTAGACCATCTCGGGCACGTCGAGCGCCAGCGCGTCGAGATCGATGACGTTCACGTCGGCGAGGAGGCCGGGCGCGAGGCGGCCGCGGTCGGCGAGGCCGTAGAGGGCCGCGGTCTCCGACGTCTGGCGGCGCACCACCCACTCGAGCGGGAGGCGCTCGCCGCGGCGGCGGTCTCGTACCCAGTGCGTCAGCAGGAACGTCGGCGTGCCCGCGTCGCAGATGACGCCGCAGTGGGCGCCGCCGTCGGCCAGGCCGACCACCGCGCGCGGGTGCAGCAGCATGGTGCGGATCGCCTCGAAGTCGAAGCCCGAGTAGCCGAGCAGCGGCAGGTAGAGGAAGGCGCGGCCGTCGCGCTCGAGCAGCAGGTCGTAGGCGACCTCGTGCGGCGTCTTCCCCTGCGCCTGCGCGATCGCGGCGACGCTGCGGTCGGCGGCCGGCTCGTAGTCGGGCGGATCGCCGAGCGGGAAGATCTTGTGGAAGGCGCCGGCGATGAAGGCGACGATCGGATCCACCTGCGGCGGCGGCTCGGCGAGGATGGCGGCGCGCACGGCGGGGTCGCGCAGGCGCTGCACGCGCTCGGCGAGCGGCAGCCCCGCGAGCGCGCGATAGCCCGTGTGGCGCGCGAACGGGTGGACGTCGCCCTGGAGGCCGAGCAGCAGGCTCGTCGGCCGCGCCGCGATCTGCGGCACCAGCCGCGCGCCGCGCGCGGCGGCGCGGTCGGCGGCGGCGAGCAGGCGCTGCCACTGCTGCGGGTCGATGTCGTTCTGCAGGCACGCGAAGGTGACCGCGCAGCCGGTCTCGGTCGACAGCTGCTCCATCCAGGCCAGCTCCGGGTCCTCGGGCATGAGGTCGGCCGCGAGCTCGACCACGCCGTAGCCGACCTGGCCCAGCGCGCGGCCGATGCCGAGCAGCTCGTCGGGCCCCGCGAAGGTGCCGGGCACCGGCTCGCCGTCCTTGGCGCGGTGGAGCATCGTGCGCGAGGTCGTGAAGCCGAGCGCGCCGGCGGCGAGGCCCTCGCGCACGATCGCCGCCATCGCGGCGATGTCGTCGGCGGTGGCGGGCTCGTTCTTCGCCCCGCGCTCGCCCATGACGTAGGCGCGCACCGCGCCGTGCGGCACCTGCGCGGCGACGTCGAGCACGCGCGGCTTGCCGTCGAGCGCGTCGAGGTACTGCGGGAAGCCCTCCCACTCCCAGGTGATGCCCTCGGCGAGCGCCGTGCCCGGGATGTCCTCGACGCCCTCCATCAGCGCGATCAGCCAGTCGTGCTTGTCGGGGCGCGCGGGCGCGAAGCCGACGCCGCAGTTGCCCATCACCAGCGTCGTCACGCCGTGCCACGACGACGGCGTCAGCAGCGGGTCCCACGTCACCTGGCCGTCGTAGTGGGTGTGCACGTCGACCCAGCCGGGCGCGACGACGAGGCCCCTGGCGTCGATCTCCTCGCGGCCGCGGCCGGCGGTGCCGCCGACGCTGCTGATGCGCTCGCCGTCGATGGCGAGGTCGCCTTCCACGGGGGCGGCGCCGGTACCGTCGACGAGGGTGGCATTGCGGACGACGAGGTCGTGCATGGCGGGAGAGTAGGGCGGGCCGGGCGGAGCTGTCCACCCGCGACGCGTTGACCGGGCGGACTCCCGAGCATATCGCGTGCGCCCGGTGCTGGAGGGGGCGGAGCTGGCGCGGCGGCGCGCGGTCTGGGAGGCGCTGGCCGATCTGTTCCTCGACACCGAGACCCGCTGGCAGCTGCCCGCGATCGCCGCGGTGCTCGTGGAGTCGGGGTACGCGCCCGAGGAGCTGGAGCGCATCTGGCGGCGCGAGCTGCTGCCCGAGCTCGGCGGCAACGTGCTGCAGGCCGCCGGCGAGTGGGCGGCCCTCGCGCTCGACGAGGACCGCCTGGCCGTGCGCGCCGCCGGCCACACGAGCCTCGGCGAGCGCCTGGTCGCCTGGCTCGCCGGGCGCGTCCTGCGCCGCACCTGGCACGCGCTCGGTACCCTGCGCGCACGGCTCGCCGCGCTCGAGCCGGCGGCGCGCGACGCGCGCGTCGCGCTCTGGTCCGGGCTCGCCCGTCTCTACTTCGAGCGCACCGACGCGCCAGATCCGCTCGGCTGGCAGGAGGGCCTGTATCGCTCCGGCTTCGACCGCGCCGGCTGCCATGCGGCGTTCACCCACGACGTCGAGCCGATCTTCGCGGCGCTCCTCGTCGGCGGCGAGCGCGCCTTCGAGGCGGCGCGCGCGGCGCGCGTGCGGGCGGGGATCGCGTGGGCGTTCGGGTGACGTCTCAGCGCGGCGGACGATAGGGCTTCTTCAGCCGCGGCTCGATGCCCGCCGCGAGGTACGGCTCGAGCCAGCCGTGCCCCGCGTCGGGCCACGCGTCGACGTTCGGGAGGTAGGGCTTCAGGTCGAGGATCGGCGTGCCGTCGAGAAGGTCGACGCCGCGCACCTCGACGCGGCCGGCCGCCACGTCGACGCCGACGAGCTCGACCGACGTGAGCCCGATCGGCGACGGCCGGTGCGGCGCGCGTGTCGCGAAGACGCCCCGCTTCGGCCCGCCGCGCGGCGGCTTCACGCGCAGCGCGAAGGTCTCGCCGTGGTGGTGGAAGGCGAACAGCACCCAGATGCGGCCGAACGCGCCGAGGTCGGCGAGGCCCTCGCGATAGGCGGGCAGGATCGCGAGCACGCCGGCGGAATCGGGCGCCGCCGACGGCTGGTGCGGCGCGTCCTCCTTGCGCGGCCACGGCGTGCGGGCGTGGCCGATGACGGTCATCGCGAACGTGGTCGGCGCGTCCGGCATCCTGCGGCGACGGCGTTACGCGGCGTGCCGGCCGCGTGCAACCCGCGCGGCTGGTGCTGGACGCGGCCGCGCGCTAGGGAGCCCGCATGGACCTCGGCGTCGTCATCTTCCCCACCGACTACTCGATCCGCCCCGACGACTTCGCGCGCGCCTGCGAGGAGCGCGGCTTCGAGTCGGTGTGGTTCCCGGAGCACACGCACATCCCGGCGAGCCGCAGGACGCCGTATCCCGCCGGCGGCGATCTGCCGCCGGAGTACTGGCACAGCCACGATCCCTTCGTCGCGCTCACGGCCGCGGCGGCGGCGACGACACGCATCAAGGTCGCGACCGGCATCTGCCTCCTCGTCGAACGCGATCCGATCACGACGGCGAAGGCGGTCGCCTCGCTCGACCTCCTCTCCGGCGGCCGCTTCCTCTTCGGCATCGGCGGCGGGTGGAACGTCGAGGAGATGGAGAACCACGGCACGAACCCGAAGCGCCGCTGGAAGCTCCTGCGCGAGCGCGTGCTGGCGATGAAGCAGATCTGGACGCAGGAGGCGGCCGAGTACCACGGCGAGCTCGTCGACTTCGATCCGATCTGGTCGTACCCGAAGCCGGTGCAGAAGCCGCACCCGCCGGTCATCCTCGGCAGCGCATCGCGCAAGAGCCTCGACCGCGTCGTCGACTACTGCGACGGCTGGGTGCCGATCGGCTTCGCGGTGAGCGATCTCCCGGGCGTGATCGCCGAGCTGCGCGAGAAGGCGAAGGCGAAGGGGCGCGATCCCGAGTCGATCGAGCTCTCGCTCTTCTGGGCGCCGGGCGACCTCGACATGCTGCGGCGCTACCGCGACCTCGGCTTCAGGCGCGGCATCCTCGCGGTGCCGTCGGGCAAGCCCGAGGAGGTCCTGCCGATGCTCGACGGCTACGCGCCGCTCGTGGGGCAGCTGCGCGCCTCGTGAACGGCTGGTCGATCGCAGGCAAGACCTGCCTCGTCACCGGCGGAACGAGCGGCATCGGCGAGGCGGCGGCTTCGGCGCTCGCGAAAGCGGGCGCGCGGCTCGTGCTGGTCGCGCGCAGCCCGGCGCGCGCCGAGGCGACGATCGCCCGCATTCGCGCGGTCGCGCCGCAGGCGCAGCCGGCCGTCCTCTACGGGGACCTCGCGGTGCAGGCCGACGTGCGCCGCGTCGCTGCCGAGTTCCTCGCCAGCGAGCGCCCGCTGCACGTCCTGCTCAACAATGCCGGCCTCATGATGGACCGTCGCCAGGAGACCGCCGACGGCATCGAGACCTGCTTCGCGGTGAACCACCTCGCGCCGTTCCTGCTGACCAACCTGCTCCTCGACCGGCTGCGCGCGAGCGCGCCGGCGCGGGTGGTCACGGTGAGCTCGGTCGCGCATCGCATGGCGGGGCGGTTCGACCTCGGCTGGACGCAGCCCGGCGCGCGCTATCGTCCCTTCCACGCGTACGCGGCGAGCAAGCTCTGCAACCTGCTCTTCACGCAGGAGCTCGCCCGGCGCCTCGGCGACAGCGGCGTCACCGCGACGTGCGTCCATCCCGGCAACGTGGCGACGCGCTTCGGGCAGAACACCGAGGGCTTCTTCAACTGGGGCACGCGGCTCGTCGAGCGCTTCCGTCGCACGCCGGAGCAGGGCGCCGAGACGCTGGTGTGGCTGTGCGCCGATCCCGCGGCCGGCCCGACCGGCGGCTACTTCGCCGACCGCAAGGCGAAGCAGCCCGGCCGCAACGCGCGCGACGCCGAGGCAGCGCGGCGGCTGTGGGACGAGAGCGCGCGGCTCGCCCGGCTCTGACGGGTGGGACGCGGCTCCGGCACGTCGCCCGAGGCGTTTGCGGACTCGGGACACTAGCGTCGCGCGGCGCGTGCCCGCGCGCGGCCTTCGGCCACCGTCGCCGCCAGCGGCTCCGCGCACGACGGCTCGAGGAAGCGCTTGCGCGCCAGCTTGCGCACGGTACGCCCCGCGCGCCCGAGCTGCGACGCCGCGCGCGTCAGCTGCCGCCGCGCCGCCGGATCGCCGCCGGCGCGAGCGTCGGCGATGAGCCCGCAGGCCTTCGCGACGTTGCCGGCCAGCTGCACGGGCAACGCCGTGCCGCAGCCCGCCGGCACCGGCGTCTCGCAGACGCAGCCGGCGAGATCGATGCGATCGCCGCGGTCGGCGACGGAGCAGTCCGCCGGCGCGCCCGCCGCCGCGAAGAGGGCGCGCGCGAGACCGCGGTACGCCGGCTTCGGCTGCCAGGCCGCGTCGAACGGCAGCGGCGCGCCGTCGTAGTTGAGGACGCTCCGGATCCACGAGAAGCCGTCGCCCATGCCCCACACCGTGACGCCCGTGCACGCCGGCACCGCGAGGCACGCCGCCATCACGTCGCGATACGTCTCGCCCTGCCGCGCGAGGGCGCAGGGCGTGTGCGGCGCCGGCAGGCTGACGTCGAGCTCGGTGATCTCGACCGCGAGGCCGAGCGCCGCGAAGCGGGCGATGGTCGCCTCCATCTCGGCGCGCGTCGGCCGGTAGGCGGGCGCGTACGGCGGCGTGATGTGCCCCTGGAAGCCGACGCCGTGGAGCGGCGCGCCGGCGGCGAGGAGGTCCTGCACGAGACGGAAGAAGCGCTCCTGCTTCGGGCCCGGCGCGAACGCGAGCAGCTCGTTGACGAAGAGCTTCGCCTGCGGGTCGGCGGCGTGCGCGACGCGCAGCGCCTCTTCGATGTAGCCGGGGCCGAGCAGGCGCTGGAAGACGTAGGGCTCGAGCCCGTCCGTCGTGCCCGGCGTACCGAAGAACGTCAGCGGCTCGTTGACCACGTCCCACTGCGCGACGCGGCCGGCGTAGCGGCCGACGAGCGTCTCGATGTGCGTATGCATCACCGTGCGCATCACGGCGGGGTCGGTGATCGCGTTCACCCACGCAGGCAGCGCCAGACGGCCCCAGACGAGCGGATGCCCGCGGACGCGGAGCCCGCGCGCCGTCGCCTCGGCCATCGCCGTGTCGGAGCTGGCGAAGTTGAAGACGCCCGGCTGCGGCTGCACGGCGGACCAGTACACGCCCATGGTGGTGGAGCCGAACTCCTGCCCGAGCAGCGCGCGGAACGCCGGCTGGTCGCTGCCTTCGACGAAGGCGGCGCCGATCTCGACGCCGGCACGGGCGGCGAGGTCGCCGAGGCTGCACGGTGCGGGGGCGGCGTGGCCGGACGGGACGAGGGCGAGCAGGGCGAGAGCGGTGAGCCGGGCGAGCACGAGGGGAACGTAGAGGGCGGGCGGCGCGGGCGTCAACGACGAAGCGCGCCAGCAGGCAGGGCGCGGTCGCGATCGGCCCGGACCGCGCAGACGCGCGGTCGCCGTGGGACGGAGAGGATTCGTGAGACGTCGGGGATCATGGCCCACGCGCTCGCCCGCTCGTTGCGGCTCCTGCTCGTCGCGTCCGGCGCTCATGCCGTCACCGGCAGCCTCGATCCGCAGTTCGGCTCCGGCGGCACGGTGACGACGCCGGTCCCAGGCCCGTCGGGCGCGGAGGGCGTGCTCGTGCAGCCCGACGGCGAGATCGTCGCGGCGGGCAGCCCGAAGAAGTAGGGCGCGAGGAGGGAGGGCCGGATCTATCGCGGCGATCGGCCGAAAGAATTGGCCGTTCGCCGCCGCCGGGCGCATCCTCCGACGCACAAGGAGGATCGATTTCATGCTCGGCATCGGTCAAAAGTTCCCCGCATTCGACGTCACCGGCGTCGTGTCGAACGACATGACGACGGCGTTCCAGCCCGTCACCAGCGAGACCCACGCGGGCAAGTGGCTCGTCGTCTTCTTCTGGCCCAAGGACTTCACGTTCGTCTGTCCGACGGAGATCGCGGCCTTCGGCAAGCTCGACCGCGAGTTCAAGGATCGTGACGCGCAGGTGCTCGGCGTCAGCGTCGACTCCGAGTTCGTGCACCTCGCCTGGCGGCGCGACAAGGAGGAGCTCCGCGACCTCCCGTTCCCGATGCTCGCCGACGTGAAGCGCGAGCTGTCGCAGGCGCTCGGCGTCCTCGACCCGGAGGCGGGCGTGGCGCAGCGGGCGACGTTCATCGTCGATCCGCAGGGCGTGATCCGCTTCGTCTACGTGACGGACCTGAGCGTGGGCCGCAGCCCCGAAGAGGTGCTGCGCGTGCTCGACGGCCTCCAGACCGACGAGCTGTGCCCCTGCAACTGGAAGAAGGGCGACGCCACCCTGACGGCGGCGTAACGGAGGCCATGATGACGCTCGACGCGATCCGCGAGGCGCTGCCCGAGCACGCCCGCGACCTGAAGCTCAACCTGGGCTCGGTGCTGACGCCGCAGGGCGCGCCGGGCCTCACCGAGACCCAGCTGTGGAGCGTGGCGGTGGCTTCGGCCATCGCCGCGCGCAACCCCGCCTTCGCGCGGGCCGTCGAAGCGAGCGCCGGCGAGCGCCTCGGCGGCCCCGCGCTCGCGGGCGCCAAGGCCGCCGCGGCGGTCATGGGCATGAACAACGTCTACTACCGCTTCGTGCACCTGGTGGACGATGCCGAGTACCGCAGCATGCCGGCTCGCCTGCGCATGAACGTGATCGGCAACCCCGGCGTTCCGAAGGCCGACTTCGAGCTGGCATCGCTCGCGGTGTCGGCGGTGAACGGCTGCGGCATGTGCATCACCGCGCACGAGGCGACGCTGCGCAAGGAAGGCGTACCGCGCGAGGCGATCCAGAGCGCGGTACGCGTGGCGGCGGTGATCCACGCCGTCGCGGCGGTGCTCGAGTACGAGCAGGCGGCGTAAACGCGAGCGTCCCGGCGCGACCTGCTGCGCGCCCTGCGCCGAGTCGGGTGCGGCGCGGTCGCGGCAGGTCGTCCGGGACGTCGAGCGATCTCGACGAGCCGCCGGCGACCGGGTATGCCTCACTCCAGCAGACAGCCGCTGTCATCCTCTCGTCGCGCATCGTTGACGGCACGAGGAGCGCGGCGATATTACCGATCTTGCCGTGCAGCCAGGTTGTCCAGCGGGATCCCCGCCCCCGTTTCCGTTCGAACCTCCTGGGCTCGACCGGCTCACGGTGTTCCGCCACCGCGTCACCGTGTCGGCAGTGGATCCCATCTTCGCGAATTCGGCTCGCCTGCCGAACATGCTGCGAGGGACGTTCGAGATCACTTTCCGGCGGCTCGTCTGCCACGACATATCTCTCGACTGTCGCGCGTGCCCGCTCCTGAGCGCATGTCCCTATCCCGCCGTGTTCCGACCGTCACCGCCGGCAGGAGCGGAGCGTCTGTCGCGCGCGCAGGACCTGCCGCGTCCGTTCGTGCTCGAGCCGCCAGTCGATGCGCCGGCTCGGCTGCGACCGGGCGACGAGCTCGATGTCGGCCTGACGCTCTTCGGACGCGCCAATGACCTCGCGCCGTACTTCGTCGTGGCGCTGCGCGCGCTGGCCGACCGTGGGCTCGGCCCGACGCGGGGACGGCTCCGCATCGGGCGGGTGGTGGGGCAGACGCCGGACGGAGAGCATGGCGTGTTCGACGCCGGCACGGCAGCGGTGCGGCCAGTGCTCGACGGGCTGCGACTTCCTCATCTGTGTCAGCCAAACGACGAGCGCGCCCGGCGCGTGCGCATCCGCTTCGTCACGCCGACGACGCTCAAGCGTGACGGGCGGTGGGTCGAGACGCCGTCCTTCGCGGACGTCGTCTGTCGCATTCGTGACCGGCTGTCGTCGCTGGCGGCGTTCTACGGCGACGGGCCGGTGGAGATGGATTTCGCGGGCGTCGGGGGAGCCGCCTCGGCGGTGCGGACGGTGGAGTGCCGGACGCGATGGGAGCGGCGGACGCGGCGGTCGAACCGGACGGGCGCGGTGCATGAGACGTCAGGGTTCGTGGGGGAGGCGGTGTACGCGGGGGAGGTCGGGCCGTGGATGCCGCTGTTGCGGCTGGGGGAGGCGGTGCACGTGGGGAAGTACGCGGTGTGGGGGAATGGGAGAGTGGAGGTCGAGGCTGCGTGAGCCGACCAGACGGGGCATCTCAGGGCAACACCCCTTCGCCTATTGTGAAGCCTACTAGTGAACCTTCCTTTGCAGACACATTTACTGCGCTGACCGGGGGGCGGCGACCCTATGCGTACCAGGAGCGCGTTGATCGGCACCTGCAGTCTGCACACGACTTACTGCTCACGGCCCCTACGGGTTCAGGCAAGACGCTCGCGACGGTCGCCCCGTTTTTCCATGCTCGGCGCGTCGGCCGTCCGATCGCCGACCGCATCCTTTACGCGTTGCCCTTGCGAACGCTGGCCCGGAAGCTCGCGGTCGACCTGCGACCGGTCGTCGAGCGGGTCGACCCCTCGGTTCGGGTCACGGTGCAAACGGGTGACCAGCCCGAAGATGACCTTCTGCAAGGTGACATCGTATTCACGACGATTGACCAGCTGCTGTCAGCGTATCTGCACGTGCCTCTCTCGCTCCCGCGCAAGCTCGACAACATCAACGCAGGGGGCCTCGTTGGGGCCCTTGTGGTGTTCGACGAGGTGCACTTGCTCGAGCCGGCGCGCGCCCTGGGCACCGCCGTCCATCTCATGGAGAATCTCCGAGGCCTCGCGCAGTTCGTGCTCGCGACAGCGACGTTGACCACCGCGGCCCGCGAGCTTCTCTGTTCACGCCGTTGCCTCTACGAAGATGGACCGCAACGAGCCGAATTCTGCGAGATGCCCGCGTTGCGGTCGCGTGAGCGAACCTGGACCACCTGCGACGGGCCGCTCGACGCTACAGAGGTGCTGGCGGCTCACCGTGGTGGTCGTACGCTCGTGGTAGCGAATACAGTTCGACGGGCGCAGGACATCGGCCGTGCACTGCTCGCCAGTAAGCCGCGAGGTTGCCAGGTGATTGTGCTCCACGGACGGTTCTACACGGACGACCGCAAGCGTGCCGAAGATCGCGTCGCCGAGATCATGGGCCCGGATGCGCCCCCCTGTGATGCGATTGTCGTCACGACGCAGGTGATCGAGGCAGGCATGGACATCTCCTGCGAGCTCTTGATGACGGAGGTTGCGCCCGCGAACGCGATTGTACAGCGAGCTGGTCGCTGTGCACGTTACGCACCCCCACGAAGCCTTGGCCAGGTGTACGTCTACAACACTCTCGGCAAGGACGGCCGCCGTGCGTTGGGCCCGTACAAGGGACTCAAGGGCGTCATCGAGGATACGTGGCAGGCGCTGCCGACGCGTCCAACGGTGCTCGACGTGGCGGGCGAGTGTACGCTCCTCGAAGCCGGCCTCGGACGCTCAGAGATGGCCAAGTTGGAGACTGAAGTGTTCGGACAGTTGGGCGCACGGACCCGCGCCGAACGGATTCGCAGCGTATGGTCGCGCGGGGACCTTGCAGCCGTGCGCGAACTGATTCGCGACGTGCAGGCTGTCTCAGTGTACGTGGTTGATGATGTCCGCACCGTCGAGCCTGCTCGTGGAGCCCTCGCGCTCTCGGTTCCCCTTACAACCTGGCGAGCATTCCTCCACAACATCGATCCGACCTCGATCCACGGCCTGTCTGAGTCTGAGGACGCGGGCTGCGACGCCGCGTGGAGTGCATTCGAATGGCGCCCTCTTCGCACTGCCGAGGAAGCGTGCCTGGCGTATACCGTACCCACGTCACTTGCTCGGTACACGCGCCAGCTTGGCCTTGAGCTCGGGGTGCCATCCGATGATGCGGTGCGAGAGCCTCCGGCCGGGCGGGCTCCTAGAGGTACCCGTCCTCACTACTGGCGCGAGTCCTACCGGGACCATGTGAGGCGAGTCCTCTCCGCTGCACGTCTTTGGCTCACCAAGCAGCCGGTAGCAGTCGAGCGACTCGCTGTGCGATACGGGATGTCGGCAGTCGTCGTAGAGGCCCTCGTTCTCCTCGCGGCCGGCCTACACGACGTGGGGAAGCTCGATCGCGAAAGCCAGATGGCCGCCCACGAGTGGCAGCGCGCGCGCTCCCGGCCTGATACGCCCGGCGAGCCGCTTGCACATACCGACTATCATCCGGAACGGGATCGTCGGTGCCGATCGCCCTTCGGCCGGCATGCGGTCGAGGGCGCGCTTGCGTCGATGGATCTAGTCGGCTCCTGGCTTCTCGAGCTTGGTACCCCAGCAATACTGGTCAACGATGCCACGTGCGTGGTCGCCTCCGCCGTGGCTCGCCACCACGCGCCGCGCGCCACGGATGCGAGACCCTTCGAACTGGTCGAAGACGCGCTCGGCCACGTGGTTGAAGCTTTTGAAGGCGTGCTGGCTGGCACGCCGCGAGAGGGCATCTGCCTCGCCAACGACGGCCGCGATGCTAGCCGCTGTCTTGTTGATCCGAACGATCCGACAGCGGCGCACCTCTGGCCGCTGTACACGTTCGTCGTGCGAGGCCTCCGGCTCGCCGATCAGGCCGGCACCGCCGCAGGAGCGCGCGAAGGAGCGAACAGGTGATGGCGGGGTACCTGTGGTCCAAGAGTACAGGCACGCACGCGGACGTGCTCGTCGCTGCTGGCCTGGCACAAGTGCTCGCCTCGATCGGGCGAGGCGGTCAGCCTCGCGAGGTCGCACTCAAGGACGAAGGATCGCGCTATCGCATTGATGTTACGCCCGACCTCGAGTCAGATGCTATCGATTGCTGGGACGGTGATCCCTTCTACCCGTACATCCGCGGCGTGCTGAAGGGAGACTCTGGTGTCCCCGCTGGGGCGATCGACTACGCAGGCGAATCCAAGAAGCTCGATGCGGCGCGCAAACGCACGGGGGGCAGGGCCAAGCGGAAGCGGCCGACAGTCGCGACGGTCGAAGACACCACGCTTAGCGCGGTTACCGAGGAGCCGCACGCCGAAATCGCACTGCTGCGAATGCTCAACGGAATGCGCAAGGGGTTCTTCGGTGACCTCCACATGCACAAGGCGCTACGCGCCAACCCTCCACGGGAGGCGCTGCGCGCGCGCCTGGCCGCTTTGCGAAAGGGCGCGACGCGTTCGGCCGATGAGCCTGCTGGGCCCCAGATCAAGCTGACGGCAAGCCAGTGGTTCACACCACTGACCGGCAAAGGTATCTGCCGCGTCAAGGCGAACGGCGTTGCGTTGGTTCAGTTCCCATCTGCCCGGCTCGACTGGTTCGAGTCATGGATGCGGTTCGTCGGCATGTACCATTGCCTGACTGGCCACGTGGTCAGCGACGACATCGTGCTCTGCGCGATCGCGCCAGGTGCAGCGGGAGGGATCCCCTTCCATACTCTCGGCACGTCCGTGCGAGGGAACCTGCGCGATCGGCGAGTAGGCGGTGGCAACCTCGAAGTGCGGGTCATCCTCGAAACGACCCGAGCACTTGTACGCCACAGCGCCGAGTACGCGGAGGGACCAAACCCGTTCCGGTTCGGTCGGCGAAGGCCCTCCGACGTGATCTCGGGGCTCCACGTGACCACGTACAAAAAGATGGGTACGGCCTCGGCGGTGATGAACGTCGCCTTCCTGGGCCTACCGGGCTGGATGGCGATTGAGACGCGAGCGGACGCGGTCGCCTGCGACGACGTGATCGAAGATATCGATATCTTCCAGCGGCAGCTCGTGAACGACAAGGGGAAAGTGATCGACGCCGACACGCTGCGCGCTCTCCGTGAGATGCTGGCGACTGGCACGCTCGAGGCGACGCTCACTTTCCTGGCACGGATGGCTGTTGCGGTAACGGCGCGCCTCACGGCGGGGGCGTACGCGCAGTTTCTTTCGACCGCCACGGTCCGGAGGATACTCATGGCACAGGACGAGCTCGTGAAGCGCATCATCGACGACGCGGGGTTCCAGGCGGTCGCGACCGCGATGCGTCGCGCCACCATTCATGCGATGCTCGACGAGGACTCAGCGCTCGAGCCGTTCTACGGCCTGGCCCAGACCTGGAAGCAGCACGCCTCGGACAAGCCGGTTCTCGCAAGCCTGCTCGGCGAATTTGTGCAGCGGTTCAACACCGCCGTCGCGCGCAAGGTCGAGGACTCTCGAAAGAAGGGGGGCGAGCGCCCGCGCATCAAGCTCGTCACCGAGGACGAGCTTGCGAGTGTGCTCCAGCTCATGGAGGAGCCAGGCTCGTCCAGTTCCCTCGTGGCGCACTTGCTTCTCGGATTCGGCTACGCGCAGACCAAGAGAGACGATAGCAGCCCGCTGGCTGGGAAGGGGGAATGAGATGGTGCGTTCGGTCAGCATCAGTGGCGTTCTCACACTTGACCTCCACTCGCTCAGCAACGAGGGCACGGAGGGCAACCGGCAGCTCACTCGACAGGTACAGGTCGCCCTCGAAGACGGGTCGTTCCACACAGTGAACGCTATCAGCGGCGACATGCTCAAGCATGCGCAGTGTGAGTACTTCCGAGAGGTCGCGGACGAGGCGAATCTGCCACTATGCCACCCGGCGCGTCGCAGCGATGCGAACCGTATCAATGCCGATGAGAGCTTCCGCGATTGGCTCGTCGAGAAGACCGGAAAGAAGGCACGTGAGCTCGAGCAGAAGTGGTCCATTTCGTCGAAGGGAAACGGCAAATTTGCTCGACCGGCCAGTGAGGTTCTCGGGGAAATCATGAAGCGCTGTGCACTCACCGATGTCGAGGGCACACTGCTCGTCCAGTACGGTTACTCCGTCCCACGCAAGTCGTGCGTGGAGTTCGGCTGGGTCGTCGGCAGGCCAGGGCACACTCGGACCGACTCGTACGTGCACGTCAAGTACGATCCGGAGTTCAGGGGCGCGAGCGCAGGAGAGGAGTCTGGGCTCGGTCAGGCGCTCTTCTATCGCCCAGCGAGCAGTGGGCAGTACGCCGCAGTCGTTCACCTTGAGCTCGATCGCGTTGGTCGCAACGACGTTACGTTCGAATACGCTGTAGCAGAGGATGACCGACGCCAGCGCATCAAGGCTCTGCTCCAGAGCGTTACGTACACGTTTGTACGGCCACGGGGGGCCCACCGGAACACGCAGCTGCCGCACGTGCTCGGCTTCCAGGGAATCATCGCGACGAGCAGTGGAGCGCCACCGGCACCGTCGGCGAGCGCGTTGGTAGACTCGTACCGGGAGCGTGTCGAGGCAACGACCAAAGAGCTCAACACGTTGGGTCGGAATGAGGTCGTGAAGTCGAAGCGATTCGATACGATGGATGCCTTCGTGAGCGAGATGCATCGAATCACAGCCAGTCTCGGAGCCTGACGTGGGCTTGTCGGCTCCAGATCGATGGTGGGTTGGCCGCCTGGAACCAGCGGCGCTCTTCTCGCTCCGGTCGAGCGCCTCCACGAGCGCGGGAGGCAAGACGATGCTGGTGCCAACCCCGTACGCTGTGAAGTGCGCGCTGATCGATGCCGCCTATCGTACCGAAGGTGAGAGCGCCGGTCGCGGATTGTTCGCTCTGCTCAAGGAGGCGGCGACGGCGATACTCCCGCCCCCGTTCTTGGCGGTCACGAACACGTTCATGAGAGCGCAGCGCCGCGTTCGGGAGTATGGAGCAGACGACGATGCGGCAGCGGACGACGAGGTACCCCCGGAAGGTGGCCCATTCGGTTCAACGCTAATCTACCGCGAGGTGTGCAGCTTTGGTGGCCCGTTCGAGATTGGACTCGGCTTTCGCGGCCATGCCCCGCCGGCTGTCCGCGACGTACTCTGGGCCATCAACTACCTGGGCAGGCGAGGCGGTTTCGTACAGGTGACGTCCGTCGAGCACCGAACCGAGCCGCATCCGATTTCCGTTATCGTCGACCCGAAAGGATGGAAGCCAAGCGTGCTGGTAGCAGGCGACCTGGTGGCGCCACTTGACGACCTCGGCCCTGGGGCGACCGTCGACCGGATAGCCCCGTTTTCGGAAGAGCAAGCCCGCTGGAACCGAGATCGTATTGTTCACTTCCGCGTTCTACCGCTCAGGCACGAGCGATCGTCTCATCACTTCTCACTCTACCGGCGCGTCGGCGATAAGACATAGCCGAGCACTGCGAGCCCACCGCCGAACTCACTCAGTTGCCGCTGACGGCCGACAGGCGGTCGCAATAAGATCCCCTCGGTTCCGTACACACGTAGCGGCCTCGACTCTGAGCCTGAGGGATGACGCCTGATGGCGACGACGACCGACCGTCGGACGATAAAACCGAGGAAACGCGGGTCGCCGGGTGGTGTTCGACCGTTCGACCCGAGCGACTAGTGCACCGCCGTCGACATGCGCTCAAGCATGCGGCGGTAGGAGCGGATGATGGCCTGGGCCGGTTTCGTCCAGACGAACGGCGTCGGGTTCTTTTTCCACCCGTGCAGGAACGCGGTGAGGTGGGCGCGCAGCGCCTTCTTCGAGGGACAATTGCTCTGGCTCAGGCATTGTTTTCCGAGAATCCCGAAGAAGCCTGCGACCTGATTGAGCCACGACGCGCGCGTCGGCGTGTAGTGGAAGTGGACGTGTGGGTTCGCGGCGAGCCAGGCGCGGATGTCCGGGGTGCTGTGCGTCGCGGAGTTGTCGAGGATGACGTGCAACTCGCGGCCGGGATACGTGCGCACCACTTGGCGCATGAAGGCGAGGAAGTCAGCGGCCGGGTGGCGATCGGTGAGCCGATGCGTCACGGCGCCCGTGGCGATCTCGAGGGCGGCGTACAGGTCGATGACCCCGTGCCGCTTGTAGTCGTGCGTATGCCGCGCGGCCCGGCCAGCGCGCAGGGGCAACGGCGGCTGCGTGCGCTCCAGCGCCTGAATCGACGTCTTCTCGTCGACACTCAGCACCACCGCGTGCTCTGGGGGATGGAGGTAGAGGCCGACGATGTCGCGCACCTTCGTCACGAACGCGGGATCGCGGCTCACCTTGTACGTGCGCACCAGGTGGGGCTTCAGCCCATTGCGGCGCAGGAGATCGGAGACGCAGCCGCTGGTGAGCCCCACCTGTCGCGCGAGCAGGCGCGTGGTCCAGCGACTGCGGCCCGCGGGCGGCGGCGACATCGCGAGTTCGACGAGGCGCTCCGCGGTCGCCGCCGGGACCGCGTGGTCCGTGCGCCCGGCCTTCGGCCGCGTCACCAGCCCGGCCACGCCATGCTCGACGAACCGCCGCCGGATCCGCGAAACCGCTTCCGCGGACACGTGGAGTCGCGCGGCGACGTCCGCCCCGCTCACGCCGTCCGCGGTCCAGAGAATCACCTGCGCCCGCCGCACTTCCTGCGCCGGTGCCGTGGCCGCTGCCACGATCGCCGTCAACGCGCGGCGCTGCTGCGCCGACACCCGCACCACCATCCCGCGTCCCATGCCACGATGGACGGGCGCACGTCATATTGATTCAACGTCAACGGCGGTGCACTAGTATCGAACGTTCGGCCGAGCCTTCGCACCCCGCCCTTGAGCCAGCGCTGCTCTCGCCCCGAGCCCGTCTCTCACAAGCCCGATCCTCAGCCGACACCCCAGTGCCGCCGATGCCTTCGCCAGTGTCGCCAGCGTCACGCTCGTGTCGGCAGGGTCCAGCAGCCGATCCACGACGGTCCGGCTCGTCCGCATCCGGCTCGCGAGGGCAGACTTCGTCATCCGAAGCCCGCGCATCCGTTTGTCGACGGCCAGCGCCAGCTCCTTCTTCTGTGCTCGAAGGTTCACTTCCTCGAGGTCGCCGGTCTGCTCGAGCAGCGAGTCCAAGGTCGATCCAATACGAGTCGTCATTCCGAACGCTCCACTTCGTGCTGGCGCCTACGGGCCAACGCGAGATCACCCGCCGGGACCGCCACCGTCTTCTTCTTGAACCCGTGCAGAAGCACCATCGTGTCCTGCCGCACGCAGAACAGGACGCGATAGATGTCGCCGCGAAGGCTCGACCTGACCTCGTAGAGACCTCGTCCGAAAGTACCGACCAACGGCCGCCCGACGGGCCATCGCCACTGCGCACGTCTGATGTCCGCGCCGATCTCTTGGCGCTCGTCGGAGGAGAGGTCCAGCAGCCATCTGCGCACGGGTTCGTGACCGCTCGGCATGCGATAGAAGCGACATTCCAGCTTCGGGAGCAGCCCGGCCATGGGCACTCCCTACCGCTCGACCTTGTGCACCGTTTTCGGTGCACCCGCAACCGTCGGGGCATCCCGCATCACCCCTCCCCCATCACCCGCAGCACCGCCCCGACGTTCACCCACCGCCGATACCGCACCACCCGCGCCGCCGCCGGCAGGTCGTCCTCGCCGCAGTTCCTTTCCTCGGCCACGCACAGCACCAGGTTCGGGATCCCCGCCGCCCGCAGGCGGGTGAGCTTCCGCGTGACGTACGCCGGCGACCAGAACCCGAGGATATCCACCAGCCATCGCCGCCCGTCGTAGCGGTGCTTGAGCGCGAAGTCCGGAAAGACGGCGAGCGATGCGCCGGCGGGTACCGCCTCGGGCTCGCGCACGACGTCCCATTCCGGTGCCGCCCGCGCCATGTCGCGCGCGAAGCGCTCCTCGACGCGGCTATCGAAGCGCCGCGGCTCGTTGCTCGGGAAGATGGGGTCACCAGATGCGAGGTGAAGCCGTACCGGGCTGGCCGCCGAGCAGGCACTCGGCCTCGAGATGGAACCGGGGGCACCACGCGAGCGCCGGCAGGAGCGCCGCCAGCGCGCGCCCATAGAGCAGCGTGCGCCGGAAGAACGCGTACGGTCGGCATCGTCCAGTCTGTCGGACGGGGCACGAAGGAGCGCGTCGTGTCGGCGCAAGGGATGCGGTGGCTGGCCAGCCAGGTCCGAAGCTCCACCAAGCGAAAGGCCGGGGTCCGATGGGCGCCGACCCGGGTATCCCAGACAACGCTTGGGCGCCCGTGCACGTCGAAGCCGGACGGCGGGTTCAGGAGCAGAAATCGTGCCGCGGTCGTAAACAAGGCGCACGAGCGCCCGGTCGCAATCCATGGGCCAGCTTGGCGGCTGCATGTGGGGGGCCGAGCCCGAGCAGCTGCAACACGTGCATCGTCACGCTTCACGCGCGTGTCGCATCTGCCACAGCACCCGAAGCCGAAAGTCTTCCACCTCGGCCGATCGCATCATGCTATTATCCCATCAGCGGACACATCCATGGACAGCGTCGTCGTCAGCAAGCCCGGTGTCTTTCTCGGCAAGACCAGCGAGCGCCTTGTCGTCCGCGGCCCCAAACCGCGGCTGGAGCTCGTCGACGGCGGGCCACAGCTCCTTCTGCCTTTCGAGATACCCCCTCCGCAGAGACTCACGGTCCTTACCTCCGCCGGCGAGCGAACCGAGCCGGCACGCTTGCGCGGCGCCACTCCAAAGCCACGCACGCAGCCAGAGCAGGTCGAGCTACCCCTGTTCCGCGTGAGCGAGATCATCGTTACGGGTGCGGGTGTCACGCTCTCCACAGACCTCATCCAGGCCTGCTGCGAGCGTGGCATTCGACTCGCGTTTCTCAGCTCGGCCGGCCGACCGATCGCCATGGTGTCGTCGCCCATGCTGACGGCCACGGTCATCACGCGCCGGGCGCAGATGGCCGCCTACACGGACGACCGTGGCCTCACGGTGGCGCAGGCCGTCGTGCGCGGAAAGCTCGGCAACCAGGCGGCGCTGCTGAAGTACTTCGGAAAATATCAGAAGGGCACCAACCCGGATGCGTTCGCTCGCCTTTCGGCGGCGGTGAAGGGTATCGAGAAGCTCCGGCGTGAGGTTGACGGCGTGGAGGGCGCATCCATCGACGACGCACGCCCTAGCCTGCTCGCGCTCGAAGGCTCAGCGGGACGACACTACTGGGCGGGGATCCGAGCCCTGCTCGAAGCAAAGACCCCTTTCGCAGTGCGCGAGCACCGCGGCGCGACGGACCCGGTGAACGCCGCGCTGAACTACGGCTACGGCATCCTCTACACGCAGGTGTGGGGCGCGATCATGAACGCCGGCCTCGAGCCGTTCGCCGGCTTCCTGCACGTCGACCGTCCCGGCAAGCCGTCGCTCGTGCTCGACCTGATCGAGGAGTTTCGGCAGCCCATCGTCGACCGTGCCGTCGTGTCGCTCGTGACAAAGGGGACGTCACTCGAGATGCGCGGCGGTCTCCTGACCGACGATGGCCGGCACGCGGTGGCAGCTTCGGTCATTGAGCGACTCGAGGGCGAAGTCGGGTTCCGGGGGCGCCGCCATCGGATCAAGTCGGTGATTCAGATCCAGGCGCGCAACCTGGCGACGAGCCTAAGAGATCGCACTGCCTACCGGGCCTTCGCCTTCAAGTGGTGAGGATGGAGCAGCTTCTGACGTTCGTCGTCTACGACATCCCGGACGACCGCACCCGCATGCGGATCATGAACACGTGTCGCGACTACGGCCTGGCGCACACGCAGTACAGTGTCTTCTCGGGGCCGCTCGATGCTACCCGACGCAACGAGCTGTTCGCCCGTCTCTCCGACACGCTCGGCTCCGAGGCCGGGCACATCATTGTCGTCCCCGTATGTGAGAAGGACGCCAAGGCGCGGCGCACGGTCCAGCGCACGGGATGACGATGACGGATGCGGCTGCCGAGATCGAGCTGAACGTAACCGATCTCAAGCAGTGGGCATACTGCCCTCGGATCCCCTTCTATCGATACGTCCTTCCCGTCGACCATGTGCGCTCGTACAAGATGCGTCGCGGCCACGCCGCACAAGCTGCCGTCGAAGCGCTCGAGCGGCGGCGGCGCCTGAAGGAGTACGGGCTCGTCGCCGGCGAGCGGCGCTTCGATGTCTGGGTGCGTTCGGCGATCCTCGGCTTGTCCGGACGCATCGACCTGCTCGTGGTAACCGACGACGCCTGCTTCCCGATCGACTTCAAGGACACCGAAGGCGGCGTGCGAAGGAACCATCGGCTGCAGCTTGCCGCGTATGCGGTGTTGATCGAGGAGTCCTTCGACCGTCCGGTGCCATGCGGCTTCGTCTACCTGATTCCTAGCGATGAAGTGGTGCGCGTGGACGCTGCCGAGCCCGACAGATCGTGGACTCTCGAGGCGGTTGACAGTGTCCGCACCATGATCGCAGAAGAGCGGCTACCCGAGCCCACACCGGTGCGCAGACGGTGCACGGGCTGCGAGTTCCAGAACTACTGCGCGGACATATGGTGATCCGGAGTTCGCAAATTCGGCAGGTTGTTGAGCAGAACGCGGCGTTGCGAAGGGAAATGGTCAAAGGACACGCCCAACTCCGCGAATTGCCGAGTATGGTGGAGCGGTTGCCGAGTCATCCCCGACGAGGAGGGGACTGAAACGTGGATCGTGCCCACCGGTCGACGCCCTCCCCACAAGTTGCCGAGTCATCCCCGACGAGGAGGGGACTGAAACGCACGCGGCCGGTGCCGAGCTCGCCCGACACGAGTCCCGGTTGCCGAGTCATCCCCGACGAGGAGGGGACTGAAACTGTTGGCGACGACCGCGGTGTTGAGGTGGAGCTGCGTGTTGCCGAGTCATCCCCGACGAGGAGGGGACTGAAACTCCCCGGCCAGCTCGGAACGCAGGCCTTGGCCACTCTGGTTGCCGAGTCATCCCCGACGAGGAGGGGACTGAAACGCCGGCGCCGTCGCTCGGGTCGTGGCTCGAACGCTCGCGTTGCCGAGTCATCCCCGACGAGGAGGGGACTGAAACGTGCAGCTGTTGCCGATCGCCTCGGCGACGACGGGCGTGTTGCCGAGTCATCCCCGACGAGGAGGGGACTGAAACTTGCGGACGTCGTCCCGGTTGCGCTGCGATATCTGGTTGCCGAGTCATCCCCGACGAGGAGGGGACTGAAACAACCTCTACGGCGCCGACGGGAAGCGCATCAGCATCGAGTTGCCGAGTCATCCCCGACGAGGAGGGGACTGAAACTGTGCGCGCCGATGGCGCCGACCGTCGTCGTGTCCCGGTTGCCGAGTCATCCCCGACGAGGAGGGGACTGAAACGGCGACTCGTCGAGGTACATTTTCAGACGTAGCGCACGTTGCCGAGTCATCCCCGACGAGGAGGGGACTGAAACATCCAGCGCGACGGCGTCGAGTATGAGTTCGACATCGTTGCCGAGTCATCCCCGACGAGGAGGGGACTGAAACATGCCGAGTCGTTGAGCGCGTGGCTCGAGCGGCTCCAGGGTTGCCGAGTCATCCCCGACGAGGAGGGGACTGAAACAAACGTTCACCCGAACGTTGGACGAACGTATGGGTAAGTTGCCGAGTCATCCCCGACGAGGAGGGGACTGAAACCCTGAGCCTCCCGGACCCCGCTCGCGGCTCTTGACGTTGCCGAGTCATCCCCGACGAGGAGGGGACTGAAACATCGGGGATCGAGCGGCTCGAACGGGCACACGCTCACGTTGCCGAGTCATCCCCGACGAGGAGGGGACTGAAACAGAACGCCGGCGCGAGTCCGGGCTCGTACGTCGCGATGTTGCCGAGTCATCCCCGACGAGGAGGGGACTGAAACACACAGAGCGCGTCCGCTAGGTGGATGACGGGCCGCGGGTTGCCGAGTCATCCCCGACGAGGAGGGGACTGAAACGGGGCACGCTGCCGACGCCCGTCGCGAACGTGAACGTCGTTGCCGAGTCATCCCCGACGAGGAGGGGACTGAAACATTGCGGCGGTGATGGGCTCCGTCGCCGCCGTGACGGGTTGCCGAGTCATCCCCGACGAGGAGGGGACTGAAACGAAGCGTGAGCACGACGTCGGCGATCAGGAGCACCAGCGTTGCCGAGTCATCCCCGACGAGGAGGGGACTGAAACTAAAAGCTGGTCTGCAGCGCGCGATCCAGCACGACCGCGTTGCCGAGTCATCCCCGACGAGGAGGGGACTGAAACAGGACCGCGGCCCCGCCACCGCCGATGACGGCGAAGGGTTGCCGAGTCATCCCCGACGAGGAGGGGACTGAAACACGACAGCGGTGCCGCGGCCCAGGTCCGGGGCTTCGCGTTGCCGAGTCATCCCCGACGAGGAGGGGACTGAAACGCTTCGCAGCGCACCCGCGCCGCCGGGGTCGCGCTCGGGTTGCCGAGTCATCCCCGACGAGGAGGGGACTGAAACGCGGTAGCGATCCGGCTATGCATATAGTCGCCCTCCTGTTGCCGAGTCATCCCCGACGAGGAGGGGACTGAAACACAGCTCACATACGGGCGCGCGGTGTGAGTCGCCTCAGTTGCCGAGTCATCCCCGACGAGGAGGGGACTGAAACCCGCAGCCGCCGCGGGCGGCCGGTGCGCCACAATTCTGTTGCCGAGTCATCCCCGACGAGGAGGGGACTGAAACCGGAATTGCATCCGACGATGAAACCCGTGGCACTGGTGTTGCCGAGTCATCCCCGACGAGGAGGGGACTGAAACACGTCGACCACCCTCCCGACGAGCGGCTACGTCCCCGACGTTGCCGAGTCATCCCCGACGAGGAGGGGACTGAAACCTGATGCGCTCCGCCGCGGGGCCACGCAGATCCGTGAAGGTTGCCGAGTCATCCCCGACGAGGAGGGACTGGAAGGCAACCGTCGCGACGGCGGCTGCTTGAGGAAGCGAACTCGAACCCGAGAAGCAGGACGGTGGGGTTCACCGGTACCGCGTTGCCTCCGGCAGCGCCTCCTCGACCGGCCGGACCTCGATCGCGCCGAAGCGCGCCGACGGCCAGTCGGCCGCCAGGGCCAGTGCTTCCTCGCGGTCGCGGGCCTCGATCAGGAAGAAGCCGCCGACGATCTCCTTCGCCTCGGCGAAGGGGCCGTCGGTGACGAGACGTTTGCCGTCGCGGCGGCGCACCGTCGCTGCGGTGCCGGCGCGCTGGAGTGCGTAGGTGGTGAGGAGGTGGCCGCCGGCGCGGAGCCGGTCGACGTAGGCGATCGTCTCGCGGCGCAGCGCGTCCCACTCGCTCTGCGACAGGACGTCGAGCTGCGACTCCTCCTCGTATGCCAGGCACATGAACTTCACGGACGGTCCTCCTCCAGGCGACCCGCGCGGCGGTCCGGGGTAGGATCGCGTGCGTGGCGGGATTCGACGAGGCGCTCCAGGCGCTCTACCGCGCCTCCCTGGCAGACTTCGTCGCTCAGCGGAAGGAGGGTGTCGCCGCCCTGCGCGGTGCGGGCGACGCGGCCGGCGCGGCGGAGCTGGCGGCACGGCGTCGGCCGACGCTGTCGGCGTGGGCGGTGAACCAGCTCTACTGGCAGGCGCGGCCGGCGTTCCACGCGCTGCTGTCGGCCGCCGAGCGCATGCGCGGCGGCGACCTCGCGGCGGCGGCGGCGCATCGTCAGGCGATGGCGACGCTGCGCAAACGCGCCGCGGGCCTGCTCGGCGAGAGCGGCCATGCCGCCAACGAGGCGACGCTGCGCCGTGTGACCACGACGCTCGCGGCGCTGGCGGCGCGCGGCGGCTTCGCGCCCGACCTGCCGGGCACGCTCGCCGAGGATCGCGATCCGCCCGGCTTCGAGGCGATGGTGGGGGCGGTTGCGCCGGCCCGCCCGGCACGCTCGCGCCCGGCGAACTTCGTCGCTCAGCGGAAGGAGGGTGTCGCCGCCCTGCGGTGCGCGACGCGGCCGGCCGGAGCTGGCGGCACGGCGACGTCGGCCGACGCTGTCGGCGTGGGCGGTGAACCAGCTCTACTGGCAGGCGCGGCCGGCGTTCCACGCGCTGCTGTCGGCCGCCGAGCGCATGCGCGGCGACCTCGCGGCGGCGGCGGCGCATCGTCAGGCGATGGCGACGCTGCGCAAACGCGCCGCGGGCCTGCTCGGCGAGGCGGCCATGCCGCCAACAGGCGACGCTGCGCCGTGTGACCACGACGCTCGCGGCGCTGGCGGCGCGCGGCGGCTTCGCGCCCGGCCTGCCGGGCACGCTCGCCGAGGATCGCGATCCGCCCGGCTTCGAGGCGATGGTGGGGGCGGTTGCGCCGGCCCGCCCGGCACGCTCGCGCCCGGCGGCGAAGAAGGCCGGCGGCGATCGAGCGCGCCGCGCGCGGATGCGGGCCGACGCTGCAGCCCGCGCGGCCGCGGAGGCCGAGCGCCGGCGGCGTGAGGCCGAGCGTGCGCGGCGTGCCGCCGAACGCCAACGTCTCGAGACGCGGCTGCGCACCGCGCGGCTCGACGCCGACCGGCGCGGCGAGCGGATCGCCGCGCTCCGTAAGGAGCTGCGTCTCGCCGAGGAGGCCGCGGCGCGGACGCGCGCGAGCGTCGCGGAGCTCGAGCGCGCCCTCGCGGCGGTGGACGACGCTTAGGCCGCCTGCGTGAAGTCCCCCATCTGGTCGGCGAGCGCCTTCGTGAACGCCGGGCGGCGCACGCAGCGCTCGAGGTAGCGCGTCAGGACGGGCTGCTCCGCGACGAGGTCGGTGTGGCGCAGGATGCGCAGCACCGTCGCCATGAGAACGTCGGCCGCCGAGAACGCGCCGGCGAGGTGCTCGCGGCCGCCGAGCGCGGCGGCGAGCTCCGCCAGGCGCCGGCGGACCGCGTCGACGACCGCCGGCCGCCGGGCCTGCGCCCAGGCTTCGTCGGCATGGAAGAGGTCGATGCCGGCCAGCTCCTGGATCGGGTTCTCCATCGTGTCGATGGCCGCGAACATCCACTGCGTCACGCGCGCGCGTCCGGCGGCGTCGCGCGGCAGCAGCCGCTCGCAGCGCTCGGCCAGGTACAGGACGATGGCGCCCGACTCGAATAGCCGCAGCTCGCCGTCGCGGAGCGCGGGAATCTGTCCGAAGGGCTGGACCTCGCGGTACGTGCTGCGGGGCATGGCGTCGCCGCCGTCGTCGATGTCGACGTGGACGATGCGGTAGGGCAGGGCGGCCTCCTCGAGCGCCCAGCGCACGCGCAGGTCGCGTACGAGCCCCTGGGCGAACGGGGGAACCATCCGGAAGGCGTAGCACTCGATCATGTGTCCTCCTGCCTCCTCGTCGAACGAGCGGGGCCCGGATCGACAGGCGCTACGTGCCGAGACGGCGCAGCCGCGGGCTCGCGAAGACGAAGGCCAGCGTCGCCACCATGATCGCCGCGTTCAGCAGGTAGGGCGCGTGCGGGTCGAGCTCGTAGAGCGCGGTGCCGAGGACCGGCCCGAGGACGTTGCCGAGCACCGTGAGCCCGCCGAGGAGGCCGGCGACGGCGCCCTGCTCGTCGGCGTCGACGGCGAGCGACGCTCCCGCGGCGCTGCCCGGACGGACGAGGCCCACGCCGGCGCCCAGCGCAGCGAGCGCGAGGAGGAACGCCGGCAGGCCGTCGGCGAAGCAGAGCAGGCCGAACGCGACCAGCATGAGCGGCGTGCCGGCGCGCAGCATCTGGCGCGGCGTCGGCTGCAGGCGCTGGATCAGCACGAGCTGCGACACGAGCCCCGCGGCGGCGAGCGCCACGAATCCCAGGCCGGCGCGCTGGGCGGCCTCGGTCGCGGTCAGGCCGAGGACGTCCTGGAGGAAGAGCGCGAAGGTGATGACGGTGGTGGCGCGCACTGCTTGGAGGGCGGCCGTCACGAGGAGGAACGGCGTCACACGGCGGTCGGTCCAGCGGATGTGCCGCGGCGCCTCGCCGTGTTTGCGGACGGGGCCTTCCTCGGGAAGCCACCGCCAGATGACGGCGGCGCTCAGGGCCGAGAGGCCGGCGGTGAAGAAGAGCGGCGCGGTGAGCGCCAGCGTCGCCAGCACCGCGCCGACGGCCGGGCCGACCGTCTCGCCGAAGCCGACGGCGGCGCTGACGAAGGCGACGCCGCGCGCCCGCTCGCTCGCCGACGTGCGATCGGCGACGTACGCCTGCGACGCGGGTCCGGTGCCCGAGCCGACCAGCGCGAACACGCAGCGCGACGCGATCAGCAGCGGCCACACCAGTGGCGGCGGCAGCAGACCGGCGCCGCCGAGCGCGATCGTCGCACCGAGGAGCCCCATCGAGAGGCCGAACCCGAGGAGCCCGATCAGCACGACGGGCCGCCGTCCCCACACGTCGCTCTGCCGCCCCCACCACGGGCTGACGAAGATCCAGAACGTGGCCGAGGTCGCGAAGATGATCGAGATCTGGACCGGCGAGATGCCGAGCTCGCGTGCCGCCGGCGGCAGGATCGCGAACAGCATCGACTGTCCGAGCCCGATGCAGACGAGGCAGACGAAGAGGATGCGGAAGCCGCGCGGGCGCCGCGCCGTCACCCGCGCCGCGCCGGCCCGGGGGGCGTCACGCGCGAGACGCGGCGAGCGGTCCGAGGCACGCGGCCACCTTCCGTGCGCGCCGGCCGTGGGTCAACGGGCGGCGCCGCGCGGCCGGCGCCGGCGGGTTACGGGGCCTTCGCCACGAGCCGCCGGCCGTCGGCCTTCGTCACCGTGCCCAGCGTCGCCTCGAAGCATGCGGCGTCGCCGGTCACGATCTGCACCCGTACGCGGGTCGCGCCCTGGAGCGCGGCGGCCGTGCCCGTCGGCATGGCCGTCCGACCCTTGCGGGCGGCGTTGCCCGCCTGCATCTGGAGCGTGCCCTTGCCGGCGGCGCCGGCGGCGGCCGTGATCGCCTTCACGCCGTCGGCCGCGGCGGACGGGTCGGCATAGCGCCAGCCCGTCGTCTTCTTCGCCTTCCAGCAGGGCTTCTGCTTCGGGCCGCAGGCGGCGCCTGCGCGCGGCACCACGAGGGCGCCGGCGAGCCGGTCGCCGGCGTCGTAGATGCAGGCCGCGTAGCGGGTCGTGCCGGCGACCGGATCGCCGAAGTCGGCGCGCGTGGTCGCGGCGGTGAAGGCACGCAGCCGGAGCGCCGTCTTCTCCTTGCCGGCCTTGCGGGCGTCGACGGCCAGCTTCGCTTTGGCGGCACTGCGGCAGCCGCCGATCGGCGCCGCCGCGCACGGTGCCGGATCGGGCGGATCCGGCGGGTCGGGCGGATCCGGCGGATCCGGCGGAGTGTATGGCGTGAACTCGATGAGCTTGCCGGCGATGCCCGGGTTGCCCTGCGTTCGCCATTCGACGCGGCGAAGCACGCCGGTGACGGCCATCGTGACGTCGCCGCCGGCGGCGTTGTCGACCACGGACTGATCGACGACCATGCCGTTGGCGTCGAGCGCGACGAGCGTCGCCGACTCGCCGGCCTCGAAGTACACGTCGAGCTGGAAGTGCTGGACGTCGCTCGGGGTCGCCGTGCCGGGCTCGACGAAGTCGAAGATCGCGACCGCGCCGAAGACGTCCGGGCTGAAGAAGAGGTGCTTCAGGCCGGTGCCGAAGTCGTGCGCGATGGCGTCGATCGGGTCGCCGTCGGCGGTGCGTGCGGAGAAGAGGATGCCGAGCGAGCGCCACTGATCGGTCAGCACCGTCCCGTTCGGCACCGGTCCACCGCCGTTCGGAAGCTGGGCGAGGTCGACGGACACGGCCCAGGCCGGAGCGGCGAGCAGCAGGGACAACAGACCGGCGAGCGTGCGTCCCCGCATGGTGCGGATGGTGCCTGCGCCACGGGGCTGCCGTCCACCCGTGCGCGTACGTGGATTCACGTATGCGCGGCGGCGAGCAGATGCCTTACGGCTTGGGAAGCTTGCAGGTTCCGTTCTCGACCAGCTCGCGCGCGTACTTCTCGACCTGCCCGTCGTCGTGCTCGTAGTCGTTGCGGCTGAACTTCTCGGCCATCTTTCGCACCGTGCACTCGCAGAGCTTGCCGAAGGCCTTGATCTGGGGCGCCAGCTGCTCGCGGATCTCGGGCGTCAGCGCGAGCGTCTCGTCGAGCTTCTGCTCGCGCTTCGTGTTCTTCCAGGCGCCGTCGACGAGGGCGTCGGTGCAGGCGACGTTCGCTTCCTTCACGGCCTCGGGCGTCCAGCCCTCGGCGAGCTTCTTGTCGGCCGCGGCGGCCGTGGAGGCGAGGAGGGAGGCGACGAGGAAGGCGATGACCCGCATGGTCCGCGCCACCTAGCACAGGCGACGAGCGGGCGTCGCCCCTCGCGGCGTCACGATCGTCCCGTCGCCCGGGCGAGCACGTCGCGGAGGACCGCCGCGGCGTCCACGGCCGCGCCGCGGGCACGCCACGCGACGTGGCCGTCGGGGCGGACGAGGACGGCACCGTCCGGATCGACGCCGTAGAGCGCGCACCAATCGGCGGGCGCGCCGTCGTCGAGCTGGACGTCGCCGCCCACCCGGTGGACGGCGAGGGGAAGGCGCACGTCGCGGGCGGCGGCCGCCCGGTGCCAGCCGGTGGCGTCGGGACCGGTGAGCAGCACGAAGCGCGAGCCGAACAGGTCGAGCAGCGAGCCCAGGACGCCGTCGCGCCGGATCCAGGCGTGCGGGGCGAGGCTGCCCGGCCGCGCCGTCGGCACGTAGTCGATCACGGTGCTCGGCGTGCCGTCGTCGGAGCCGTCGGGGGCGATCGCCGCCGACGCATAGGCGAAGCCCTTCGCCTGCCCCTGGGCGCTGAAGTGCTCGCGCGTGCTCTCGATGCCCGCCGCGATCATGGCGCGCACCGCGGCGCCCTCCGGCGTGTCCTGCTCGATCAGGGCGAGCGGCTCGGCGGCGCGCTCCGCGGGCGTGCCGGGGCTCGGCATGGCGCGCGTGTTCTTGAAGCTCTGATCGGCGTTGAACTGGCCGACGGGGCGGCGCTCGCTCTCGTAGGTGTCGAGCAGCGCCTCGGGCGCCCAGCCTTGGAGCACGCCGGCGAGCTTCCAGGCGAGGTTGTGCGCGTCCTGGACCCCGGTGTTCATGCCGAAGCCGCCGGTGGGCGGGAAGCGATGGGCGGCGTCGCCGAGGAGGAAGCAGCGGCCGTCGCGGTACCGCTCCGCGACCTGCGAGCGCATGATCCAGGGGTCGATCGAGCGCACGTCGACCGGCAGGTCGGGCACGCCGACGGCGCGGCGCACGAGCGCCGCGCAGTGCGCGGGCGTGAAGCGCGCGACGGTCTCGTCCGGGCCGAGCTGGAAGGGCGTGTCGAAGAGCCAGCGCGTGGCGCCGTCGAGCGCGATGAAGACGCCGGCGACGTCCGCGTTGAGGATCCAGTAGAGCGGGCCCTCGCGGCCGGCCAGGTAGGGCGTGAGGTCGGCGTGGACGTAGGCGTTCAGGATGCGGCCGATGTCGTCCGGACCGACCATGGCGACGCCGAGCCGCTCGCGCACCGGGCTGGCGGCGCCGTCGCAGGCGAGGAGCCAGCGCGCGCGGACGGTCTGCTCGCGGCCGTCGGAGAGCCGGCGGATCGTGGCGTCGACGCCGCCCGCGTCCTGGGCGAAGGTCACGAGCCGGGTGTGGTAGCGGACGTCGGCGAGCGGAAACCCCTCGGCCGTGCGGCGGAGGATGGGCTCGTAGACGTCCTGCGGGCAGATGCCCGTGACCGCGGGGCTCTGGCGGCCGAGGTTGCGCACCATCGTGCGCGCGTCCTCGCCGGGCTTCGGCGCCATCAGGTCGAGGCGACCCAGCTCCCACCCCGTGAGCGTCGTGGCCCAGACCACGTAGCGCGAGCGCTCGGCCGGCAGGCCGCCGCGACGCACCTCGGCGTCGACGCCCCACTCGCGGAACAGCTCCCAGGTGCGCGTGTTCACCACCGTGGCGCGCGGGTGGCTCGTCGTCGTCTCGTGCTGCTCGACGAGCAGCGACGGCACGCCGAGACGCGAGAGACAGATCGACGCGGCGAGACCGACGGGGCCGCCGCCGACGATGAGGACGGGCGTCGTCAGGTCGGCCATGTCAGCCCGGAGGCGGTGCGGAGCCCTGCTTGATCAGCTCCGCGAGCGGATCGCCGCGGTCGAAGCGCGCCGCGAGCACGTCGGGATCGAAGCTGACGCCGATGGGGTTCTGCCGGAAGGCGTCGCTCCGTACCCAGGCCATGAGCGCCGCCTCGTCGGGGAAGTTGTCGATCTGGAGCTCGACCTGCACGCCGTTCGGGTCGCGATAGTAGAGCGACGTCGTCGGGCCGTGGTTGATGCACCAGTGGGGCAGGATGCCGGCGTCCTTCAGGCGGCGATAGGTATGGAGGAGGTCCGCCAGCGTCGCGAACGTGAAGGCGATGTGGTCGACGCCGGCGGCGGTGGGCGACCCGTCCTCGAGCCAGGGCACGTTCGCGACCGCGATGCGGTGGTGCTCGTCGTCGTAGGTGAGGAACGTCAGCTGCTCGTTGGCGAACACGACGCGCGCACCGACCACCTGCCGATACCAGTCGACGGTCTCCGGGTAGTGCTTCGAGCGCAGCACGAAGTGCGCGAGCTTCGTGGGCACGCGGACGTCGGGGGTCGTCATGCCGGGTCTCCTTCGGGTTCGGGTTCGTCGATGACGCGGTTCGCGACGCGGCCCAGGGCGGGGCTCCCGCCGGCTGTCGGCGGCGCGTCGCGTCGTGGTAGAGGAGCGGCGATGCCGAAACTGAAACGAAATGAGCGGATCGTTTCGCCTCGTCGCTCGACTACCCGGCGTCCGCCCGCGCTGTCAACCACGCGCGCCGCCGCGGCCGGCGCGGACGTCGACCGCGTCCCGCGCTCGGCGGCGAAGCGACGCGCCATCCTCGAGGCGGCGTGGGAGCTGTTCCCGAGCCGTGGCTTCGGGGGCACCGGGATGCGCGCGCTGGCCGCCGAGGCGGGCGTCTCGACGGCCACGATCTACGCCCACTTCTCGACCAAGACCGACCTGATCCGCGCGCTCATCCAGGCCCGCTGGGAGCAGGCGCTGCGCGGCACGATCGAGCGTGCCGCGCAGATCCCCGACCCGCTCGACCGCCTGCTCACCGGCATCACCCACCTGAACCACGCCATCGCCGCCGACCCCCTGCTGCGCCAGCTGCTGGTGACGCCGCGGCGGATCGGCGACGCGGAGATCGAGCAGGAGGCCGCGCCCATCGAGGACATGATGGACGCCCGCTGCACCGAGGCGATCCGCACCGCGGTCGCGGCGCGCCGGCTGCTCTGCCGCGACCCGGAGGCGCTCGCCGTCCTCATCCGGGTGAGCATGCAGGGGTGGCTGCTCACCGAGTCCAAGCGGCGCCGGCCCATGCGCGAGGAGCGCCTCACGCGCGTCCTCGTCGACCTGATCCGGGGTGCCACGGCGCGGCCGCTGCGAGACGCCTGACGTCGCCGCTGCCTACTGCGGCGGCAGGCGCCCACCGATCGAGCGGCAGCGGGGAATCGGGCCGTCGATTTTCCCAACGGAGACCGTGCCCCGGGGACCCATACGGGTCGGCATGGCCTTTGCGTCGCACGGGGCTTCCCGGCGCTGCGCCGGCAGCCGCGGCACGACCGCCGCGGGACGTAGGAAGGAGCCATCGTGAGCGGGACCGCCGAACGCCTCCAGGCCATCGAGGCCGTGACCAAGTACAAGCCGATCTCGGAGCCCCTGTCGTTCTCGAAGATCACGGCGAGCGAGCTCTTCGGGTCGAACGTCTTCAGCCGGGCCGTGATGAAGCAGCGCCTGCCGAAGCCGGTGTTCCAGTCGCTGTGTCGCACCATCGACGAGGGCTCGATCCTCGATCCGACCGTCGCCGACATGGTCGCCTCGGCCATGAAGGACTGGGCGATCGAGAAGGGGGCGACCCACTACGCCCACGTCTTCTACCCCCTCACCGGCCTCACGGCGGAGAAGCACGACAGCTTCCTCTCCCCCGACGGCCAGGGCGGCGCCCTCGCCGAGTTCCAGGGCAAGACGCTGATCCAGGGCGAGCCCGACGCGTCGAGCTTCCCGAACGGCGGCATCCGCGCGACCTTCGAGGCCCGCGGCTACACCGCCTGGGACGTCACCAGCCCGGCCTACATCCTCGAGAACCCGAACGGCACCACGCTCTGCATCCCGACCGCGTTCGTGTCCTGGACCGGCGAGGCGCTCGACAAGAAGACGCCGCTCCTGCGCTCGATGCAGGCGCTCAACAAGCAGGCGCAGCGCGTGCTGAAGCTCTTCGGGCACGCCAAGCCGGCGACCGTGTTCTCGTACGCGGGCGCCGAGCAGGAGTACTTCCTCGTCGACCGCCACTTCTACTTCTCGCGTCCCGACCTGGTCTCGACCGGCCGCACGCTGTTCGGCGCGCCGCCGCCGAAGGGCCAGGAGTTCGAGGACCAGTACTTCGGCGCCATCCCCGAGCGCGTCCTCGCCTTCATGCTCGAGTGCGAGCACGAGCTCTACAAGCTCGGCATCCCGGTGAAGACGCGCCACAACGAGGTGGCGCCCGGGCAGTACGAGGTGGCGCCGGTGTTCGAGAGCGCGAACCTCGCGACCGACCACCAGCAGCTCCTCATGGTGACGCTGCGCCGCGTGGCCGAGAAGTACGGCATGGCGTGCCTGCTGCACGAGAAGCCGTTCGCCGGCGTCAACGGCTCGGGCAAGCACGTCAACTTCTCGCTCGGCAACGCGACCCAGGGGAACCTGCTCGATCCCGGCGAGACGCCGCACGAGAACTCGCAGTTCCTCGTCTTCTGCGCCGCCGTCATCCGCGCCGTCGACAAGTACTCGCCGCTGCTGCGCGCGGTGGTGGCGTCGGCCGCGAACGACCACCGCCTCGGCGCCAACGAGGCGCCGCCCGCGATCATCTCGATCTTCCTCGGCGACCAGCTGACGGACGTCTTCGAGCAGATCGCCGCCGGCGGCGCGAAGACGTCGAAGGGCAAGGGCACGCTGACGGTCGGCGTCGACACGCTGCCGCCGCTGCCGAAGGACCCCGGCGACCGCAACCGCACCAGCCCGTTCGCGTTCTGCGGCAACCGCTTCGAGTTCCGCGCCGTCGGCGCGGGCCAGTCGATCGCCGGCCCGATGGTCGCGATCAACACGATCCTCGCCGAGTCCCTCGACTGGATCGCCGACCAGCTCGAGGCGGCCGCCGGCAAGGGCAAGGACGCGTTCAACGCCGCCGTGCAGTCGCTGCTCGAGACCATCATCAAGGAGCACGGCCGCGTCATCTTCAACGGCGACGGCTACTCCGCCGCCTGGCACGAGGAGGCCGAGCAGCGCGGCCTACCGAACCTCCGTACGACGATCGACGCGCTGCCGATCCTCGGCACGAAGGAGATCGAGGACGTCTTCGAGAAGTACGGCGTGCTCACCAAGCGCGAGCTCGAGAGCCGCGAGGAGGTCTACCTCGAGCAGTACATCAAGAGCGTCAACGTCGAGGGCCGCACGGCGATCGAGATGGCGAAGACGATCGTCTTCCCCGCCGCGATCCGCTACCAGGGCGAGCTGGCGCAGACGTGCGCCAACCTGAAGGCGGTCGGCTACACCTTCGACACCAAGACGCTCGACAAGGTGACGGCCATGGTGAAGGACCTCCAGGACGGCATCGCCACCCTGGAGGAGGCGATGGATTCGAACGGCTTCAAGTCGACGCTCGACCACGCCAAGCATTGCTGCAGCAAGGTGCTCCCGGCGATGCTCGATCTGCGCAAGTCGGCCGACGAGCTCGAAGGCACGGTCGCGGACGACCTCTGGCCGCTCGCGACGTACCAGGAGATGCTCTTCATCAAGTGAGGCGCGTGCGGGCGGCGGCTGCCTCCGCCGCCCCGCACCCTCAGATCACGCGCTCGGCACCGCCGTAGATGATGTTGAAGCGGCCGTCGCGGACGAAGCCGATCAGCGTCATGCCGGCCGCCGCGGCGAGCTCCGCCGCCAGGCTCGACGGCGCCCCGACCGCCGCCTTCTGCACCGGCTCGTAGCCGGCGCGTCCGCTCACGAGGAGGATGTGGCGCGCGAGCGGCGTGGCGCGCGCCAGCACCCGCGCGCCGATCACCTTGTCGACGGCGTTGTGGCGGCCGATGTCCTCGTGGACGTCCAGCATGCGGCCGGCGGCGTCGAACAGCGCCGCCGCGTGCAGCCCGCCGGTGCGGTCGAAGACGGACTGGGCTCGGCGCAGCGTCTCGGGCAGGCCGTGGATCAGGGCGGCGTCGACGGCGAGCCGCCCGGCGCGCGCCGGCCGGGGCAGGACGGGGAGCGCCGCGAGCGACGTCTTGCCGCACAGCCCGCAGCCGGCGGTGCTGGCGAAGCTGCGCGCCAGCCGCTGCTCGTCCACGTCCACGCCGGGGGCCAGCTCGACGCGGACGACGTTGCGCAGACCGTCCGGGCTGCGCGCCGGGCCGCAGGGAGCCGCATGCACGACGTCGTCGGCGTGGCGGACGATCCCCTCGGCGAAGAGGAAGCCGACGGCGAGCGCGACGTCGGCGCCCGGGGGACCTGTTCCTCCCCGTGCGCATCAACGGCGACGTCGCGCTCCTGAAGGGCATCCTGAAGGCGCTGGTCGAGGCCGAGGATCGCACCCCGGGATCGGCGATCGCGTGGGACTGGGTCCGCGCCCACACGCTCGGCATCGAGGCGCTGCTGGCCGACGTGCGCGCCGTGCCGTGGGAGGCCGTCGAGCGCGGCTCCGGGATCGGGCGGAACGAGATCCGGGGCGTCGCCGAGCTGGTCCGCACCCGCGAGCGCATCATCATCGCGTGGTGTCTCGGCCTCACCCAGCACGAGAACGGCCCCGGCGACCGCCGATCGGGCGCACGGAGGCGCTCAGCGACATCCCGGCGTACAAGAGCATCGTGGTGAGCGTGCGGCCGGCCGCGGCGTGAGGGGCAGGGCGCGCGCCGGGACGCGTCGTCAGATGCGTACGTTGGGCGTCGTGAAGGTGCCGCGCTGGGCCGCTTTCGCGGCCTTCGCCGGATCATGCTCCCAGTGCCACGGCTCCTTGCTCACCGTGCGTACGAAGCCGTGCGCCGTGGCGTGCCGAGCGAGCCAGTCGTAGGTCGGGTTGCCGGCCCCGCCGGCGACCGCGATGTCGAATGCGATCCCGTTCTGATGGTTCGAGCTTCCCGGCTCTGCGGCGCGGGGGAAGCGGCTCGGATCGCGGGTGTAGTCCTCGTGCAGTCGCTTCTGCTCGGCATACGACCGGAAGCCGCTGTTGAGCGTGATCGCCACGCCGTCGGCCGCCGCAGCGGCGCAGAGCGCTTGGTAGGCACCGAGTGTGTCGAGAGCGACGTGCTCGATCTCGAGGCGCGCATCGACGATCCGTACGAGCGTCCTCTGGCCGATGAAGGTCCCGCCCTGCCAGGCGGCGTTCGGACCGTAGCGACCCGTCCCTGCCGGCGGTGGGACCTCGCCCAGCGTCTCGTTGACGAAGCGGCCGGCCAGATTGCGCGTCGACGTCCATCCGAGGGCCGCACGGTTCGTGCCGACGGCATGGCCGAAGACGATGCGATCCCTGGTCGACACCGGCACGATCGCGATCTCGGCGATGTGGACGCGCGTTCCCCGCGGGATGCGGCGGAAGTCGGGCCCCTCACGCACGAATTCCAACAGGGAGCCCGGCACGCGAAGGCGGGCATCCGGGTCGTCGACCGTGAAGGTGCGGGTCGCGAAGCTCTCGCTCTGCATGTGGTCTCCTGGGGAGTGTCGAGCAGGACGCCGATCACGGACCGGCGAACGGGTAGGGCCAGCCGTAGCCCCAGCGGAAGGCCGTCGGCATCAGCTGCCCGCCGCCGAGCAGCACGCCGACGCGCATGACCGACGACAGGACCGGGTCGTGCGTGTCCCGACGGACGCAATCCTGGAGGGCGGCGTCGGCGACCATGCGCTCCGAGTGGGTTCCGCCGCACCAGTAGGCGATGTCGTGCTCGACGCAGCAGCCCGCCCAGGTGCCGTCCGGCCAGAAGGAGCAGCCGTCCGTGGTGAAGCTGTACGGCGGCCGTGCGCCCGACCGGCGCGTCCGGCATTCGGCCGCCGCCCGGTCTTCGAGGGCATGCGCCGCCGACGGGGTGTCGGCGTACGGCTGGATCGTGTGGCCCGGGTGCAGCGCGCATCCCACCAGCGGCACGAGGCAGCCGAGCAGCATGGTGGCCAATCCGCGCCGCGAGTCGTGCGCCGCGAGGGTGGGGGGCCGCGCGTGGGGCATGGGCGTCGTGGGTAACGCAAGCAACGTGAAGACGTCAAGAGCTATCATGCTTGAACGGCAGCGCCCTCCTGCCCGCGGCGGCCCCTCGTCACGGCACGCCGGCCACCGGCTGCATCTCCACGTCGCACACGCCTCCGACGCGCGCCGTCTCGAGCGTCGGCGGGCGGTTGCAGGTCTCGCCGCGAGCGCGGATGCGGCAGGTGAGGGCGACGGCACGGCCGGCGTCGAGCCAGCTCGGCACCTTGCGGTGGCGGCCGATACGCTCGAAGCGGCAGCCGGCCGGCGTACCGTACGGGCGGCAGCCGGCCGGCTTCGCGAGGGACACCTTGCGTCCGTCCACGACGAAGCCGGGGTAGCGGTCGACGACCTCGACGGCGTCGCCCGTGGGGCCGGCCGTCACCAGGGCCTCGCGGAAGAGGTAGCCGCCGTCGCGCGCCGTGCCGACCTCGATCCGGGTGCCGGCGATCAGGACGAAGTCGTCGCCGCGGCGGGCGACCGCGCCGCTCATGAACTCGACGCGCGGATGGTCGGGGAAGCACTTCCCCATCGCCGGCGGGTGGTAGTAGTGGCGCATCGCCGTGCGGGCGCCGGTCGAGTCCGGGAAGACCGCGGCGAGGTCGTCGGCGTCGCCGTACAGGATGCGCTCGACGTCGCCGACGTTCTGGGCGTACATCGCGCGCAGCTTCAGGTAGTCCGGGTGGCCGACGAGGTCGGGGCGCAGGAAGCAGGACGTGAGCCCCGAGGTCTGGGTCAGGAGCTCGTCCCAGATGTTGTACTGCGACACCGCCGACGCCACGCCCTCGAAGTCGCCGACGGCGCGGCAGCCCTGCGACGGCGTGCAGCCCTCGCGCCCGCGGTTGCGGATCGACAGCGCGATGACGTTGCGCTCGCAGGCTCCGTAGGCGGTGCAGCCGCGGTCGAGATGCCCCTCGTAGAGGGCGGTGCGCATGACGTAGTCGAGGTTCCGCGCCCGCGCGATCTCGGCCGCAGGCCAGCGGCCCGCGTTGGCGCGGCCGAAGGCGTCCCAGGCCCGCGCGAGCGCCGCCCGGCGTCCCATGAGGCGATCGTGCGCCTCGGCGCACTGGGACGAGGCGTGGAAGGCGCGCACGACGGCGTCGAGGCCGGTTCCGCCGGCAGGCTCGGCGCGGCCGGCGGCGGGCGGATCGAACGAGGGCGGCTTCTCGATCACCGCGAGGCGCCGCACGTCGAGCACCCGGCTCACGCCCGGCGGGCAGTGGTGGTTCGCGACCCGCATCGTCTTGCGCTGCGCGACGGTCGCCTTGAAGCGGGCCGTGTCGGCGCGCTCCGCGCGCCGCGCGTCCACCACGATCTCGAAGCCGACCCAGGGCGTGCCGCCGGCGTCGACCAGAGGCCGGCCGTCGCGCACGACGAGGCAGGGGACGACCGACGTGCCCTGGGCCAGCGTGCCCGCGGGCGTCGTCGCGCCGCTGCGGGCGACCGCGTCCGCGCCGTAGTACGGCACGTCGAGCGGCCCGTTGAAGCGGTAGACCGTCATGACCGGCGCGGCGGGGACGTCGGCGCGCGCGGGCACGCCGCCGGCGGCGACGAGGATCAGCAGCGGCAGCAGCCGGCGCACGGCGGCCGCGAGGGACCGGGGCGAGCGATGCATCGGGACAGGCTAAGCCTGCTGCACGCCGCGGCCGCAAACGGGTGCGACGTCGCCATGCTTGGCGACCCCGGGTGGACTCATCCCCGGCGGCCGATACATTGCCTCGCGGTCGATACGATGGGAGTCCACACCGACAAGCCCGGAGTGCTCGACGCCGGCGCCGCGCGGCTGCTGGCGCGCTTCACCGAGCAGATCGCCATCCGACGACTCGCCCGCGGGCTCGCCGGCGAGCTGCTGCTCGCCGACCACCACGGCGACATCGTCGATCCCGACCTCGACCCGCGGGTCTTCACCGCGATGCCGCCCGACCTCGCGCCCGAGCGCTACGCGTTCGCGACGCTGCTCATGGGCGGCGAGTCGTATCTCCCCGGGTGCCTCGTCGTCGGCGCCGCGCTGCGGTGGCACCTCCGCACGCCGGCGACGCTCGTCTGCCTGGTCGACGACAGCGTGCCCGCCGAGGCCCGCGACGCGCTCGCACGGGTCTACGACCGCGTCGCGCTGGTGCCGCGCCTGCGGGCGCACGACAGCTCGTATCCCCCCGAGCTCCTCTCCGACGCCTACCGCGACATGTACACGAAGCTCCACCTCTTCGACGCGGAGCTCTTCCCGTACGCGCGCGTCTGCTTCGTCGACGCCGACCTCCTGCCGCTGCGCTGCTTCGATCACCTCTTCACCCTCGACGTTCCGGCGGCGGTCATCGAGAGCGTCGATGCGACCAGCCAGTACGCCTACATCCACCACATGCACGGCGTGCGGCACGGCGCGCCCGTCCCGCCCGCCATCCTCGAGCCGACCTCCGCCGACGACGTGACGGGCGGCATCAACAGCGGGCTGCTCGTGCTGGCGCCGGATCGCGCCCGCTTCGAGGACATGGTGGCGCGCATCCGGCGTCCGATGCCCGAGTGGGGCGAGCATCACCGCGAGCTCTACGCGCGCGGCATCCGCTACGGCTTTCCCGATCAGCACTTCCTCCAGGTCGAGTTCCAGCAGGCGTGGACGGCGATCGATCCGCGCTTCAACTCGATGCGGACCGACATCCCGCACAGCTTCGGCGTGCACTGGACGATCGGCCGCAAGCCGTGGCTCAACCTCGCCAACCCGGCGCGCAGCACGAGCCTGGTGCTCTGGTCGATGGCGTGGGAGACGCTGCGGCTGCATCACCCGGACCTGTGCGAGTCGGCCGAGCGGCGCGGCCTCGTGCGTGACACGCCGAGGTAGCGTGCGCGGGCGGCCGCCGCGGCGGGCCGGCGTGCGCCGCGTGCTGCGCTTCGGCGCCCTCGTGCTGTCGTGCCTCGTGCGCGCGGCGGCCGCGGCGGCGGACGTCGAGCAGGCGCTCGCGTTCGTCGGCCTGTCGGCCGACGCCGCGTCGCGCATCCGTGGCGGCGACATCGTCCTCACGGACGTCGCCCCGGCCTCCTCCCACGAGCTCGCGATCGGTCTGGCGTTCCTCGTCGAGCGCCCGCTGGCGGACGTGTCGGCGGACTATCGCGCCGCGCTCGACATGCACGTGGACGCGCAGGTGCGTGCCCTGGCCCGCGTCCACGGGACGCTCGCGGACTTCGCGGGCGTGGCGCTCCCGGCCGACGAGGCGGCGCGCTACCTGGCGGCGCGGCCGGGCGACCAGCTGAACCTGTCGGCGGACGAGATCGCCGCCTTCCAGGCGGCGGCCGCCGCCGGCGGCAATGCGCACGCGAGGGCGCAACAGGTACTGGCGCAGGTGCTGTTCGAGCGCTACCGCGCCTACGCGGCGCACGGCCTCGACGCCCTGGCGCCGTACGCCCGCGCGGGCGGCGACGTGCGCCGGCCATCGGAGGAGCTGCGCGCCGCGCTCGCCGCCGGCGTCCTGCTGCGGCGCTATGCGCCGCCCGTGTGGCAGATGCTCGGGGCGTACCCGCAGGGCAAGCCGGCGAACCTCGACGAGCGCTTCTACGTCGTGACCTACGAGCTCAACGACCGGCCGAACTATGCGCTGCGCCACCGGCTCGAGGTGCCGTTCGGCGACGGCGGCATCGTCGTCGTCGACCGCGATTTCTACGTGAGCCACGGCTACAACACGTCGCAGGCGGTGTCCGGGCTGATCCCCGTGGCGGAGGGCACGATGGTGTTCTACCGCGACCGCGTGTCGACCGATCAGCTGCGCGGCTTCGGGTCGTCGCTGAAGCAGGCGGTCGGCCGCCGCGTCATGGCGAGCCGGCTCACCGCGATCCTCCAGCGCTCGCGCGCCTGCTTCCAGGCGGCGACGATGTGTCCGCTGGCGGCCGCGTCGCCGGGGTGACCCGCGCCGGCGCGGCCGCCGTGCTCAGGCCAGCGCGACGACGAGGACGTCGTGCGGCCCGCCGAGGCGGGCGCGCAGCGTCGCCGTCGACACCACCGCGCCGCCGGTCCGGTACGGATTCGCCTCGCGCTCGAACGGCAGCGGGGCGCCGTTCAGCGTGAGCGCCGCCGGGCCTGCGCCCCGGCGCGCGACGCGGTACTCGATCCGCACGCGCCGGCCCGCCAGCGTCGCGTCGAGCGCGAGCCCGTCGAGCGCGCGCGGCAGCACCGGGTCGATCACCGTCGCCGAGCGCCCGTGCCGCAGGCCGAAGAGACGCTGGTGGATCAGGCGGCAGGCGATGCCGGCGCCGCTCGAGTAGACCCGCCAGCCGCCCTCGACCGGGATCGTGCCGGCGCGCACGTCGGCGTAGCGCGCCTGCGCCTCGTAGCGGTCGGCGACCGCGGCGTCGGAGCTCGAGGTGTAGCAGCTCGCCTGGCGCAGGCGCGCGTTCGGCACGACGTCGCGGAGCCCGATCGGCACCGCCTGTCGCAGCGCCAGCCAGAAGGCGTCGGCGTCGCCGTAGCGGGCCATCGCCTCGGCGTAGCGGAGGTGTGCGTGCACGTACATGATCCCGATCTCGCGTCCGAAGTACGAGCTCGTCTCGGCGCGCTGGAAGACGCGCTGTACGCCGCCTCGATACGTCGGCGGACGGTCGAAGAGGCGGGCGCCGTCGGCGGCGAGGAGATGCGCGCGCATGAGCTCGACGTGCCGCGCGGCCTGCTCGGGCGTGAGGAGATCGTCGATGATCGCGTGGATCATCGGCAGGAGCCGGTAGCGGATCCCCGTGCGCGCGTCCTGCGGGTGCAGCAGCGGCTCGACGCCGCCGTCCTCGTGGAACCAGGCGAAGCCGGCGAGCGTGCCGTCGACCAGGAGGAGGCGCTGGAAGTCGGTCCGGGTCCCGGCCGCCAGGTCGTCGAGCGGCCCGGCCAGCGCCTCGCGGCCGACGTGACGCAGCGCCGCCGCCAGCGTCGTCGCGGTCTGGTGCTGGAGCGTCACCGTCCAGCTGCTGCACAGGCGCTCGCGCATCACCGGATCGACCGGCTGGAGCGAGTCGTTCCAGTCGCCGTGCCCGTAGGCGACCAGGCGCGTGCCCGGGATCCGGCGCGCGGCGATCGCCGCCAGCGCGCGCTCGACGTGGGCGAGGACGGTGCCGCGCTCGGCGCGGTCGTCGCCGCCGGGGTGGAAGAACGGCAGCTCGGCGTCGAGGATGCCGCCGTCGTCGGACGCGAGCACGTACTGCGCCAGGGCCAGCACCGGCCAGAAGACGATGTCGCCGTGCGCGTCGGGGGCGCGGATGCCGCGGTCGCGGGCGAAGAACGTCCACCACTGCGGCCAGTCGCCGTCGGGGTTCTGGTTCGCGAAGACGAGCAGGAGCAGGGCGCGCAGCTCGTCGAAGCGGCCGAGCGCGAGCAGCAGCTCGACCGGCCCCTGGCAGACGTCGCGCGTGCCCCAGCCGCCGCCCGAGTACTGCTCGAGCCCGCGCGGCGCGAGGAAGTGCACGAGGGCGTCGTGCGCGAACCAGGGTAGGATCTCGACCACGCCGGCGGCGGGGCTCGCCGGCACCGGCAGCGCGACGTCGCCCGCCATCGCGCGCCAGAACGCCTCGCCCGCGGCCGCGTCGTCCGGCGCCGCGTCCTGCACGCGCTCGTCGGCGACGAGCCCCGCGGTGACGTGGAACGCGAGCGTGGTGGCGGGCGCGGTGACCAGCACGAGATACGGCTCGCCGCGCGACTGCCCGTCGGCGAACAGCGCCTCGTCGCCGGCGACGCGCGCCAGCACGCCCGGGGCGGCGTCGATACGCACGACGCCGGCGGGGAACCGCCGCCCCATGTCGGTGTCGGGATCGGTGTGCAGCAGCACCGCGTCGCCGTCGCGGGCGACGCGCGGGGGGCGCGGCTCGAGTCCGTCGTCGCCGCCGAGCGCGATCTGGTGCGAGAGGAGGAAGCGGCGGGGCGGGCCGCCCTCGACGTCGACGGTGAGCGTCAGGGCGTGGCGCGTGGTCGCCGCGGCGCTGGCGATGCGCACGACGCCGTCGGGCAGCGCGTACGCCCAGCGGCAGCCGGACGGCGTGGTCTCGAAGAGCGACGGCAGGCCGAGCCGATGCCAGCCGTCCGCGCGCTCGACGAAGAGGCGCAGGCCGCCCGCGACCGTGAGCCCGAGGTACGAGCGCACCGTCGAGAGGACGCGGTTGATGTTCACGTGCCCTTGCGTGACGAGCGAGTGGAACACGCCGTCCATCCACGCCGTCGAGGTGAGCGACGCCTCCTCGGGGGCGAGGCGGTCGCCCGTACGCACGATGTGCCCGTGCGGGCGCAGGCAGCGTCGCTCCTTGGCGGGGAGGACGACGTGGGTATGGGCGGCGGTGAAGAACGACAGCAGGGTGTCGCCGTCGCGCTCGACGTGGCGGCGCTCCCCGGGCCGCAGGAGGTCGAGCGCGGCGTCGTCGAGGTCGGCGCCGGCGATCACCGGCCGCGCGCTGAACAGCGTCGGCGTCGGCGGCGTGCCGGCGTCCGCTGCGGGCCACGCCGGCGCCGCCGCCTCGGGCAGGGCGAGGGCACGATCGACGAGCGCGACGTCGGCGTCGGCGGTGGGCGCCGGGTGGTGCGGCTCGAGCCAGCCGAAGAAGCCGCGTGTGCCGGCCGCGCCCGGCGCGAGCGTCGTGGCCTCGTCCTGGAGCACCGCCATCGCGTGCTCGTGCTGGAGGCGGCGGCTCGGCAGGTCGCCCGCCAGCGCCGCGGGCGCGTCGCCCACCCGCGTCGCGAGCCCGTGCAGCTGGAGCGCGTCGGTCGCCCAGGCGACGCCGCGGCCGAGCGCCCCGACGAGCAGCCACGGGTTGCGATCGCCGACGGCCAGATTCTGGCGCACCGCGAGCGCGACGCCGCGCGCGGGGTGGGACAGCGCGACGTGATCGAGGTACTGGCTCACGTAGTACTCGTTCATGCGGATGGCGCCGTACGGCGCCAGCGACACGTCCTGCGCGTGCACGACGTCGACGCGCACCGGCGTCGCGCCCGCGTTCTCGAGGCGCACGTGCCAGAACCACGCCGGCGCCGAGCGAGCGAGCACGAGGGCCACGGCGAAGCGGATGCCGTCCCACTCGCCGCAGACGCGGAGCCCGGCCGCGTCGAGCACGATGCGGCCGGGGCTGCGCGGCCCGAGGAGCGGTACCGGCGCGAGCGCCGCGCCGTGGCGGCGCAGCCACAGGTTCGCCGGCCCGCCCTCCATCTCGGTGCCCGGGAACGTGTTCACTACCACGTCGCGGTGCTCCAGGCGCCGCAGGGAGCCGTTGCGGTTCACGACCGCGGCCAGCCCCGAGGGACTCTCGAGCCGCACCGGCCCGGGCGTGCTCATGGCGCGCTCGCCCGCCGCGCCTCGCCCTCGACGACGACGCCGTCGCGGATCGGCTTCCAGCTCCAGCTCCCGTCGGCGGCGACCTCGAGCAGCGCGTCGTGCTCGGCCACGTGGTTCTCCTCCTCGTCGATCCCGGTGAAGGTGATGCAAGTCACGGTACACGCGCAGAGCGCCTGGAGGGCCATCGTGATGTGCTCGCGCTCGAGCGTGCGGCTCGGGTTGTCGAGGATCACGAACGAGGGCCGCGACAGCAGCACGCGCGCGATCGCGAGCAGCTCCTGCTCGCGCAGCGAGAGGACGTCGCTCCAATCCTCCTCGCGATCGAGCCCGCCGACGCGCTCCACGATGCGCTCGGCGCCGAGCTGGCGCAGCACGCCGGACGGCTCCGCGTCGCCGGCGCCGTCTCCGTGCAGCTCGCCGACGAGCACCTGCCGGAGCGTACCCGGCGGCAGGTAGGGTCGCTCGGGCAGGAAGGCGAGGTCCCCGAGCGGCGGCCGCACGATGCGGCCCTCGCCCGAGTGGAAGATGTCGGCCGTCGCGTGCAGCAGCGCGGTGCGGGCGGTGCCGTCCGTCGCGCGTACGAGGAGGCGGACGCCGCGCGGCGTGTCGACGTCGAGGTCGCGCACGAGGACGCGCCCGTCGCGCGGGCTCCGCAGCGTCAGGTGCTCCCACGCCACCCGCTTCCCGTCCTCGACGACGGTGAGGCCGTCGGCGGCGGCGCCGGGCGTGAGCGCGTCGATCAGCACGTTCAGCCGGGCCATGACCGCGGCGTACGACGTCAGCGTCTGGAACTGCGTGACCACCAGCGAGAACGCGCCGAGCAGCGTCGAGAACGCCATCGCCGCCTGCGTGACCGCGCCGAACGGCACGTCGCCGCGCATGAACATCGGCGCGACGATGAGTGCCGGGATGATCTGGATCATGTAGTTGTAGCCGGTCGTGAAGAAGCCGACGTTGCGCGACACGTCGATGATGCGGCGCTGGTTCGCGATCAGCGCCCCGATCTGGTGGAGGAGGCGTCGCAGCAGCCGTGGCTCGCGGTGCTGGAGCGCGATCGCGTCGGCGTTCTCGCGCACGTGGATCAGCTGCGCGCGGAAGTCGGCTTCGCGGTCGGCCTGCGCATAGTTGAGCGGCACCAGACGGCGTCCGAGGGCGATGGTGACCACCGAGCCGACGGCCGCGTAGACGAAGCCGACCACGAACAGCAGGCGGCTGATCGACCACAGCACGCCCGAGAACGCGATCACGGTGATCGTCCCGTTCAGCAGCATGAGGCTCACCGACAGCGTCATGGTGACGAACGTCCGGACGTCCTCCGAGATGCGCTGGTCGGGGTTCGGCAGCCCGAGACGCACGAAGGAGCGGCCGCGGAGATAGATGCCGACGACCCGCCGGGTGAGCCAGTCGCGCCACACCAGGCCGAGGATGTCCTGGGTGTAGCTCGCGAGCACCGCCGCCACCGTCGAGGCCGCGAACACCGCCACGTAGAGCAGCGCCTCGCGGAAGAACCCGGCCCGGTCCCGGGTCTCGATCGCCGTCATGAAGTCGCGGCCGACGTAGCTGTTGACGACGTTGAGGCCGTTGATGGCGAGGAAGATGAGCAGGAGCGCGACGCACAGGAAGATCGCCTTGCCGCGCACCTCGCTGGTGAGGAGGTTGCGGATGGCATTGACGAAGTGCCGCCAGGTCTGTCGGGAGAGCCTGCTCTGCTTCGGGCCGGTGGCGGCGAGAGTCATGGGGTGCGCGGCCTCCTCTGTAGCGCACTCGACGCCGGGGCCGCGAGCAGCTCGGGTTGCCGGCCGCAGGGGCGTCGTCTAAGGCTCGCGCAGCGCCGGTGGGCGCCCGCATGGCGGATATCCTGCGCGACGACTTCACCGACCTCTCCGGGTGGCAGACGATCGCCTCCGGACTCGCCCGCCTGGGCCTCTCGCCGGACGACGGGCCCGACGGCGCGCGCGCCATGCGCCTCGACTTCGACTTCGCCGGCGGCGGCGGCTTCGTGGTGGCGCGCAAGGAGCTGGCGCTGCGTCTGCCCGAGACCTGGGCGCTCGTCTTCGCGCTGCGCGGCGTCGGGCCGCGCAACCGGCTCGAGATCAAGCTCGCCGCGCCGGGCGGGGAGAACGTCTGGTGGTATTGCGAGGAGGCGTTCGCGCTGCCGGCGCAGTGGCAGCCGATGGCGATCCGCTCGCGCGAGCTCGAGTTCGCGTGGGGCCCCGCGGGCGGCGGCGCGATCACGGACGTCGCCGCCATCGAGATCGCGCTCGCGGCCGGCCCCGGCGGCCGCGGCAGCGTCCGGCTCGCCGATCTGCGCTTCGAGGACCGCACGGTCCGCGCGGCGCCCGTCGTACGCGCGTCGAGCGCGCTGCCGGGCCACGGGCCGGAGCGGCTCTTCGCCGCCGCGCCCGAGGCGGGCTGGCGGAGCGCGGGCGGCGCGCCGCAGTGGCTCGCGGTCGACTTCCAAGGGGAGCGCGAGTACGGCGGCCTCGTCCTCCACTGGGAGGACGGCCGGCGCGCGCGCGCGTTTCGCGTGCGGACCTCGAACGACGGCGCCGCCTGGCGGACGGCGCACACGACCACGCACGCCGACGCCGAGCGGAGCTGGGTCTACATGCCCGGCACCGCGGCGCGCTTCCTGCGCCTCGAGCTCGACGAGAGCGCCGGCGACGGCTTCGGCCTCACGCGGGTCGAGGTACGTCCGTACGAGTTCTCGCGCTCGCTCGACAGCTTCTTCCGCGCCGTCGCGGCCGATCAGCCGCGCGGCGACCATCCCCGCTGGCTCGCCGGCGAGCAGAGCTACTGGACGCCGATCGGCCTCGCCGACGGCGACGCCTGTGCCCTCGTCGACGAGGAGGGGCGCATCGAGGTCGACCGCGGCACGTTCTCGCTGGAGCCCTTCCTCCACCTGGACGGCACGCTCGTCACCTGGGCCGACGCCGCGGTCACGCAGGAGCTCGAGGACGGCTGCCTGCCGATCCCGTCGTCGGTGTGGCGCCTGCGCGGGCTCGTGCTCCGCACCACCGCGTGCGCAGCGCGGGTCGACGGCCGGCCCGTGCTCTTCGTCCGCTACCGCCTCGAGCAGGACGGTCCCGCGCGCACGGTGCGGCTGTTCGTCGCCGCCCGGCCGTTCCAGGTGACGCCGCCGTGGCAGGCGTTCGGCACGCTCGGCGGCACGAGCCCGATCCGCACCATCGCGGCGTCGGCGCACGGCCTGCGCGTCGACGCCGCGCGCACGGTGCACGCGCTGACGCCGGCCGGCGGCGGGGGCGTCGCGACCTTCGACCAGGGCGGCGTCGTCGCGCACCTCCACGCGGGCGACGTGCCGCCGCGGGCGCAGGTCGCGGACGCCTTCGGCTTCGCATCGGGCGCGCTGCGCTTCGACGTCGTGCTGCCGGCGGGCGGCGCGGGCGAGGTCCACCTGGCGATCCCGTTCGGCACGACGGCGGACGCGGAGCACGCGCTACCGCCGGGCATACGCGGCGACGCGGTGCTGGACGCCGTCCGGCGCGAATGGCGCGAGCGCCTCGGTCGGGTGACCGTGGCGCTGCCGGAGCCCCGGCGGGCGTTCGCCGAGACGATGCGCACGGCCGTCGGCCACGTGCTGGCGCTGCGCGACGGCCCGGCGCTCCAGCCCGGCCCCCGCCGCTACACGCGGGCCTGGATCCGCGACGGCGCCATCATGGCGGCGGCGCTGCTGCGCATGGGCTGCGCCGGGGAGGCGCAGGCGTTCGTGCGCTGGTACGCGCCGTTCCAGAAGCCCGACGGAGACGTGCCCTGCGTCGTCGATCGCAGCGGGCCGGACTGGCTCGTGGAGCACGACAGCCACGGCGAGCTGGTCTTCGCGGTCGCGGAGTGCGTCCGCTTCGGCGCCGGGCGCGCCTTCCTCGACGCGCTGTGGCCGGCGGTCGAGCGGGCCGTGGGCTTCCTCACACGCCTGCGCGAGACGCGTCTCGAGCCCGCGTACGAGACGCCCGAGAAGCGGGCGTTCCGCGGTCTGCTGCCCGAATCCGCGAGCCACGAGGGCTACCTCGCGCATCCGGTGCACGCGTACTGGGACGACTTCTGGGCCGTCCGCGCCTTCGGCGACGCCGCGTATCTCGCCGCCGTGCGCGGCGACGCGGCCGAGGCCGCGCGCCTGCGCGCGCGGCGCGACGCGATGCGCGCCGACGTGCGCACGTCGCTCGAGACGACGATCGCGGTGCGCGGGCTCGACTACGTGCCGGGCTCGGTCGAGTGGGCGGACTTCGATCCGACCGCGACCTCGAATGCGGTCGCGCTCCTGGGCGAGCTGCCGACGCTGCCCCGCGCCGCCACCGCGCAGACCTACGTGAAGTACCTCGCCGGCTTCCGGCAGCGGCGCGACGGCACGATGCCGTGGAAGAACTACACCGCCTACGAGGTGCGCATCGTCGGCGCGCTGGTGTGCCTGGGCGAGCGGGACGCGGCCAACGAGCTGGCGGAGTTCCTGATCGGCGATCGCCGCCCGCCGGCGTGGAACCAGTGGCCGGAGATCTCCTGGCGCGACCCGCGCAGCCCGGGCCACATCGGTGACGTACCACACGCCTGGATCGCCGCGGAGTGGGTGCTCTCCCTGCGCACGATGCTGGCATACGAGCGCATGGAGGACGAGGCGCTCGTGGTGGCGCACGGGGTCTCCGCCGCGTGGCTCGACGAGGGCGAGGTCGTCGTCGACGGGCTCGCCACCTACTGGGGCAGCCTCGGTTTCACGCTCCGCCGCGTCGATGCCCGCACGCTCGCGCTCGCGCTGCGCGGCGACGCCGCCCCGCCGGGCGGCGTCGTGCTGCGGCCGCCGCTCGGCGGGACGCTGGTCGCCGTCGAGATCGACGGCACGCCCGTGCGGAGCGCCGGCGGCGACGCGGTCACCGTCCCGCGCTGCCCGGCGACCGTCACGCTGCGGTGGTGATCGCCGCGACCTGGCGTCGGCGCGTGCGCCGGCGGAGCGCGCGCCAGCCCGCCACGAGCGTCTCCCCCGGCGGCGTCGCCGAGCCGCGCCGCACGAGCTCGGCCGCGCTTTGCGGCGACGCAGAATTTTACTGGCCAATGGCCATGATCCCACGGTATAGCGCGCCCACAGCATGGGAACCGACGGGTCGCGTCCACACCTCCGCTTCCCGTCGGGGCTCGTCGCCGCCGGGTGTCTGGCTCTGCTCCTCGGTGCGCCGGCGACGCGGGCTGCAGAGGTGCCGCCGCCCGGGCAGGTGCTGGTGCGCAAGCTCCAGGTGACGGCCGCGTCCGAGGGCACCACGTCGGGCAGCGTCCGGCTCGAGGCCGAGCTGCGCCAGATCGACGTCGTGGCGGCCGTGCAGTCCGGTGCGCTGCGCCTGCGCGTCCAGGACGGCGCCGCAGTCCGCGTCACCATCGTCCCGAACGGCTGTCGGATCGCGGCGACGAAGGTCGCCTGCCGCAGCCGGGCGAACGGGCTCGCGATGCGGCTGCGCCTACGCACCGTCGCGGGCGTGCCGACCTGGGAGCTCCAGCTGGTCGCCAAGCACCTGTCGACCGCCCAGGCCGGCGCGCAGCGGGCGAGGAGTCCCCTGCGCGTGCTGGTCGACGGCCTCGGACGCGACGCCGTCGTCAACCGCCTCGCGAGCTGTGCGCCGCTGGGCACGCGCGGTCTCGCGTGCGGTGCCTCCCGCCGGCCGAACGTCATCGTGATCGTGACCGACGACCAGCGCTGGGACTCGCTCGGCTTCATGCCGACGGTCTCGTCGCGGCTGGTGGGCGAGGGCATGCACTTCGACAACGCCTTCGTCTCGACGCCGGTGTGCTGCCCGAGCCGGGCGTCGTTCCTCACCGGCCTGTGGGCGCACAACCACGGCACGCTCACCATCTCGCCGCCGAAGGGCGGGGCGCCGAAGTTCATCGGCCCCGACGCCTCGACGATGGCGACGTGGCTGCGTGCGACCGGCTATCGCACCGGCTTCTTCGGCAAGTACCTCAACTCGTACTATCTCATCGGGCCGCCCACGCAGCCCACCTGGTACATCCCGCCGGGGTGGGACCGGTGGCGCGCCATGCGGGCCGAGAGCTACTTCGATTTCGAGATCGTCACCGAGACCGGCCTCGTGCAGCCCTATGCGGGTCCCGAGAACTACTCGACGGACGTCCTGCGCGATCAGATACTGGCCTTCATCGACGAGGCGGTGGCGGCCGGGAAGCCGTTCCTGGTGCACTACACGCCGTTCGGCCCGCACGCGGCGCTCAACGCGGTCATCCCGCAGCCCGCTCCCCGTCACGCGGGGCTGTTCGCCGACCTGGCGCTGCCCATGGGGCCGAGCTTCGAGGAGGTCGACGTCAGCGACAAGCCGCTCGCCATCCGCTCGCTGCCGCTGAACGACCCGCTGCGCGTGGCGCTCTCGGGCCTCAGCTATCGCGTGACCGCCGAGACCCTCCAGTCGATCGACGAGGCCGTCGCCGCCATCCTCGACCGTCTCGACACCCTGGGCGTCGATCAGGACACCGTCATCATCTACAGCTCCGACAACGGCTTCACCTTCGGCGAGCACCGCATCCACCTCCAGAAGCTGTGCGAGTTCGAGGAATGCCTGCGCGTGCCCATGGTGCTGCGCGCGCCGGGCCTCGCGGCGCCGGGTGCGACGAGCCCGCGTCTGGTACAGAACATCGACGTCGCCCCGACCGTGGCGGCGCTCGCGGGTGTCGTGCCGCCGAACCTGCTCGACGGGCGCAGCGTCGTGCCGCTCCTGCTCGGGGAGACCGCGGGATGGCGCACCGACCTCCTGTTCGAGCAGTGGCGCGTCCTCAACAGCCGGCAGTTCGTGGCCGTGCGCACCGAGACCTGGAAGTTCGTCGAGGATCGCGACACCGGCGAGCAGGAGCTCTACGATCTCGTCGGCGATCCGTACGAGCTCGAGAACCGGGCCGCCGATCCGGGCTATGCCGGGGTGCGAGACACCCTGCGGGCGCGCGCCTATACGCTCTTCGCCGCCGGCCCCGGCGACCACTGACGTCGGTCGGCCCGAACGGCTCGCGGCATCGTACCGCGGCGGCGCGTGTCTGGCGGGGCGGTCTCTGCTAGCCCACCCGGGATGGGACCTCTCACCGGATTCCGCATCGTGGAGCTCGCCGGCATCGGCCCCGGCCCGTTCTGCGCCATGCTGCTCGCCGACCTCGGCGCCGAGGTGCTGCGCGTCGAGCGCACCGCCGACGCCGGGCTCGGCATCGCCAAGCCGGTCGAGTTCGACCTCTACAACCGCAGCCGCCGCTGCATCGCCGTCGACCTGAAGACGCCGGACGGCGTGCCGACGGTGCTGCGGCTGGTCGCGCGTGCCGACGCCCTCATCGAGGGCTTCCGGCCCGGCGTCATGGAGCGCCTCGGCCTCGGACCCGAGCCGTGCCTCGCCCGCAACCCGCGCCTGGTCTACGGCCGCATGACCGGCTGGGGGCAGACGGGGCCGCTCGCGCAGGCGGCGGGCCACGACTGGAACTACATCGCCATCACCGGCGCGTTGCACGCCATCGGCCGCGCCGGCGAGGCGCCGGTGCCGCCGCTCAACCTGGTCGGCGACTTCGGCGGCGGCTCGCTCTACCTCGCCGTCGGCATCCTCGCCGGCCTGCTCGAGACGCAGAGGTCGGGCAAGGGGCAGGTCGTCGACGCCGCGATCACCGACGGCGCGGCGTCCCTGATGACGCTCTTCTACGGCCTCGCCGGCGCCGGCCTGTGGCACGGGGAGCGCGGGCGCAACCTCCTCGACACCGGCGCCCACTTCGGCGAGATCTACGAGACGCGGGACGGCAAGTACGTCAGCGTGCTCGCCATCGAGCCCAAGTTCTACGCCGAGCTGTGCCGGCGCATCGGGCTCGACCCCGCGACGCTGCCGGCCCAGAACGACCAGGGCGAGTGGCCGGCGCTGAAGGAGCGCTTCGCGGCGGTCTTCCGCACGAAGACGCGCGACGAGTGGTGCGCGATCCTCGAGGGCACCGACGCCTGCTTCGCGCCCGTGCTGCCCATGGCCGAGGCTCCGGCGCACCCGCACAACGTCGCGCGCGGGACCTTCGTCGAGGTGGGCGGCGTCGTGCAGCCGGCGCCGGCGCCGCGCTTCAGCCGCACGCCCGGTGCGATCCAGTCGCCGCCGGCGCGGCCGGGCGAGCACACCGACGCCGCGCTCGCGGACTGGGGCTTCGCGGCGGACGAGATCGCGGCGCTGCGCGCGGCGAAGGCGATCGCGTAGCGGCCGCGCCGCTCAGAAGCGCCAGCTGAGCCCGGCGCGCACGCGGACGTCGGGCACCATCTGGAGCGACGTCTCGTCGCGGACGACGGGGACGTCGACGCCGACCTCGGCCGCCAGACGGTCCGTCCAGTCGAACAGGATGGCGGGGCCTACGTAGAGGCGCGTGCGCGCGGTGTCGTCGAGCTTGATCCCGGCCTGGGTGTCGTTGCCCTTCGTGTCGCCGGAGAGGACGGCCTGCACGCCGAGGCTCCAGGTGTCGCCGGTGAGGACGTCGTAGCCCGGACCGCCGCTCCAGGAGAGCTCGTTCGCGAACGTGTACGCGTACGCGCCCTCGCTGCGGACCGCGTACTGGAGGAAGCCGAAGGCGAAGGCGCGGCCGCGCCGCCAGCCGAGCTGGCCACCGACGACCCCGTCGACCGAGCCCGAGCCGATGGCGAGATCGTGGCCGCGGATGGCGCTCACGGTGCGCCGCCCGCCCGGCGACGGGGCGGGGTGCCCCGGGCCGGGGCCGTGGTGGGTCACGCCACCGTCGCGGGCGTCGCGGCGGCGGGCGACGCCACGGAGCGCCCCGAGCTCCTCCGCCAGCAGCGAGGCGTCGCCGGTCGGGAGCTTGAGGCCGCCGATGAGGCTCGCCGTCAGCCGTCCCACGGGCAGCTCGGCGTCGAACGGCGTGCCGATGGCGACGAGGGTCAGGTCGCCGAAGCCCGAGACGCTGCCCGAGGTGAGCCGGCCGTTCTCGAGCCGGCGGTAGTCGCGCGCGACGATCGGCAGGTTCAGCTGCACGCCGATCCAGTCGGTGAAGCCGTACGTCGCGAACACCTGCGTGATGGAGCTGTTCAGCCGCTCGCCCTCGGACGGCACCTCGTGGCCGTCGATCATGACGGTGCCCATGTGCGTGAACTGCTCGGCGACGCCGAGGGTCAGACGTCGGCGCTGCGGGATGCGGTCCGGCTCGACGTAGACCGAGTGGGCGTCGCAGCCGAGCGCGGGTCCGGCCGCCGGGACGGCGACGAGCAGCACGAGGACGGCGAGCCAGGAGGAGCCGCGGCGGGCGACGGGGGGTGCGGACATGGATCGTGAGCTTCCGCTCGCGAAGGCGATGGCAGCCGCTGCCCGCCCCGGCAACGCTTCATTTTGACGCAGGGCTCCCCGCGTCGCGCCCGGCGTCGACGGGCAGGCTCGCAACGCCATGGCGCATGCCGCAGCGGGCGGCAGGCGATGGCGGCGTCTCAACCGAGCCGCTGCCGGCGATGGGCCCCCGGCGTGCGACCCGTCCAGCGCACGAAGGCGTGGTGGAACGTGCTCTGATCCGAGAAGCCGAGGACGAACGCGATCTCCTGGAGGCCGAGGTCGCCGGACTCGAGGTGGCGCAACGCCAGGTCGCACCGCAGCTCGTCGCGCACGCGCCGGTGCGTCGTGCCTTCCGCCGCCAGCCGGCGTTGGAGCGTGCGCGGGCTGACGCGCAGCTTCGCAGCCACCGTCGCGAGGCCGGGGTCGTTCGCCTCGAGCAGGTCGACGAGGGCACGTCGCACGGCGGCGGCGAACGATTCGCACCCGGGGAGCCGCGCCTCGAGGGCGCGTGCGTGCCGCTCGAGGATCTCGGCCAGGCTTCGGTCGGACGAGCGCTGCGGGCGTGCGAGGTCGGCGCGGGCGAAGGTGATCACGTTCACGCCCGCGTCGTACGCGATCGGGCAGGCGAACAGCCGGCGCGACTCGGTATGGTCACGCGGGGCCGCGTGGCGGAAGGCGATCCGCCGCGGCACGAACGCGTGCTCCGTGGCGCTGCGTGCGAGGAGGAGCAGGGCGGCGACGCCGAACTCGATGGCGTGGCGGGGCAGCCGGAACGCGGGGTCGCGGTCGTCGACCACCAGCCGTATCTCGTCGCCGGCATCGACCCAGTGGGTCGTCACCGCCTCCGTCACGAGGCGCTGGTAGCGCAGCGCCAGCCGCAGGCCGTCACCCACGGTCGCCGCCGAGCGCAGCAGGTGGGCGAGCGCGGGCAGCGCGCCGCTCTCTCCGGCGCGCCGGGCGACGGCGATGCCGAGATCGTCGATGCCGGTGAGCGCCGGCAGCTCGCTCCAGATCTCGCGCAGCACGTCGACGGGGATGCGTCCGTTCGGCTCCGCCAGCGCCGCCGGCGTCAGCCCGAAGCGGGCGCAGAGCGCGCGCTCGTCGTGCCCGCGCGCCATCGCCTCGGCGAAGGCGGCACGCGCGACGTGCATCGAGACGCTCGGGATCGGCAACGGCGGCGTCACGGCGGCCGCTGCGTTAGCATGCCGTGGCGCGTTCCACCAAAACCCCGGGCGTCGTCCGCCAACGTCGACGATACGCCGACGCGCTAGGCTCGGCGCCGGAGGGATCGCCGCCATGCCCATGCCCGAACGCCCCGCCACGAGACGCCGTACCGGTCGCGTGATCGTCCTCGCGGCGCTGGCCGTGCTCGCCGTCCTCGCGTACCGGCGCTGGGACGATCGCGGCAGCGGGCGGCTCCTGCGCGACCAGACCTACCATCACCAGGCCCTGCGGGCCTTGAACCACGCGGCGGCGGGCGGCGCCGACGTGTCGGAGGTGCTGGAGGCGACGCGCCACGTGCGGGCCGGCGATGCGCAGGGCTGGTACGCGGTGTGGACCGCGCTCGGCGACCGCAACCTCGCCCGCGCGCGGGCGACCGCGGATCGGCGCAGCCGCGGACAGGCGTTGCTGCGCGCCCACACCTACTACCTCCGCGCCGAGTTCTTCCTGCCGCCGGACGATCCCAAGCGCCCGGACTCGTTCGCCCGCAACACCCGCGCCTTCTACGAGGGGCTCGACACGCTCGGGGTGCCGTACGAGCGGCTGACGGTGCCGTACGGGCCGCACCATCTGAACGCGATCTACTATCCGGCGTCCGTCCCGGCGCACGGGCCGCTCGTCGTGTTCTGCGGCGGCGTCGACTCGACGCTGGAGGAGCTCTACTTCTTCCTCGTCGCCGCCGCGCACGAGCGCGGCTGGCCCGTGCTGACGTTCGAGGGGCCGGGGCAGGGCGCCGTGCTGCGCGAGCAGCACGTGCCGTTCACGCACGAGTGGGAGCGGCCGACGTCGGCGGTGCTCGACGCCTTCCTCGCCACCCATCCGCGGCCGCCCGCGATCGTGCTCGTCGGCCTCAGCCTCGGCGGCTATCTCGCGCCGCGCGCCGCCGCCTTCGACGAGCGCATCGACGGCGTGGTGGCGTACGACGCCATGTACGACGCCGGCGCCGTGGTGCGCCGCCGCGTCCCGCCGATCGCGTTCGGGCTGCGCCGCATCGGCCTCGAGCCCCTGGTGAATGCGGCGGGCGCGGTGCTGGCCCGCGTCGACCCGGCGACGGCGTGGTCGCTGTCGCAGGGCGGCTGGGTCACCGGCACGTCGACGCCGCTCGGCGTCGCCGACGCGTTCGCGCCCTTCACGCTGGAGGGCGTCGCCGGCCGCATCCGGCAGGACGTCCTGCTCCTCGCGGGCGAGGGCGATCAGTTCGTGCCGATCGAGCAGATCGGGCAGATGCAGGAGGCGCTGGTCAACGCCCGCAGCGTCACCGCGAAGGTGTACGACCGCGCGTCGGGCGGCGCCGAGCACTCGCAGCTCGGCGCCACGACGCTCTGGCAGGCCGACTTCTTCGACTGGCTGGAGGCGAAGTTCGGCTCGTGACCGCCGCCCGCACCGTCATGCCCGGCGTCGCTCCTGCCGCCGCCACCGCGCCAGCACGAGCGCCGCACCGAGCATGCCGCCGAGATGCGCGAAGTGCGCAATGCCCGACTGCGTCCCGGTGACGCCGCTCGCCAGCTCGACGAGGCCATAGAGCAGCACGAAGAGCCACGCTGGCATCGGAATGGGCGGGAACAGCAGGATCAGGATGCGACGCGGGAAGAGCGCGCCGAACGCGAGCAGCACCCCGAAGACGCCGCCCGACGCCCCGATCGTCGGATACGGCTCCGGGCCGGCCGTGTAGGAGACGACCGCGAGCTGCACGACCGCCGCCGACAGCACCGAGCCCAGGTAGAGCTGCAGAAAGCGCCACGAGCCGAGCAGCTGCTCGACGTCGCGCCCGAACATCCACAGCGCGAACATGTTGAGGAAGAGGTGCGACGGGCTGCCGTGCAGCACGCTCGAGGTGAGGAGCTGCCAGAGCTCGAAGTGCCCCAGCTCGTTCGGCGCCAGGTGCCGCGACCGCGCCCCGAGCGGCCAGAGCGCGAATTCCAGGATCAGCTCGTCGCCGATCACGCCCTGGAGCACGAAGACGGCGACGTTGACGAGGAGCAGGGCCGTGGTGACGGGATGCATGCGACGGTGCGCGCGAGACTACGCATCCAGCCCGGGCGGTACCAGACGCGGCGCCGTCCACGGTCTCAAGGCGGGTGGGGCCCTGCCGGTCGAGTACCGGCGCCAGGCAACGCTCGAGGCGACCCGTCGGCGAAATGCGAACTCCTCGTGGAGCGTGGTCGCCGAGGTCGCTGGGTCGTCCGATCCGATGTCCCGCGAGACGGGCGGCGCGTCGCCGCGGCCATCCGGTGGGGCAGCGCCCGCCGAGGACATGCCGCAATGGCGCGCCCTCGCTACGCCGTTCGTCGTGGCCGTCGGGCATCGCTGCCGGACGGCGGGTCGCTGCGTGGAAAAGAAAGGTGTGCAAGCACCCACTTTTGCTTCACGCCCCGGCCGTGTTCCGCTAGACTCCTCAGCGTGCGCTCCTCGTCACCGCGAAGCGCGACACGGGTCGTCCATCCCGTTGCTCTCGCGTTCGCCGTGTTGGTTGCGGCAGGTGCTCCTGCAACGGCCGCTTCCATATGGGTCAGTGTGTCCCAGTTCGGGGAGCCGGTGGTCGGGGCTCGGCCAAGCCTCTCCGCCACCGGCGAGCACATCGCGTTCGACAGTGTCGCTTCGACGATCGTCGCGGGCGACACCAACGCCGATCCTGACGCCATTCCGGATCCGGTCTTGGGTCTCGACGTGTTCGTTCGAGACCTCCGAGCCTGCGACACCCATCGCGTCAGCGTGACGCCTGACGGGTTGCAGGCGAACGGCGACAGCTCTCACGGGGCCATCTCCGCGGACGGAACCGTGGTGGCGTTCGTAAGCCGCGCCACGAACCTGACGCCCGCCGACACCAACCAGGCTGCCGACGTCTTCGTTCGTGATCTCGTGGCCGGCACCACGGAGGTCGTGAGCGTATCGTCCGAGGGCGCCCTCGCTCGAGGCGTCGGTTCCGCCTGGGCTGCGGTTGCCACGCCGTCGGTCTCCGGCGACGGACGGCTGGTGGCGTTCATGAGCGGCGCAACGAACCTGACCCCCGAGCTTCCCCCTTGCCCGGAAGCCGCGTGCTCGACCCTCCATGCCTTCGTCCGAGACAGGTATTCCGGCACCACGTCCTTGCTCGATCGGACCCCGCTCGGTGGCCCCGGCACCGAGAGCGTCTCCGCGGTAGCCATCAGCAGCGACGGGACGGTTGCGGTATTCGCGACGCGCTCGCGTCTACTGCCCGGCGACACGTCGAGCGACGTGGCTCTCTATGCCCGCGACCTCGCGTCCCACACCCTGCGTCTCCTCAGCAGGACGGCGGACGGTGACCACCTTCGGGTGAAGGGCAGTCCCGCTCTGTCTCGGGACGGCTGCCTGGTGCTCTTCGGGTTCGACCCCGGCGAGGCCTTCTCTGGCGTCGCCGTGTTCGATTGCGCGGTGGGGGCCGCGCGGGTCGTCGAAACGGGGAACGTCGGAAGCGAGTTCTGGGTCGCCGCCGACGGCAGCCGGATCGGATACCTCGTATTCCACCAGCCGCCTACGATACCTGGATACGGGCTGGCCCGATGGCCCCGAGGCCTGGACGCGAGGACGACTCTTCCGCTCCCGCCGTCGTCCAACGGGACGATGGCGCTGTCCGGCAGCGGCGACATCCTGTCGACGACCGTCGACGGAGCTCTAGTTGCCAGTAGCGGCGAGGATGGGCAGGTGGAGCCGACCGGATGCACACCGGCCCCCGGGCCACCCGTCGACGCTTGCGCGAACCTGGGCGGGCTCGAGCGAGCACACTGCTACCTCGTCGACGGGCGGAGCACCGGAGAATGCGCTTCGCGACCAATGCCACGGCGCGTGGCACGGCCGCTGGCTCGCGCCATCGCCTGGCTGGAGCCCGGACTCACCGACTCCCCCACCAAGAAGCGTCGGCGGCGTCTCCGCAACGCCGCGCGGGCGCTCGAGCGGACGACGGTGGGGATCCTCGTCGCCGGCAGGAAGGGGGGAATCTCCGCGGAATGCCGCGCGCGGCTTGGCGCCACCGTCGACCGCGCCCGAGAGCTGGTGCGGAGCGCGCCACGTCGAGGCGCCGAGACGCGAGGGATGCGCCGGCGTCTACACGCCGCCGGCAGCGTGCCAGAACGTGGGCCGTCAGCCGCCGCGCAGGCGGGCGTGGGCGCCGGCGGCGTCGCACTCGTCGGTCCGGTCGCGGGTGACGTCGGGCCGCAGCGAGTCCGTGTGCGCGAGCCAGGCGTCGCGGACGGCGTCGGGTAGCGCGGCGCGCGCGATGGCGTCGGCGAGGAGCTTGCGCCGGCGCATGAAGTGGCCGCCCATGATCGGGTGCGTGGCGTGCGCCTGGCGCACGTCGCGGCCGGTGTAGGCGACGTCGGCACCGAGCGCGTGCAGCGTCAGCTCGGTCTCCTTCGCGATCAGGCGCTCCTTGTCGGCGCCCTTGAAGAGGAAGCCGATCATGAAGTCGCCGAAGACGTGGCCGTAGAAGTCGCGCAGGACGGCGCGGATCGCCTCGGGACCGCCGGCCTGCTCGACGAGGGAGGGCTGCACGGAGGCGACGATAGCCGCCGGCGCCGGCCGGCACCACGCCCGGCGGGCGGCCAGGCGCACTCGCGCTGGAGGCTCGGTCCCCGCGCCGGCTCCGCCGCCGGAGCGGCGTGCCTCGGCTCGCGTGCGACGAAAGGTCGCACGCGGGACCGGCCGCCGCTATCCTCGGGCGCGCATGGCGCTGCGCGGGCACGGCCGCACCTTCGCGAGCCTCGCCGAGGTGATGGCGAAGGCGAACGAGGAGAAGTCGGGCGATCGCCTGGCCGGGCTCGCGGCCGCCGACGGCGAGGAGCGCGTCGCCGCGAAGGCCGCGCTCGCCGGCGTGCCGCTGCGCCGCTTCGTCGAGGAGCCGCTGCTTCCCGACGACGCGCTCACGCGCGTCTTCCTCGAGGCGCAGGATGCGGCCGCCTTCGCGCCCGCCGCCGGCTGGACGGTGGGTGAGTTGCGCGAGCACCTCCTCGCCGACGCGCCCGGGGTCCTCGCGGCCCTGCGCCCGGGGTTGCTCCCCGAGATGGCCGCCGCCGTCGCGAAGCTGATGTCGAACCTCGATCTCCTGCTCGCGGCGAAGAAGCTGCCGGTCGTGGTGCGCGGCCGGACGACGCTCGGTATGCCCGGCCGTCTGGCGACGCGCATCCAGCCGAACCACCCGCGCGACGGCGTCGACGGCATCGTCGCCAGCACGCTCGAGGGTCTCGCCTACGGCTGCGGCGACGCGGTGCTCGGCGTGAACCCCGTCGACGATCGCGTCGAGGTGGTGTGTCGCGTCGCCGACGCGCTCAGCGACGTGCGCACGCGCCTCGAGGTCCCGACGCAGGTCTCGGTGCTGGCGCACGTGACGACGCAGCTGCACGCGCTCGCCGCCGGGGCGCCGCTCGACGTGCTGTTCCAGTCCGTCGGCGGCACCGCCGCGGCGAACCGCGCCTTCGGCATCGACCTCGCGCTGCTCGACGAGGCCGACGCCGCCATCCGCGCGCACGGCCGGCTCGGCGGCGGCGCGCACTGGTACTTCGAGACGGGGCAGGGCTCCGAGCTGTCGAGCGAGGCCCACGGCGGGCTCGACCAGGTGACGCTCGAGGCGCGCTGCTACGGCGTCGCGCGGCGCTACGCGCCGTTGCTCGTCAACACGGTGGTCGGGTTCATCGGCCCCGAATATCTCTGGGACGCGCGCCAGGTGATCCGTGCCGGGCTCGAGGACCACTGCATGGGCAAGCTGCTCGGCGTCCCGATGGGCGTCGACGTCTGCTACACGAATCACATGGCGGCCGACCAGAACGACCTCGAGTCGCTGGCCGTGCTGCTCGGGACGGCGGGCTGCAACTACCTCATGGCCGTGCCGATGGGCGACGACTGCATGCTCTCGTACCAGACGTCGTCCTTCCACGACGGCGCCGCGCTGCGCGAGCTGCTCGGCCTGCGCCCGGCACCGGAGTTCGAGCGCTGGTGCGAGGCGCGCGGCCTCATGGCGGAGGGACGGCTGACGGCGCGCGCGGGCGACGCGCGGCTGCTGGCGTGAGCGCCGGTCGCATGGCCCCGGACTTCGACCGCGCCCGCCGCACGACGCCGGCCCGCCTCGACGTCGGCCGTGCCGGCAGCCGCCCGCGTACGGCGACGTGGCTCGCCTTCCAGCGCGATCACGCCGCCGCGCGGGACGCCGTGTGGTCCGCGTGGTCGCCGGCGTTCGAGGCGCGGCTCGTCGGGCTCGGGTTCACCATCGTCTCGTCGGCCGCGCCCGACCGGGCGGCCTACGTGCGCGAGCCTCCTTGCGGGCGGCGGCTCGCGCCGGGCACGGTGCTGCCCGCGGCGACGCGGCCGGCGTGGCAGGTCGTCCTCTCCGACGGTCTCTCGCCACGCGCCGCCGAGGCGCACCTCGAGCGCCTCTGGCCGGACCTCGCGCGGCATCTCGCCGCGCTGGGTCCGCTCGGGACGCCGATCGCCGTGCGCAACGGGCGTGTCGCCGTCGGCGACGCGATCGGTGCGGCGACCGGCGCCGACGTCGTCGTGCACCTGATCGGCGAGCGTCCGGGGCTCGCCGCCGCCGACGGCCTCGGCTGCTATCTCACCTGGCGTCCCGGGCCGACGACCACCGACGCCGACCGCAAGTGCATCTCGAACATCCGCCCCGCCGGCCTCGATCCCGCCGAGGCCGGCGCGACCATCGCCGGCGTCTGCCGGCGGATCCGCGCGCACGGCGGCTCGGGCACCGACCTCGTGCTGTGACCTCTGCGCGGGTGGCACAGGTGTGCCACCGTCGCGCGCGCAGGTGGGTCGCGGACGGCGCACTCGCCGCCGCGCGGCCACGGCCGGCGGGCCTTCGGCGATGGCACGTCGGCTGCTCTTTCGCCCTCGCGATGCGCCATTCCTCCCTCCGCCTCCCACTCGCCGCGCTGCTCGTCCTGGCCTCCGTCTCCGTCGGCCGCGCCGCCGCGCCGACGCTCCAGGCCTACGACTTCTTCCTCCGCTCGGGGCACACGCTGTTCCTCCTGCCGCCGACGAAGCTGAGCGCGCCGTCGGACAGCCTCACGCTGACGCCCGGCGCGCCGACGCTCGCCGCCTTCCCCACCTTCGCCACCACGCAGACGATCGGCGCGTTGCTCGCGCCGAAGGGCGTGTCCGCGAACGAGCTCACGAACGGCGCCGCGCTGCTCTACCTGCGCGCGAGCCGCAGCCTTCCGAGCTGCGTGACGCTCGCGCTCACGCTGCGCGGGGCCGAGAGCGGGACGACGGTCGCGAGCACGTTCGTGTCCGGGGTCACGCTGCGCGACCGCGTGAACACCGTCTCGGTGCCGTTCCAGTTCGCCCCGGGCGCGCCCGCCACGCTGGCGGACGAGCCGATGCAGCTGCTCCTCGAGACCCGCATCGCGGCGCCCTGCCGTGCCGCCACGATCCGCCTCCTCTACGACGGCAAGGGTCGCCCGAGCCGCGTCGCCATCGCCTCCTGCACGGCGCCGGTGGACTCGCCCGACCTGAACGGCAACGGCCTTCCCGACGTCTGCGAGGCGCCGTTCACGCCCGACGGCGACGCCGACGGCGACGGCGTCCCGAACGGCGAGGACAACTGCCCGCTCGTCGCGAACCCCGATCAGGCCGACAGCGACGGCAACGGCATCGGCGACGCCTGCGATACGGTGACGCCGCCGCCGGGGCAGGACGACGACGACGGCGACGGCGTGCCGAACGAGATCGACAACTGCGTCGACGTCGCGAACCCCGACCAGGCGGACAGCGACGGTGACGGGCTGGGCGACGCCTGCGATCCGATCGTCACGCCGCCGGGGCCCGATCCCCGCGATTCGGACGGGGACGGCATCGACGATGCCGACGACAACTGCCCGTTCATGGCCAACGCCGATCAGAGCGACCTCAACGGCGATGGCATCGGCGACCTCTGCCAGTGCACGCTGCCGGCGCCCGGCCGCTGCATCCCCGGCGGCGGTAACCCGCGCACCGACTGCCTCGCCGAGTTCAATACGCCGGGGCCGGTGCTGCACCGCCGCGGCGGCAAGGTGCGCCGCGTCCTCCGCTGCATCGACGGCGACCCCGTCTGCGACCGCGACGGCACCGCCGACGGCAGCTGCACCTTCGCCGTCTCCCTCTGCTTCGCCAACGACGACCCGCGCCTCGGCGCCTGCCGGGCGGCCGAGCCGCGCCGCATCGACATCCTCGCGGCGCCCGACGGTCTCGCCGGGGCCCGCCTCCTCGCGCTCGCGAGCGGCGCCGGGCTCGAGGCGCGGCTGAAGGGCCAGCAGATCGTGACCCCGTCGGCCACCGCCGGCACCACCATCGGCGTGCGCAACACCTGCACCGAGCCCGCCCTTGTCCAGGTGCCCGCGCCGACGGGCCGCGCCCGCCGCGTGCGGCGCTGGATCCGCACGGACACGAGCGACGCCCGGGGGCGTCACGACCGGGATCGCCTGCGCCTCGAGTGCGTGGGCCGCGTCCGCTGAGCTCGACGGTGGTCCGGCGGTCCCCGCGCCTCGGGGGCCGCCGGATCACCGTGTCCGCGACGCCGCGGTGTCGCGGTTGCCGGCGGCGCGCGGCCGGTGCTACGGCCGCCCCATGGAGCTCCGCCGGATCGCCCGCGACGTCCACGTCTGCCTCCAGGAGGACAAGGGGCTCGGCTACAGCAACTCCGGGCTCGTCGCGCGCGGCGGCGGTCTCGTCGTCGACACCTTCTGGGACCTGCCGCACACGCGCCGCCTGATCGCCGAGTACGCGCGGGTGCACCCGGAGCCGGTCGCCCGCGTCGTCAACACGCATCACAACGGCGACCACTGCTGGGGCAACCAGCTCTTCCCGCAGGCCGAGATCATCGGCCACCGCCTCTGCGCCGCCGCCTTCGGCAAGGAGACGCCGGCGGGCATGCAGGCGCTGCGCGGCGGCGCCGGCAGCGGCAACCCGATCCTCGAGGCGCTGGCGCAGCGGCTCGCCGAGTGGGACTTCACCGGCGTCGTACCGACGCCGCCGACGCGCCTCCTCGACGACCGCCTCGAGCTCGACCTCGACGGGCTGCCGGTGCACCTCGTCTACGTCGGCCCGGCGCACACCATCGGCGACGTCATCGTCCACCTGCCGAGCGAGCGCGTCGTCTTCACCGGCGACGTGCTCTTCCGCCTGTGCACGCCGATCGGCTGGGAGGGGACGTTCGCGCACTGGACCGCGGCGCTGGACCGCATCGTCGCGCTGCAGCCCGAGGTCGTGGTGCCCGGGCACGGACCGCTCTGCGGCGTCGAAGGCCCGCGCGAGATGCGCGACTACCTCGCCTACGTGCGCGCCGAGGCGCGCCGCCACTTCGACGCCGGCCGCGACGTGCTCGACGCCTGCCGGCGCATCGAGCTGGGCCCGTACGCCGGGTGGACCGAGCCGGAGCGCATCGTCTTCAACGTCGCCCGCGCGTACCGCGAGTTCCGCGGCGAGCCGCTCGACGCGCCGGTCGACGTGCCGGCGATGTTCGCGGGAATGTATGCGCTGGCGACCGAGCGCGCCGCCGGCACGCGGGCTTGAGACGGCGCCCGTGCCTGCGGTGATCGCCCTCCTGCTGCCCGCGACGCACGCCGGCGCGATCGGCGCGCGCATCCGCGGGTTCCCCGGGAGCGCCGTGCGGTGAGCGGGCTGTGCGAGCGGATCGGCATCGGGCTGCCGATCGTGCAGGCGCCGATGGCCGGCGTGTCGACGCCGGCCATGGCGGCGGCGGTGAGCAACGCCGGCGCCCTCGGATCGATCGCCGTCGGCGCCGTCGACGTGGAGCGTGCGCGCGCGGCGATCGCCGCCGCCCGCGCCGCGACGGCGCGGCCGTTCGGGGTGAACGTCTTCTGCCATCGGCCCGCCGTCGCCGACGCCGCGCGCGAGGCGGCGTGGAGCGCGTACCTGCGGCCGCACTTCGCCGCCGTGGGCGCCGAGCCGCCGGCGACGCTGCGCGAGATCTACCGCAGCTACCTCGTCGACGACGCCATGCAGGCGCTGCTGCTGGCCGAGCGCCCGGCGGTCGTGAGCTTCCACTTCGGCGTGCCGCCGCCTGCGCACGTCGGGGCGCTGCGGGCCGCCGGCATCCTGACGCTGGCCTCGGCGACGAACCTGGGCGAGGCGCAGACCGCGGTCGACGCCGGCGTCGACGCGGTGATCGCGCAGGGCTTCGAGGCGGGCGGGCACCGCGGCGTGTTCGATCCGTCGGCGCCCGACGCGTGCCTCGGCACGCTCGCGCTGACGCGGCTCTGCGTCGCCGCCCTGCCGGTGCCGGTGATCGCCGCGGGCGGCATCATGGACGGGGCGGGCATCGCCGCGGCGCTCGCCGCCGGTGCGGCCGCCGCGCAGCTCGGCACGGCGTTCGTCGCCTGTCCCGAGTCGGAGGCCGACGCGGGCTTCCGGGCGACGCTGGCGAGCCCGGCGGCGCACCGCACGACGATGACGAGGGCCGTGTCGGGCCGTCCGGCGCGCTGCCTCGCGAACCGCTTCACCGCGCTCGGCGAGGCGACGCCGGCGGCCGCCGTGCCCGACTACCCGATCGCCTACGACGCGGCGAAGGCGCTCCACGCCGCCGCGAAGGCGCGCGGCGAGTGGGGCTGGGGCGCGCAATGGGCGGGGCAGGGCGCGCCGCTGGCGCGCGTGCTGCCGGCGGCGGCGCTGGTCGCACGCCTCGCGGCGGAGGTGGACGCCGCCGCCGGCGCGCTTTCTCCGGTACGGCGACGCGAGTAGGACGAACCCGTGGCCGCCATCCTCGATCATTGCCGGGATCTGCCGGAGCGCCGGCTCGCGGCCGGGGAGACGTTCATCCACGAAGGCAAGCGCTCGGGCCTGGTGTGGGTCCTCGTCGAGGGGACGGTGGACGTGCTGAAGGGCAACGTGCGGGTCGGCACGATCACCGAGCAGGGGGCGGTGTTCGGCGAGGTCGCCGTGCTGCTCGACGTGGCGCACACGGCGTCGGTGCGCACGCGGACGCCGGCGCGCTTCCGCGTCGTCGAGGACACGTCCGTGTTCCTGCGTGTGCCCGACGTCACGCTGGAGGTGTCGCGCCTGCTCGCGAAGCGCCTCCAGATGGTGACGAGCTACCTCGCCGACCTGAAGGGCCAGTTCGGCGGCCAGGACGACCACCTCGGCATGGTCGACGAGGTGCTGGACAGCCTGCTCCACCACCAGCGCGACGCGGACGACTAGAGGATCAGCTCGGGCTGCGGCGCGACGACCGCGTCGTCGAGCCCGACCTGCTGCTCGCCCGCGAGCGACGACCACGCGGCGGTGCGCGCCGCGGTGTCGATGACGACGTGGGTCGGCACCGGGCCGATCTGCCGGCCGGCGTTGAACACCCAGGTGTCGCCGATCTTGTCGACCCAGGAGCCGCCCTTGCGGAACGGCGACTGGTGGATGTGGCCGCAGAGCACGAGATCGGGGCGGTACTGCGCGATCCAGCCGTTCAGGTACTCGTCGCCGACGAACCGCTTGCCGATCCAGCTGGTGCGCGTCTGGTCGGGGGGCGCGTGGTAGACCCAGATCCACGGGCGGTGCGGCCGCGTCGCCGCCTCGGCGAGCAGCGTGCCCACCGCGGCGCGCCCGACCGGTCCGTCCCAGTACGTGCAGATCGTGAACAGCGTGCCGTCGACGTCGCACAGGTCGCCGTCGATGGGGATGCCCGCGGCGCGCGCCTTGCGCAGCCAGCGCGCCGTCTTCTCGCCGTGCTCGTCGTCGCGCGTGAGGTCGTGGTTGCCCGAGCTGACGAGGAGCCGCGTCTTGCCGTGCAGGCGCTCGAGGTACTTGAGGATGACCAGCGCCTGCGCGTCGCCGTCGACCACCGCCGCGATGTCGAGGTGGTCGCCGGCGATGACCACCACGTCGAAGTCGGCCGCCACGGACTGCACCCAGTCGTACTGCTTCAGGGTGTAGTGGAGATCGGAGACCAGCAGGATGCGCACGGCGCCGGCGAGTCTAGCCGCGCCGGGTTCCCGGCGCGACGTCAGCCCCCGGTGGGGGTGCAGGCGGTCTCGAGCGCGGCGTCGGCGAAGAAGTCCCAGGTGCGGCAGCGGCCGGTGGCGAGGTCGAGCGTCACGAGCAGCTCGTGCGCGTCGCCCGGGTGCTCGGCGGTGCGGTCCGGGCCGAGCAGGACGAGCACGTCGTCGCCGGGGATCAGGTCCGCGATCCGGCGCAGCGGCAGCGCCGCCGTCCACCGCGGCCTGCCGCGCGTGTCGACGCGCGACAGGAGGTACTGGCCGCCGTCCCCGAGACGGTCGGTGTGCAGGACGAGGAAGCCGTCGGGCGCCTTCGGGCGCAGGACGCGCAGGTAGCCGCCGTCGCGGAGGAGGCCGCCCTGGAGGAACTCGGCCGATTCGTCGGCCGGCGCGAGGTCGCGGGACGACCAGGTCACCCCGGTGATGCCGTTGCGCGCGCTCGCATCGGCGTACCAGAGCCGGCGGCGCCGGGGCGGGTCGTTGGACGGACGCAGCGGCTGCGAGAGCTGCCCCTCGAAGCGCGACTTCTCCTCCGGCGCGAGGAGGCCGACCCATTGCGTCTCCAGGAGGTCGCCCTGGAGCGTGTAGTCGTGCGGCGCGTGGCCGATCGCCGGCCCGGCGCTCCACTGCTGGAGGCCACGGAGGTAGTCGCCGGCGATCGTGTGGGGCGCGGCCTTCGTCGCCGGCGTGACGGCGAGCGGCCGTGCGTCGACGCGCCAGAGGCGGCCGTCGGCGGCGGTGACGAGGAGCTTGCGCGTCTTACGCTCGACCTCGAACCAGCGGCCCTCGCGAGGGAGGACGTCGCGCAGCGCCGGGTTCGTCGCTTCGAGCGCCGCCGCGTCGACGACGGTCTCGCCGCTGGCCGCGTCGACGCCGAGGATGCCGGCCGCGAAGAGCCAGACGCGGTCGCCGTCGGCGGCGAGGATGCGGCTCTGCTCCTGCACGTCGTGCGCGTCGATGCGCTCCAGCGTGCGTGTCCAGCGCGCCGCGCCGCTGCGCGCGTCGTGCGCGACCAGGATCGGCTCGTACCAGGTGACGGACGCGATCCTGGGAATGGAGCGGAGGCCGCCCCGGATCACGATCTCGTCGACCTCGCGCTGGAGCAGCGTCACCACGACGGGCGTGCCGTCGGCCGTCCGCGCGACCACGCTGCCGCGCCGCTCGGTGTCGCGGATCGTCCGGCGCGGCAGGAGCATCACCGCGGCGCAGAACGCGACGAAGGCGACCCCGACGACGAAGAGCCCCCGGTTCGACATGGCTCGGAACGAGACCGGCGCAGGCCCCGTCACTGATCGGGGTCCGACTCCGGCTCCATGACCTCCTCGTTCTCCAGTACGCCCTCGGCGGGCGGCGGGAGCTGGCTCGGTCGGGTGGGCGTGTCGGGATCGATCTCGCGGATCTCGGCCGGACTGGGCGCCTGCCACTGGCAGCCGTTCGTCAGCGCGAAGAGCAGCAGACCCAGGGCGAGGATCGCAGCATGCATGCCGCGGATATCCGACATCACCGGGCGGAGGTCCAGCAGGCTGGACCACGCAGAGTCCGTCTGGTGACCCCGAGTCGGCCATGGTAGCCGACACGCGTGCTGGCCCGTCGTCGTCTGGCCCTCGTCGTCCCGCTCGCGGCCGCCTGGCTCGTGGTCGCCTCGCCCGCCGTACCGGCCGCCGATTCCGCTGGGAGCACCAGCATCCACAACGGCGTGCCGACGGCCGCGTATCCCGCGGTCGGCGCGGTGATGGTGTCGTTCGAGGGCGACGTCGTCGGCCTCTGCTCGGGGACGCTGGTGGCGTCCGACGTCGTCCTCACGGCGGCACACTGCCTGGAAGGCGAGGTGCTCGACGCCGGGATCTACCTTTCGCCGAACGGCGTCCAGGAGAGCTTCCATCCGGGCATCGGGGCCGTCGTCCACGCCGAGTATCGGGCGGGCGTCGCGGCGTGGGCCGACATCGCGCTGCTGTTTCTCGCCGAGCCCGTGACCGACGTGACGCCGCTGCCCTGGGCGACCGCCGTGCCGCGCCCGCGCACCCACGCCACGATCGTCGGCTTCGGCGCCGACGGGGCCGGCGGCGCTGCGGGCACGAAGCGCGAGGGCGAGGTGCGCGTGAAGCGGTGTCCGAAGGTCTTTCGCCGGGCCGGCCTCGCCAAGGGGCAGCTTCGCACCTCGATCTGCTGGAAGCCGAAGCGCAGGACGAGCGACACCTGCCGCGGCGACTCGGGCGGCCCGCTGATCGTGGGCGGGGCCGTCGCCGGCCTCACCTCGGGCGGCTTCCCGGACTGCCCGGGGAAGCTCAGCTGGGACACCAACGTGGCGCTCTTCGCGTCCTGGATCCAGGCCGCGATCGACACCGTCTCGCGTGGCGATCAGTAGTCCGCGGTGGGCAGCGCGCCGTCGAGCCAGGACTCCACCGACGCCGCCCCGAACGGGCGCGTCCACGGCGCGCGTCCGAGCCCGTCGAGCGTCGCGCCGAGGGTGGCGGCGTCGGCGCCGGGGGCGACCGCGATCGGCGCCGGCAGGCCGAACGCGTCGTACAGGGCCTGCGCCTTGCGGACGTAGTACTCGGTGCCGGCGACGAGCGCCGCGGGGACGCCGCCCTCGAGCGCGAACAGCGCGGTGTGGAAGCTGCACGTGACCACGGCCGTGCACGCCTTGATGGTCGCGGCGGCGGCGACGGCGTCGTCGTCGACGGCGGCGAGCGCCCAACGGGCGCGGCGGTGCGGCACCGCGTCGCGCAGGGCGAGCTGGAGCTCGGCTTCCGTCTGCGGCGCCTGCGCGTTCATCGGGATGCCCACCACCGTCGCGCCGCGCGCCGCGGCGAGGCCGTCGACGGCGGCCGCCAGCCGCGTGAGCACGTCGCCGCCGCAGCCGACGTAGTCGGCGACGCGGGCCTGGAAGCCGACGAGGGGGCGGTCGCCGGCGAGTCTCGCCGGCGCGCAGGCGCGCGCGCGCCGGCGACGTCGACCTGCAGCCCGAGCGCGTCGTCGCCCGCGACCGTGACGTGGTCGCCGCCGAGCCCGTGCGCGGCGAGCAGCGCCGCGGAGCCCGGATCACGCACGCCGAAGGCGGCGGCGCTCGCGGTCACGACCGCGAGCAGGGGCAGCATCTCCTCCGAGAGCGGGCCCAGCCCCTGGCCGCTGACGACGACCGGCACGCCGCTGCCGCGTGCGGCGGCGGCGATCGCCGCCCGCCAGGCGACGAGATAGAGCCACGGCGCGGCGAGGTTGCCGCCGCCGGCGAGCAGCACGGCGTCGAACCCGCGCAGGTCGGCGAGCGCCGGGTCGATCGGGCGACCCACGGCGCCGGTGCGGGCGATCAGCGTCGCCGCGACGTCGGCGGGTGCGCCGGCGCGGATCGCCTCCGGGTCGAGCCCGTAGCACAGCTCCGCCGTCGTGCCCGCCCACACGCCGAGCCGCCCGAGGGCCGGTACGGCGTCGCCGTCGGTGACCACCACCGGGACGCAGCCGGGGCGCAGGCGCGCGAGGCGCTCCAGCGTCGCACGCAGGATGGCGTCGTCGCCGTGGTTGCGCACGCCGCCCGACGCCACCACGAGGAGCCGCGGGCGCCGCACGGTGACCGCGGCGGGCGCCGGCGGCGCGGGCGCCGGCGCGCCGTTCCAGCCCGGCGCCGCCGACAGCCAGCCGAGCGCGGGATGATGGACGGCGGCGCTGAGCGCGGCATCGGGCAGCGGGCCGTCGATGCCGTACAGGCGCTGGAGGCGCCGGTGCCGCCGCGTGCCCGGCGCGTCGGCGATCATCGAGAGCGGCGACGCCCGGTAGTGCCCGACCACCGTCGGCACGAACGCGATCGGGCGTCGCAGGGCCACGAGGCGCAGCGCCAGCTCCCAGTCCTGCAGCCCGTGCGCCTCCGCGTCGAGCCCGCCGAGCGCGAGGAGGGCGTCGACGTCGACGATCGACATGGTGTCGATCCAGTTCGCCCACAGGAGCGCGGGCGCCGCCGGCTCGCCGCCGTAGACCGTGCGCGGACGGCCGTGCTCGTCGGCGACGGTGCTCGGCCCGTAGGTCAGCACGGCGCCCGTCGCCACCGCCGACGCGTACAGCGTCGCCACGCCGTCGGGCTCGAGGGTGTTGTCGGCGTCGAGCAGGAGCGCGTGACGGAAGCGGGCCTGCGCGAGCTGGACGTTGCGGGCGCGTGCCAGCCCGAGGTTGACGTCGCTCTCGAGCACGCGGACGCGCGCGTCCTCCGCGGCGAGCGCGCGGGCGCGCGCGCGGCTCGCGTCGCGCGAGGCGTCGTCGGAGATCACGATCTCGCCCGGAACGGGGAGACGGTCGAGCGCGGCCCGGGCGCTCGCGACCGCGGCGGGCAGCAGGGGCGCGTGCTGCCAGCACGGCACCAGGACGCTGACGCCGGGGACGCGGGCCTCGACGGGCGGGAGCGTCGCCAGCAGCGCCGCTTCGGCCGCCCGCCGGGCGGGCGCGCGGATCTCGCCCTCGAGGACGAGCGCCTGCTCGCGCGCTTCGTCGCGCAGGGCGGCGGCGGTGGCATCCAGCTCGGCGCCGAGCTGGATGCGCGCCTGCGCCAGCTCCGTCCGCAGGGCGCCGAGCGCCTGCGCCAGCGCCGTGGTGCCCGCGGCGACCTCCGCCAGCTGCGCCGCCGACGCCTTCTCGAAGTTCGCGAGATCGATGCCGTGGATCGTGCGCGCGACGCCCGCGCCGACGTCGCGCACCTCCTGCTCGACCCGGTCGATGCGCGTGCGCAGCGTGGTCATCTGCTCGGCGATGCCGTGCAGCGTGCGCACCTGGTCGCCGATGCGTGCGGGGAGGTTGCGGCCGCGGCGGAAGAGGTACAGCCAGTCGGCGAGGCGGCTCATGGGTGGCGGCGGACGAGGGTGAGGCCCGGACCGAGGGGCAGGTCGAACACCTGGAGGTCGGGGCGCGCCCGCAGGGTCGCGAGGAACGTGCCCACGCTGCAGCGATAGGCGCGATCCGGACCGTACATGGGCGACGTCTTCTCGCTCCGGCTGTCGTGGAAGCAGACGACCGCACCGGGCGCGAGGCGCGGTGCGAACGCCTCCCAGTCGAAGGCGGCCTGCTCGGCGGTGTGGAGGCCGTCGATGAAGACGAGCCCCGGCGGGGGCAGCGCCGCATAGGCGTCGCTGGTCACGAACTCCTGCGTGGTCATGCGCAGATGGCGCACGTTGTCGACGCCGAAGCGGCGGAAATGGCGGTCGACGTCGCCGGGGTCGGTCCAGAAGTCGTCCGCGAGCGACGGGTCGACGAACCACACCGTGCCGCTCTCGACGTTGTCGGCGAGCGCCTTGCCGAGGATCAGCGGCACGAAGCCGCGCCACGAGCCGACGACGACCGCGGTGGTCGGGCGCAGCGCGCGGCCGAGTGCGTAGTAGATCCAGCCGAGGCCGAGGTTGGCGTCGGCGGCGCGCTGGAGATGGCCCATGCGCAGCAACGACGGCTCCGCGAGGAGCGACGCGATCCAGGCGTTCACGCGCGCGGGACCCCGATCGACGGCGTGCCCGGGGCGGAGGCGCCGGACTCGCCGTCGACGCGGGTGGCGAGCCGGGCGCGCGTTCCCGCCGGCTCCCCGCGCGGTCGCCGCACGATCATCGCCGAGCGGCATAGGAGCGCGCGGGGGGCGGAGTCAACTCGACGCCCGGCGAGGACGGTTTTCTTGACCGCGGTCGGCGCGCGCCGCTAGAACCGCGCGCGTGGCCGTGGAGCGTTCGTGGATCGCGTGACCCTGGCGCTCCTGCGCGGGGTCTGCCAGCTGCCTGCATACGTCGCCGCCGATCTCGGTCTGTTCCGCGCGCACGGGCTCGAGGTCGCGCTCGACTACGCGCCCACCGCGTGGGCGGTGCCCGAGCGCATGCTGCGCGGGCAGGTCGACTTCGCGGTGATCCCGTGGACGCGTGTCGCGGCGGCCGGGGCGCGTGGCGAGCCGCTGGTCCTGATCTGCGGCTCCGGCTGCGAGGAAGCGGCGCTCGTGGTGCGCCGCGGCTGCGCGCCTACCGACGTCGCCCGCGTGGCGCTGCCGCAGGAAGGCGGCATGAAGGATCTCACCGCCGTCGGTCTGGTGCAGAGCCTCGGCTGGGGCGAGGCCGAGACGCTGCGCCTACCGTCGGGCGACGCGGCGATCCTCGCCTTCGTCGGCGGCGGCGTCGACGCGGCGTCGATGGTCGAGCCCTGGGCCACCATGCTCCACCACCTCGGGCTCGGCGACGTCGTGCGCCGGACCCGCGACGTCTGGCCCGGCGTGCCGGGCTGCTCGCTCACGACGTCGGCGGCGCTGATCGCCGAGCGGCCCGACGTGGTCGAGCGCATGGTGCGCGCGTTCGTCGCCGGCGCGCGCGTCGTCGGCGACGATCCCGAGCGCGCCGCCGCGATCGGCGCGCGCCACATTGGCGTGGAGGCGCGGCACGTGTCCGGCGCGCTCGCGCACAACGCCCCCGACGTCCATGCGCTCGGGCGCAGCGCGGCCATGGACGCCGTGCTCGACGTCATGCTCGCCCGCGGCTACCTCGCGCGCCGTCCCGACGCCGGCTTCAAGGATCTCACCTTCCTCGAGCGCGCCCGGCGCGGCGCCGCGGCGGCCTGAGGCGCGCGTGGCGCCGACGCTCGTCTGCTGCGCGGCGCCCATCGGTTACGGACCGGCGACCAAGCTCGCCACGCTCGCCGGCGCGCTGCGGGGGCACGGGCTGCGTCCCGTCTTCCTCGGCGAGGGCAGCGCCCTCGAAGCCGCGCGCCGCAGCACCGTCTTCGACGACGTGCTCACCGGGCCCGGCGACGCGCCGGCGGTCCGCGCCGCGATCGACGCGAGCGCCGGTCTCCTCTCGCTGATGGAGCGCGAGCATCTCGCCGTCGCCCAGCGGCGCGGACGCCCGACCTTCGTCGTCGACAGCCTCCTCTGGATGCGCGACCACGTGCCGCCCGCGTTCCGCGCCGCGACGCGCTACTGGGCCCAGGACTTCGTCGGCGTCCGCGGACGCGCCGCCGGGCTCGCGACCGTGATCGGCCCCGTCGTGCCGCCGACGGCGGCCCCGCGGGTACACGGCGCGGGACTCGTGATCGCGCTCGGCGGCACGGCGTCGCCGTTCGGGGACGCCGCCGCCGACGGCGCCTGGCTCGATCTCCTCGTCGAGGCCGTCGTCGACGCCGGCCTGGTCGCGAGCTTCGCGGGCCGCGCGGTCTGCATGGCGAGCGAGCCCTGCCGGGCGCGGCTCGCCGCGCGCCACGCCGGGCGCGGGATCACGTTCACGTCGCTGGCGCCGGCCGCGGCGGCGCGCCTGCTCGCGTCGGCCGCGTTCGTCCTGGCGGCGCCCGGGCTCACCACGGCGCTCGAGTGCTTCCAGCTCGGCGTGCCGACCGGCTTTCTCCCGCCGCTCGGCTACAGCCAGTGGCTCATCCTGGAGGCGCTGCGCGCGCAGGGCCTGGCGCCGCACGCCTTCCACTGGGCCGACCGCCTGCCGCCGGAGAGCATCGTCGTCGGGATGCCCGAGGCGGGTCGCACCGAGCGGGTGCGGGCGCTCGTCCGCCCACGGCTGCACGACGCGGAGACGCGCCGCGGTCTCCGCGCAGCGCTTCGCGCCATGTGCGAGGGCGACCTGGCCGCGCTCGCCGCCCGCCAGCACGCGTTCTTCGCCGCTCTCGGGCCGAACGCCGTGGGGGCGATCGCCCGCGACATCGCCGCCCTGTGCGCCGACGGAGGACGCGCATGACGTTCGACCCCGCCGCCATCGACCGCATCGCCGACGCCCTCGCCGGGGCCCTGCACGTGCCCTACGCGCCGCCGCATATCTATCCGATGGCGGCGCCGGTCTTCCGCGCCGCGGCCGGCGCCGCGCGCACGCGGCGCGGGGACGGCCCGCTCGCGGTGTACGTACACGTGCCGTTCTGCAACTACGCCTGCACCTTCTGCTTCTATGCCAAGCGCATCGGCGACGACGAGGCCGCGAAGGCGCGCTACGTGGACGCCGCCGTGCGCGAGCTCGCCTGGATTCCACCGGGCACGGGGCTACGCCATCTCTATCTCGGCGGCGGCACGCCGACGGCGCTGCCGCCGCACCTGCTCGACCGCCTGCTCGGGGCGGTGCTGGACCGCACGGTGCGCGAGCCGCGCGCGCGCTGGTGCGTCGAGAGCTCGCCCGAATCGGTGACGCCCGCGCACGTGGACGTGTTGCGGGCGCACGGCGTGGGCCGTGTCAGCGTCGGCGTGCAGTCGCTCGACGCGGGCGAGCTCGACCGCGTCCACCGCCGGCACGCGCCGGCGCACGCGCTCGACGTGCTGCGCATGCTGGTGGCGAGCGGCTTCGTCGTGAACGTCGACCTCATCTACGGGCTGCCGGGACAGACCGAGGCGACCTTCGCGCGCGCGTTCGCCGACGTCGTCGCCACCGGCGTCGACGCGGTGACGACCTACAGCCTGCGCGTCAACGAGCGCACGCCGGTGGCGCGCGCGCTCGCGCCCGCCGAGCGGCTCGATCTCCCGCGCAAGCTCCATTGGCGCGCGCACGTGAAGCGCACCGCCGACGCGCTGGGCTTCGTGCAGACGCGCTGGCACACGTTCGTGCGCCCCGACGGCGGCCAGGCGCCGGGGCCCGACGCGATCGACGACACCGGCAGTACGGGCGACCAGTTCGGCGCCGGGCCGAGCGCCCGCTCGCGTCTCGCGGCCACGGTCTACCGCAACCACGCCGACCTCGACGCCTGGCGCGCGCGCGTCGAGGCGGGCGAGAGCCCGGTCGCCGAGACCTTCGCGCTCGCCGATCAGGACCGCCGCATCCGCTTCCTGGGGCAGTCGCTCGGCGACGGCCGCCCGCTCGACCGCGGCGCCTGGCAGGCGACCTTCGGCACGCCGATCGAGGCCGAGTTCGGCCCGGTGCTCGACCGCCTGCGCGCGGCCGACCTCGTCGCCGACGAGGGCGATACGCTCGCGCTGACGCCGACGGGCCAGCTCGTGCACGACCTCGTGACGCTCGCGTTCTACCCGCCCGCGACCCAGGCCTGGCTCAGCGAGCGGCAGGCCGCGGCGCTGGCGCCGCGGCCGCGCGCCACGTCGTAGCGCGCTACGGCGTCGTGCCGGCCATGCCGTGCGCGATCCGGAGGGCCATCGCCACGATCGTCAGCGTCGGGTTCCAGCCGCCGCCGGTGGGGAAGATGGCGCCGTCGACGCACCAGAGGTTGTCGACCTCGTGGAAGCGGCCGTCGGGACGGGTGACCGACGCCGCCGGGTCGGTGCCCATGCGCAGGGTGCCGAGGACGTGGCGCGAGGTCGGCGGGCCGAAGACGGCGTCGCAGGGCGCGGCGAAGACGCGATCGGTGCCGCTGTTGCGGACGATCTCGCGCATCGTCGGCAGGTAGAACTTGCGCGCCTCGCGCTCGAAGGCGTGGTTCTCGTAGGTGACGCGCGGGACCGGCAGGCCGAAGACGTCGCGCACGCTCGGGTCGAGCGTGACGGCGTTCTCGCGCCGGGGCGCGTCCTCGCCCTGCATGAGGAGGCCGAAGAGGTGCTGGCCGATGGGCTGGTCGCGGATGGCGTCCTTCAGCGGCTGGCCGAGCGGCCGGCGCAGATCGAAGGCGTAGACGAAGCCGTCCTCGGTGATCGTGAGCCCCTGCGGGGCGGAGAACTCGACGACGCCGCCGAGATGGGCACGCGCGCCCGCGTCGGTCTGCACGACGCGGACCTCGGCGCCGCCGGGCTCCACGCCGCGGAAGTCCGAGAGGCCGCTGGTGACGGCCATGCCGCGGTTGCCGTGCACGCGGCGGGGCAGGAAGCCGTTCACGTTCGTCTGGTAGTGGAACATGAGGTTCTGCCCGAGATGCCCGCTGCCGTTGCCGAGCGCGCCGCCGGCCGGCGTCGGGGAGAGCAGGCACAGGCGCGCGGACTCGATCGCCGAGGCGGCGAGCACGTAGGCCGACGCGGTGGCCGTCTGCACGGCGCCGGTCGCGTCGACGTAGACGACGCCGGTCACGCGACCGCCGTCGTTCGCGAGGCGCGTCGCCTGGCAGTTCACGCGCAGCTGGCAGTTGCCGGAGAGGAGCGCCCGGCGCAGGCCGGTGACCGCGCTCGAGCCCTTGGCGTGGATCGGGCAGCCGAAGCCGCTGCACGGGCCGCACTGGTTGCAGGGCGGCCGCTGCAGGTCGGGCGCCTCGGGATAGAAGCGCGTGTTGATCGCGGCGGGGTAGCGGTGCGGCGAGAGCGGCCCGCCGAGGAACGTCGTCCGGCTGCAGCCCTCGCGCAGGACGTGCGCCAGGTACATGTCGAGCCCCGGCGGCATCGGCCAGGGCGTCCGGCGCGGCGGCGCGAACGGGTTCGAGTCGTCGCCGGAGACGCCGAGCAGGCGCTCGGCCGCGTCGTAGAACGGCTCCAGGTCGTCGTAGCGCAGCGGCCAGTCGACCCAGCTCGCGCTGCCCGCGTCGGCGAAGAAGCCCGGCACCTCGAGGCTCGGGTGGGCGTCCTTCGCGCGCTGCATCGCGCTCACCATCTCGAAGTCGACGCCGGTGAAGCGCGGCGTCTTCATGTCGGCGTGCGACCAGGCGCCGCCGACGCACTTCGGCAGCACGTTGACGTCGTCGTGGATGGCGGCGGTGTCGCCGTCGCTGCGGCGGAAGGTGCGCGGCTCGAGCCCGGGCGACGGCGTGATGAAGTTGCGCACCTGGTACTTGAGCTCGTCGTTGGAGTGCAGCGTCGGGGCGAGCGGGCCCGGCTGGTCGAGCCCGGGGAAGGGGTTCGGCCCGGCTTCGAGGACGAGCACCGTCTTCCCCGCCGCCGCCAGCACGCCCGCGGCGGTGCCGCCGCCGGCGCCGCTGCCGACGATGCAGACGTCGAACGCCGCGAGGCCGCGGTTGCCGAGCACGTCGTCGTCGCGGCGCCGGCGTCGCTTCACGAGCAGGCCCGCTCGAGCGCATCGCCGGTCGCGGCGATGAACGTCTGGATCGACTCCGCCTCGGCGGAGATCGGCTTCGGCGCCGCGATCTCGTCGGGGTTCGGCGTCGTGAGCGGCTGCTCCGGGCGCTCGGCGTACGCGTCCGTCGCCCGCGAGTAGAGCGCGTATCCCAGCGGCTGGCTGTCGCCCTCGACGCCGAGCAGCGCCCAGCCGCGCGTCTTGCGGTTGCCGCCGTACTCCGGCGCCGCGAAGCAGCCCTCGATCGTGTGCTGCACGACGAGGTCGACGAAACCGCGGCCGCGGCGCGCGTCGACGGGGAAGCGGGTGCGCGCGAGGTCGCGGATCGCCGCCTGCGTCTCGGCGTCGAGCTTCGCGAACGCGGTGCCGGCCTCGATGCGCGCCAGCGCGTCGAGCTGCGCCAGGCCGTCGCGGTAGACGTCGCGCAGGCCGCGCAGCGGGCCGCCGCGCTGGGCGTCGAGCGGGGCCACGAGGGCGCGCTCGTCCGCATCGAGGCCGGCGCTGCCGAGCAGCTCCCAGCGCCAGTGCAGCGCCTGGAGGCGGGTGGGCGGCACGAACGTCGCGAACGCGTTCTTCGGCCGCTTCTTCGCGGGCCGGCCGGTGGCGTAGTCGATGAAGGGACGGCGGCCGCTGAAGGGGCCGCCGGCGTAGAGGAGCGGGGTGCGGAAGTCGAGCGCCGTCAGGTAGCGGTCGAGGTAGCGCACGACGCCGAGCGCGCCGGCGCCGGGATCGGCGTCGGGCGGCAGGATGGTGTCGACGAGCGCGTCGAGGGTGCGTCGCTCGGCCTTGGTGAAGAAGCGGCCGCGCCGGGCGGCCCAGGCCTGCTCCACCCGCGTCCACGGCGAGGCCGCCACCACCAGCGCCGCGCCCGCAGCGCCCAGGAACTGACGCCGCGTGAGCAGGATGCGGACGGCCTGGGTCGGAGTCGGCGGCGGGGGAAGCGGGGGCGGGGCGACGCAGCCTAGCGGGGGCAGTCGGAGCCGGCTCACCTCGCGTCGGGTAGTCGATGTGCCGCCGCGGCGTCAATCGCTGGCGGACATCCATCAGCGCCGGCGCGCGCGGCGTGGTGCGCGCGCCGGGCCGATCGCGTCGAGCATCGCGCCGACCTCGGCGATCGCCGCCTCGAGGCGGCGCAGCTCGGCGTCGAGCCCGCGGGCGGCGTCGGCGCGGAGCCGCATGCGCTCGCGCGCCCTGCGCCGGGTGAAGTCCCAGGCCGGATCGGCCTCGAGCGCGGCGAGGCGGCGCGCGACGCCGTCGGCGGCGCGCGCCAGGCCGCGCAGACGCGCGTACCGCTCGCCGAGCGACGTGGGGAGGACGGGCGGCGTGCCGCCGTCGCCCGCGGCGTCGAGCCAGGTGGCGAGCGCGAGCAGTCGGTCGGCGTCGCCCGCGGCGTACGCCGTCTGCGCCTCGCTCCACAGCGCCTTCAGGCGGGTGGGGTCGGGGCCGCGCAGCGCGTGCGGCGAGTCGGGATGCAGCCGACGCGCGATGGCGCGGAACAGCGTCACCGGGCGCGCGCGTCCGGTGCCGCGGCGCGCCGGTGCGTCCGCGGCCCGCCGCCGCGGCGTGGCGCTCGGCCCGGCTTGCGCAGGGTCTTCGCGTGGCGCGCGTCGACGACGTCGGGGTCCATGCGGTCGCGCCGCGGCGGCGCCGATTCGGGATGGAGGATCGCGTGCAGGGCCTCGCGCGGTGCGAAGCCGTCGCGCTCGATGAGCGTCTGCACGCGGAACGCGGTGGCCTGCCGGGCGCGCAGCTCGTCGCGGCGCGCGTCGAGCGCGCTCAGGGTCGGGCCGAGCTCGAGCCGCAGCCAGCGCGCGTACGCCGGCCGCTCGACGTCCTCGAAGGCGCGCAGCCGGGCTTCGAGCCCGGCCAGGCGCTCCTGCTCGCCGCGCTCCGCCGCGCGCAGGCGGGCGAGCAGGGCAGGGAGGTCTACGGGAACGGGCAGCATCGGCGGCGCCGTCCCGCTCCATAGCCGCTGCCGCCCGCCGCGACGAGCGCGTCGGTGCGGCGCGCGCTCGCGCTTCGCGGCCGACGCCGGGACGGTGCCCGGCTCGAGCGGTGCACGAGGTGCCGCCGCCGCGCCCCTCGCGGACCGGGCCTGGTCGCGCCCGCGGCGGCGGCTTTGGGCTGCACCCGGGCGGGGAATTGCGATAGCGTCCGCGCATGCCGTCCGCCCTCGTCGCTGGTCTCGTCGCCGGTTTCGTCGCCCTGGCCTCCGTCGCCGCCGCGGCCGACTGCCCGGCCGACGCCTACGCGCTCTGGTCCGCCGGCATCCTGCGCGGCGCCAACGTCTTCCAGGGTCGCAACCCGGGCGGCGCCACCAACGGCATCGGCGACGGCGACTTCGCCCAGTCCGACTTCGACGACCTGGCCGCCGCCGGCGCCAACTACGTGCAGCTCTCGCACGCCGGTCTGTTCGCCGAGGCGCCGCCGTACGCGCTCGACGCCGCCGCCCAGGCGAACCTCGACCGCGTCGTCGCGATGGCAGGCGCGGCCAACCTCTATGCCGTCATCGCCTTCCGCTCCGGGCCCGGCCGCAACGAGAACGCGATCAGCAACCGCGAGGCCGGCGTGAAGGAGAGCATCTGGACGGATCCGGCGGCGCAGGCCGCGTGGGTCGACATGCTGCGCCACACCGCCGAGCGCTACGGGGCGAACCCGACCGTCATCGGCTACTCCATCATGGTCGAGCCCAACGCCTACGCGCGCCGCGGCTACGTCGACCCGCCGCAGTTCTACGCCCAGTACGGCAACACGCTCGAGGACGTGAACGGCCTCTACACCGCGGCCATCGCCGCCATCCGCCAGGTCGATCCGGAGACGCCGATCCTGCTCGAGCCGGAGGGCTACGGGAACGTCACCTGGCTGCCGTACGTCCGCCCGCAGGCCGACGCGCACGTCGTCTACACGGCCCACGACTACACGCCGTTCGACTACACCCACCAGCAGGTCGGCGGCGCCACCTACCCGGGCACGTACGACGTGGACGGGGCGGCGACGCTCGTCGGCGCCGCCTTCCTCGGCACCTATCTCCAGACGCTCCAGACGTACGTCGACACGCACGGCGTGCCGGTGGCGCTCACCGAGTTCGGCGTGCACCGCAACGCCCCGAACGCGGCGCAGTACCTCGCCGATCGCATCGCCGTCCAGGACCTGCTCGGCAGCTGGGCGGTGTGGGTCTGGCAGCCGGCGGGCTTCATCGACCCGTTCAACATGCACGAGCCGTCGCCCGTGCTTGAGGTGCTGAAGACCGCGTGGAGCGCCAACTGCCGGCGCGCCGCCGGGGGCGGTGGGGACGGGGGCGGCACCGGCGTCGCCGTCGTGAGCGGGCGGGCGCGCAAGCTGCGGCCGAACGGCAAGACGGGCAAGGCGCTGCCGAAGGTCACCGTCACGGTCGGGACGGCGACCGTGACGACGCGGCGGAAGAAGCCGCGCGGCGCGTTCGAGCTCGAGGTCGCCTCGGGCACGCAGCGCATCACGGCGACGCGCGGGCGGCGCGGCTGCCGCATCGGCTCGGCCGACGGGCCTACGACGCTCGACGTGACCCTGGCGCCCGACGAGCGCCGGCCGCTCGACGTGTTCTGCGGCCGGTAGCGGCGGACACTAGATGGCGATCGCCTTGCCGCCGCCCGCGGCCGACGGGCCGAGGTCGTGCGCGGGCAGCGAGAAGCGGAACGTCGCGCCCGCACCGGGTCGTGCGGTGGCCGACAGCTGCCCGCCGTGGCACTCCACGATCGAGCGGCTGATGGCGAGGCCGAGGCCCAGGCCCTGCGGCTTCGTGGTGAAGAACGGCGTGAAGATGCGCTGCTCGACGTCCGCGCCGAAGCCGTGGCCGGTGTCGCGCACCGTGACCTCGACGCCGCCGTCGCGCGCGGCCGTGGCGACGACCACCTCGCGCAGGCCGCCGCTCGTCGCGGCGGCCTGCATGCCGTTCAGCACGAGGTTCAGCATCACCTGCTCGATCTGCGTCGCGTCGGCCTGGATCGGCGGCAGCACGGCCGCGCGCTCGAGCCGCACGACGACGCCGTGCACGCGTGCCTGCGGCCCGATGAGGCGTAGGGCGTCGGCGGCGAGCGCGTTGACGTCGACGCCGTCGCTCACGGCGGTCTCGCGTTGCACGAGGTTGCGCAGGCCGCGGATGACGTCGCCGGCGCGGAGCCCCTCGCGCGCGATCTCCTCGAAGGCGGTGCGCAGCACGTGCGGGTCGACGGGACCCGCGCGCAGGCGCTGGAGGCCGCCCTGGGCATAGTTGGTGATGACGCAGAGCGGTTGGTTGATCTCGTGGGCCAGCGCCGCGGCCATCTCCCCCACGGTGTGCAGGCGCAGCGCGTGCGCCAGCTCGGCCTGGTGATGGTGCAGGGCCGCGTGCGCCTCCTCGAGCGCGCGCGTGCGCTCGGCGACGCGTTGCTCGAGGCGCGCTGCGAGCCGGCGCACGGTGGCCTCGGCCCGCCGCCGCTCGAGCAGCTCGCGGCGCAGCTGCACGCGGTAGCGCGTCACCTCGTTGGCCGCCGCGAGCGAGAGCAGGAACGCGATGACGACTGCGGCCGCCGGATCGCGGCTCACCGAGGCGAGCGTGCCGTCGTGCAGCAGCACCGCGGTGCCGAGGACGGCCGCCGCGACCGAGACGGTGACCGCCTGCGCGGCCACGCCCCACGGAACGATCGCGCCCGTCGTCAGTGCGGCGCCGACGAACAGCAGGGTCGTCGTCTGGTAGTCGCCGCCGTGGCTGACGACGCGGTCGGTGCCGGTCAGCAGATAGCCGACGGTGACGACGAGGATCGAGAGCCCCCAGGCGCGCCGCCGTGCCCACGGACGCCCCATCAGCACGAAGGCGAGGACGGCACAGGAGATGCCGAACAGCTTGAAGAGGAACGTCGGCAGCAGCGCCGCCCGCCACGCCAGCAGATCGAGCGCGGAGAACGTGCTCGCCCCCGCGATCGACATCACGAGCACGAGCCGGGTGCGGCGGACCAGCAGCCCCCGGCTGAGGAGGCTCGTGCGTTCGGGGCGATCGCGGGACATCGGCGCGCTCCGGGCGACCCGCTACCACGTCCCCTCCCGGGATTTGAAGCGCCGGATGGGGGGGCTCACAGGTCCGCACGGGGGCGGCGGGGCGGCGCTCGCCACGTCGGTCGCGATTCCCGGCCAAGGCCGCGAAACGACGTCGGATCGGCGCGCCGTTACGGAGGAATCTTCTTGACCGGCCCGGCCCGCGACGGTAGCGCCATGACCCATGGACGATCGTCGCCGCGTCGCAAAACGGGCGGCGTGGCGGCCCGACGCGGCCCGGCGATCGTGGAGACCCGACCCGATGCGACGACCTTCGACCCTGGCTCTTCTCTCGTGCACCGCCGCGCTCGCGGCGCTCGCGCCGCGGCCCGCTGCCGCCGTCGATCCCGGCTCACAGCTCGTCACCTGCGATCGCGCCAATCAGGTCGTCACGCTGACGGCGACGTCGCACCTCGACCCGTCGTGCACCTGGACCCGCGGCGTCGAGATCGTGGCGTCCAACGTCACGCTCGACTGCCAGGGCGCGCACATCGCGGCGCCGGACCGGCGCTACGGGGTCTACATCCACGCGCCGGTCGACACGCCGCTCACCGACATCACCGTGCGCAACTGTCACGTCGAGGGCTTCCTCAACAACTATCACATCGAGCGCGAAGGCTTCCGCGAGCTCGCCGCGGGCGTCGAGTACGAGAACGGCTTCTCGAACATCACCATCGAGGACGGGACGAGCAAGAACTCGCGCGGCGTCGGCATCTTCGTGAACGGCTACGTCGAGGGCGTCACGCTGCGGAACCTCCGCGTCGAGGGCGCCAGCAGCAGCGGCATCTACCTCGAGGCGGGCTCGAAGAACGGCGTCGTCGAGAACAACCTCATCATCGACAACGGCTACGGCGAGAACGGCCCGGCGGGCGGCGTCCGCACCCTCGCCGGGATCGACTTCTGGTACTGGGGCACCGGGCGCGAGGGGCTGTCGATCGACGGCTCGCGCTTCAACGTCGTGCGCAACAACGTCTTCCAGACGAACACCGCGGGCGGCATCTACCTCTACAAGAACTGCGGCGAGTACTGGAGCTCGCGGCCGCAGCGCTGGTACCACCGCCGCTACGGCGCCGACGGCAACGTCATCGAGAACAACACCTTCGTCGGCGAGGACAACGGCATCTGGGTCGGCTCGCGCATGAGCGAGAACATCTTCCCGATGGAGTGCAGCGATCCGCAGTACGCCCCCGGCTACGCGCTCGACTATGCCGACGACAACGTCATCCGGAACAACCGGTTCGAGGACGTGACCTTCGGCATCCGTGTCGAGGACGACGGCACCGAGATCACCGGCAACACCTTCACCAGCAGCGATCCCATCGACGAGGCGATCGTGGTCGGCACCCAGCACCGCACGCTCCACCTGGGGCAGCCGGTCGCCGGCACGGTCATCGCGGACAACGTCGCGAACATCACCGGCAGCCCGAATCCCTATCGCTTCATCTGGGGCCACACGAACACCACGTTCGCGAACAACGAGAGCCTCGGGAAGGTCGTGAGCCTGTGCGAGGGCGTGCAGCCGCCGCGCGGGCCGTTCGTGATGACGGTCGACGTGATCCTGCTGCCGAACCCGCCCCCGGTCGAGATCAAGGAGCTGCCGCCGCCGGGGTTGCTGCCGCCCTGTCGGACGAGCTGCGAGACCGGCTCCGCGCTGGCCAGGGCGAACCTCGTCCTGAAGAAGCTCGATACGCCGGCGGCGGACGACGGGCTCATCTTCAAGGGCGACGTCGTGGTGCCGCATCCCTTCACGCCGGCGCTCGATCCGGCGACCTCGGGGGCGGTCGTCGTGATCGCCGACTCGACCGGGGTGCGCGCCCTCGACGCCACCATCCCGGGCGGCGCGTACGATCCCGTGACGAAGGTGGGCTGGAAGGCCGCGAAGAACGGCCTCGCCTGGAAGTACACCGCGAAGGTGCCGCCGGTCGGCGGCATCACGGTGCTGTCGATCAAGGATCTCTCGAAGAAGACGCCCGGCCTCGTGCAGATCAAGGTGACCGGCAAGAACGGCGCATACGCGGTGAACACCGCGAACCTGCCGCTCACCGGCGTCGTGATCCTCGACCCGCCCACCGGGGCGACGGGCCAGTGCGGCACGGCGTCGTTCGACGCGCCCCTGCAGGGCTGCCGGACCGACGGCAAGACGGTGAAGTGCAAGTGACGCCCCTGCGTCCGTAGCGTGAGGTCCGGCGCCGGCATCCAATGGCCGGCGTCTCCCCCATGCCCAGGCCCGACGACGTCACTCCCGAGTCGCTCTACCTCCGCCGCCGCGAGTTCCTGCGCGACGCCGTCCGCCTGGTCGGCACCGGTGCCGCCGTCGGCGGCGGGCTCCTGTGGCTGACGCAGGGCACGCGCGCCGACCGGCGCGAGGACGCGACGCCCGCGCCGGCGGCCCTCGATCTGCCGATCGCGAGCCGCGTCGACGCCGCCGGCGGCGAGGCGCCGACGCCCTACGCCGACGTCACCACCTACAACAACTTCTACGAGTTCGGCCTCGGCAAGGGCGACCCGGCGGCGAACGCCGGCAGCCTGCGCGCGCGTCCGTGGACGGTGCGCATCGAGGGCGAGGTCGCGAAGCCGCAGACCGTCGACGTCGACACCCTGCTGCGCTGGTTTCCGCTCGAGGAGCGCATCTACCGCATGCGCTGCGTCGAGGCCTGGTCGATGGTGATCCCGTGGCTCGGCTTCCCGCTCGGCGATCTCCTCCGCCGCGTCGAGCCGACATCGCGGGCGCGGTACGTCGCCTTCACCACGCTGCTCGATCCGGAGCAGATGCCCGAGCAGCGCACGACCGTCCTACCCTGGCCCTACGTCGAAGGGCTGCGCCTCGACGAGGCCATGCACCCGCTGAGCCTTCTCGCCGCCGGGCTGTACGGCAAGGTGCTGCCGAACCAGAACGGCGCGCCACTGCGGCTCGTGGTGCCGTGGAAGTACGGCTTCAAGGGCATCAAGTCGATCGTCGCCATCCGCCTCGTGGCGACGCCGCCCGAGACCACGTGGAACCGCGTCGCGCCGAACGAGTACGGCTTCTACGCCAACGTGAACCCGGCCGTGGACCACCCGCGCTGGAGCCAGGCGACGGAGCGCCGCATCGGCGAGCTGTGGCGGCGGCCGACGCTGCCCTTCAACGGCTATGCCGACCAGGTCGCCGGCCTCTACGCCGGCATGGACCTGCGCAGGGACTTCTGATGGCGCGCGCCCGCCCGCTGCGCTGGCTCGCGCCGGGCGTCCTCCTCGGCGCGCTCGTGCCGCTGGCGGTGCTGTGCCGGCGTGCGCTGCACGGCACGCTCGGCGCCAACCCCATCGCCGAGGCGCTGAACCAGCTCGGGCTCCTGGCGCTGATCTTCCTCGTCGCCGCGCTCGCGTGCACGCCGGCGAAGACGCTCCTCGGCTGGACCTGGCCGCTGCGCCTGCGGCGCATGCTCGGGCTGCTCGGGTTCGCCTACGCCGCGCTGCACGTCGCCACCTACGTGGCCCTCGACCAGGGCTTCGACGGCGCGGCGCTGTGGGCCGACGTCACCAAGCGTCGCTTCATCCATGTCGGCGCGGCGGCGTTCCTGCTCCTCGTCCCGCTCGCGGCGACCTCGACGGCCGGCGCCGTACGGCGGCTCGGCTTCGCGCGCTGGAAGCTGCTGCACCGTCTCGCCTACCTCGCCACCGGCCTCGCGGTGCTGCACTTCGTGTGGCGGGTGAAGGTCGACCTGACGGAGCCCGTCGCCTACGCCCTCGTGCTGGCGGGGCTGCTGGCGCTCCGGCTCACCGGCCGGCGTCCGACCTGAGGTCGGCCGCACGGCCGGCGCACGCCGCGGGGGTGCCGGCCGCGACGTGTGCGTCCGCTCAGCGCGGACGGAGCAGGATCTCGGTGCGGCGGTTCTGGGCGCGCCCGGCGGCCGAGTCGTTCGGCGCGACCGGATGGTATTGGCCGGCGGAGATCGCGCGCATGCGGCCGGGGTCCACGCCCTGCGCCTGGAGGTGGCGGACGACGATCGAGGCACGCTCACCGGCGAGCTCCCAGTTGCTCGGGAAGCGGCCGGCGAACGCGGCGGCGATCGGCAGATCGTCGGTGTTGCCGACGACGTCGATCTCGTAGGTCTCGCCCGCGAACTGCGGCGCCACGGCATCGAGGGCCCTGATGCCCTTCTCGCTGAGGGCGACCTGGCCCTCGCCGTAGAGCAGCGCGTCGGCCATGCGCACGCGGATGCCGTTCTTCAGCTGCTCGATCTCGACCTGCTGGGCCGAGATCTCCGACTGCAACGCCGCCTCCAGCGACTGCTGCTGTGCGAGCATCGAGTTGTAGGTCGACTGCATGACGCAGCCGCCGAGCAGCCAGGAGGCCGCGAGCACCGCAACGAGGGGCCGTATCCGACGCAAGGGATCGAGCATGCGGCGAAGCTAGCGGACCGGCGCGGCCGGGGTCTTACCATTTCACGCCACGCCGCGTCGGCGGGCGCTCAGCCGCCGAGCATGTAGCCGCCTCCGCGCTCGACGGCGCGCCGGAACGCGGGCCGCGCGTGCATGCGTTCGACGTACGCGGCGAGGTTCGGCCAGCTGGCCAGCTGCCCGAACATGCGCGCCACCTCGCCGACGAAGGTCATCTGGACGTCGGCGCCGGTGAGCTCGTCGCCGACCAGGAACCGGCGCCCGGCGAGGGCGGCGTCGACGTAGCCGAGGTGGTTCGCGATCTCGGCGTCGATGCGCGGCTTCAGCGGCGCGCCGCCGTCGCCGAGCCGCATGGTGTAGAGCTGGAGCATGAGCGGCAGCATCGCCGAGCCCTCGGCGTAGTGGAGCCACTCGACGTAGCGATCGTAGTCCGGCGACGCCGGGTCGGGCTGCAGGCGCCCCTCCCCGTAGCGGCGGATCAGGTAGTCGACGATGGCGCCCGATTCGGCGATCGTCCGCTCGCCGTCGCTGACCACGGGCGACTTGCCGAGCGGATGCACGGCCTTCAGCTCGGGCGGCGCGAGGCTCGTGGTCGCGTCGCGCTGGTAGCGTCGCACCTCGTACGGCACACCCAGCTCCTCGAGGAGCCAGAGGATGCGCTGTGAGCGGGACTCGTTCAGGTGATGGACGACGACCATGGCTCTCGGTAGAGCACCGGCGGCGGCGCGGGCGCAATCCCTCCTGCGCGCGGTTCGACACGGACACGGCGGCGGAGCAGACTCGCGCCCGGCAATGCGGTGGATACGCCTCGGCGTGGGAACGATGGCGGCGGCGCTCGTGCTCGCGGGCTGCGCGAGCACGCGGCTACCCGGCTGGCTCGGCGGCGACGCGAACCCGGCCGACGGGCAGGTCTACTACGCGGCGGTCGACGGCCTCGCCGTCTACGCCGATCCGGCGGGCACGTCGCCGGTGGTCGGGCGGCTGCCGCTGCACGCACGCGTCCTCCGCACCGAGCTGCGGCACGGCTACGCGCACGTCGTCGCCGATCGCGACGGGCTCGACGGCTGGGTCGACGGCAGGCAGCTCGTCTGGCGCCTGCCGGCCGCGGGCGCGGCGCCGCCGGGCCGCGCCAGCGCCGCCCACGGCACGTACCCACGGCCCCGGCCGCACCTGCACCGGCGGCCGACGCCGCGCCCGGCGCGGACGCCGTGCGGACGCGCCGCCCGCCCCGGCGCCACCCACCCCGACCGTCACGCCGTCGACGGCGCCGCAGCCGCACGCGCCGCCGCCCACGACCTACGACCCCTTCTGAGCGTGGCCGAGACGCATCCGCACGCCCTCTTGGTGGTGCTGCTCGTGGCCGCCGTCGCGCCGCTCTTCAACGAGCTGCCGATCCGGCTCCGCCTGCCGCTCGTCGTGCTCGAGCTCGTCTTCGGCATCGTCGTCGGCCCGCAGGTGCTCGACCTCGTCGCCAACGAGGGCATCCTGCGTGCGCTCGCGGCGCTCGGGCTCTCGTTCCTGTTCTTCCTCGCGGGCATGGACCTCGACTTCCACGAGCTGCGCGGGCGGCCGCTCCAGCTCGGGCTCGCCGGCTGGGCGGCGTCGCTGGCGCTCGCGCTCGGGCTGACGCACGCGCTGCGGCTCGCGGGCGTCGTCTCGGACCAGGTGCTGGTGGCGATCGCGCTCGGCACCACGGCGATCGGCACGCTGCTGCCGATCCTGCGCGACGCGGGCGAGCTCGGCACCCCGTTCGGGCGCTTCGTCCTCGGCGCGGGCGCGCTCGGCGAGTTCGGCCCGATCCTGCTCTTCTCGCTCGTCATCACCGGCGACGACGGGGTGGCCGTGCGCTCGGGGCTGATGGCCACGTTCGTGTTCATCGCGCTCGCGTGCGCCGCCGTCGCGCTGCGGCTCGGGCCGCCGCTCAAGGTCGGGCTCTTCGCGCGCACGCTCCAGAGCACGAGCCAGCTGCCGATCCGCCTGTCGATGTTCCTTCTCGGCGGCCTCGTGGTGCTCGCCGACCTGCTCGGGCTCGACATCCTGCTCGGCGCGTTCGCGGCGGGCAGCGTCGTCGGCCTGCTCGCGCGCGGGCCCGGCGCCGGCCCGTTCCGGCAGAAGCTCGACGCGCTCGGGTTCGGCTTCCTGATCCCGATCTTCTTCGTCGTGAGCGGCACCCAGGTCGACCTGCGCGCGCTCTTCGCCAGCTCCGAGAGCCTCGTGCGCGTGCCGCTGTTCCTGGCGCTGCTGCTCGTCGTGCGCGGCCTGCCGGCGCTGCTCTACCGCCGCGAGCTCGGCGCGCGCGAGCGCCTCGTGCTGGCGCTCTTCTCGGCGACCAGCCTGCCGCTCATCGTCGTCATCGCCGAGCTCGGCAAGGCGACGGGTCGCATGCTGCCGGAGAACGCCGCGGCGCTGGTCGGCGCCGGCATCCTGTCGGTGCTGATCTTCCCGCTCGCGGCCCTGTCGCTGCGCACGCCGCTGCGGCCGCCGGTCGCCTGACCGCCCGCCCCGCACGTCACCAGAAGACGCGGCGGCGTGCGGCGAGACCGCGTGCGAGCAGCGCGCACAGCGCCTCGCGCACGCGGCGGACGCCGGCGGCGACCGTGGAGGTGTTGCAGGGCCCGTGCAGGCGGATCGGCGCGCCGAAGTGCAGGCGGTAGCGCACGGGCAGGGGCAGGACGAGCGTCGGCGTGATCGGCGCCGCGTGCGTACCGACCAGGCGCTTCAGCCAGCCCGGGTTGGCGAGCAGCGGCGCCTCCTCCTCGCCGCCCACCACGGCGACGGGCACGATCGGCGCGCGCGCCAGCATCGCGACGCGCAGGAAGCCCGAGCCGAACGGCGCCAGCCGGTAGCGGTCGCGGAAGCGACGGTCGTGGGCACGCGCGCCCTCGGGGAACACCAGCACGGCGCCGCCGTCGCGCAGGAGGCGGATGCAGGTGGCGCGGTTGCCGTCGACCGCGCCGATGCGCCGCGCCGAGCTGCCGAGGATCGGCAGCTGCATCAGGCGATGGTCCGCCATCGCGTGCACGAGCCGCGGCGGCTCGGCGTCGAGAAGGCAGGCGGAGAGGATGTTCGCGCCGTCCCACGCCAGCGCGTGCGAGGCGTGGTTGGCGACCAGCATGACGCGCCCGCGCGGTAGCTGCTCGATGCCGTGGCAGACGGTGCGGAACCAGCGCCGGTGGAGGAACGTCGTGACGCGGTAGAGGCGCGTGGCGGCGGCGAGATCGAAGCCGTAGCGCTCCGGCGGCACGCGCTCGTTCGCCCGCGCCCGTACGAGGCGAGCGCGCAGGTCGTCGCGGGTGGAGACGCGAGCCGGGGTCGGAGCCGTCGCCGGCGCCGCCGGCATCGCGCGTGGCATGGCGCTGCCCGCAGCAGAAATCGCGCCAGCGCCGCGCCCCGATGCGCCGCGACTTCCGTCTCGCCGGCGTCGCCCTTTCTGCACCCTGCTTGCAAGGCGCGCCTTGACCGCCGGCCGGCGCGCCCGCTACCCCCGCCCCATGACGCCCGCCGACCTCGTCGAGATCGAGCTGATCAAGCGCCTCAAGTACCGCTACATGCGCTGCCTCGACCAGAAGCTCTGGGACGAGATGGCCGACTGCCTCACCGACGACGCGATCGCCTCGTACAGCGGCGGCAAGTACGCCTTCGAGGGCCGCGCCGCGATCCTCGAGTTCTTCCGCCAGGCGATGGGCGCGGAGAGCTTCCTTTCGAGCCACCGCGTCCACCATCCCGAGATCGACCTCACGGGCCCGGCGACGGCCACCGGCGTGTGGGCGCTCGAGGACGTCGTCATCGACGCCACCCGCGACTTCGCGCTGCGCGGCGCCGCCTTCTACACCGACGACTACGCGAAGGGGGCGGACGGGCGCTGGCTCATCGCCCGCACCGCGTACAAGCGCACCTTCGAGGAGATGTGGGTGCGCAGCACCCCGGGCCCGCATCTGCTCACCGCGAGCTGGTGGGGAACGGGGGGCCGCAGCGAGCTTCCCGTCCCTGAGCATCTGACCAGGCTTCCGCGGTCGAGCTTGCGGTCCGGCGACCGGTGAAGCGTCCTATGATGGCGTTTCGGCACTTTTTTCTTTGACTTCCGCGACGCCCGGATCGTATCCACCCCGCCCATGATTCGGGGGGTGCGCGCGCAGCTCGGAACGATCGCACGGAGCCTGCTCGTCCTCGTGGCAGGCCTTCTCGCCACCACCGCGAATGCTGCGGTCGACGGGACCTGGCGCCGCCTGCAGGCGCCGGCGCTCGAGCAGCACGTGATCGTCGACGCGGGCGGCGGCCACGTCACGCTGACCATCGACGTCGCCGGCGAGCCGGCGACGTTCACGGGCAGCGTCGCCGGGGCGTTCACGCTCGACGCCGGCGGGCACCCGTGCCTCGTCCGATGGGACGGCCTCGTGCTGCCCGGCGAGACGCTGATCGACGGCCAGCTCACGGTCGCGTGCTCGCATCCCGACCACACCGAAGCCTCCCGCCTGACGCTCGCGCGCTGCGAGTGTGACGACGAGAACGCGGCGCCGGGCGACGGCTGCGACGCCACCTGCCGCGTCGAGCCGTGCTGGACGTGCACCGGTGCGCCGTCGGTCTGCACGCCGCTCGGCGACGGCGCCGCCTGTGACGACCGTCGCGACTGCACGACCGGCACCACCTGCCAGGCCGGCCTCTGCGGCGGCGGCGCGCCGGTGCCGGCGTGCGTCGACATGAACGGGGTCTGGACCTCGTCCGAGGACACCGGCGTCGACCCGCCGGCCGTGCTCGACTACGACGTCGAGCAGCGGGACGGCATCCTCGTCGTGCGCGCCGGCGGCCTGCGCTACGTCGGCACGATCGACACCGCGAGCGGCGCGTTCGACGCGTCGATGCCCTTCGGCAACCCGATCTGCCCCGAGCAGCGCATCCCCTTCGCGGGCGTCGCGGACGCCACCAGCTACACCGGCAACGGCTTGCTCGCGCTCGCCGACCCGTTCGCCTGCGACGGCCTTCCGACCACGCTCACGGGCACGCGCCAGAACCCCTGCGCCGCGCTTCCCGACGGTGCGGCCTGTGACGACGGCAACCCCTGCACCGACGACGACGTCTGCACCGGCTCTTCGTGCGGCGGCTTCGTCGTCCCCGACGGCACCAGCTGCGACGACGGCAACGCGTGCACGGTCGACGACACCTGTAGCGCGGGCGTCTGCGTCGGCGGTCCGGGCGAGGAGTGCGGCCAGTGTGAGACGTGCGACGTCGAGGTCGGCTGCGTGCCGGTCGCCGACGGCACGAGCTGCGACGACGGCGACGCCTGCAACGTCGGCGAGACCTGCACCGCCGGCACCTGCGGGGGCGGCGCCCCCGAGGTCTGCGGGACCTGCGAGAGCTGCGACACCGTCGCCGGCTGCGTCGTCGTGCCCGACGGCACGTCGTGCGACGACGGCAGCGCCTGCACCACGGTCGACACCTGTACGGGCGGGACGTGCAGCGGCCCGCCGCTCGAGTGCGGCGCGTGCCGTGGCTGCGACCCGCAGGACGGCTGCGTCGCCGCGCCGCGCCCGGTGTGCGAGGCGCCGACGAGCAACAAGGTATCGCTGCTCGCGCGCCGCCTGCCGGTGATCTCGAGCCGCCCGCCGACGCTCGTCTTCAAGTGGAAGGGCGGCGGCGGCGTCGCGCTCGCCGACCTCGGGCTGCCCACCGTCGACGAGCGCTACACCCTGTGCGTCTACGACGAGTCGGGCGCGAAGCCGAAGGTGCTCTTCACCGCGGCGGCGCCGCCCGGTGCGTGCGGCACCGACCCGTGCTGGATGCCGACCGGCTCGAGGGGCTTCCGGTTCAAGAACCGCACGGGCATCGGCGACGGCCTCGTCAGCCTGGCGCTCAGGACCGGTGCGCCGGGGAAGGCCGCCGTGCTGCTGAAGGGCAAGGGCTCGGCGCTGGCACAGCGGCCCGACGGCATGCCGGCGCCCGGCTTCGCGCTGCCGCTGCGTGTGCAGCTCCAGGGCGAGAGCGGCGCCTGCTTCGGCGCCCGCTTCACGGCGGCGACCACGCAGAAGAACGCCGCCGGCCTCTACAAGGGCAAGGGCACGCCCTGAGGCCGCGCGCGCGACGCGGCGCTACGATCCCGGCGTGGCGTCGGCCTCGACGCGTACCGCGTAGCGCGCCCGCAGCGCGGCGAGGCGCTCGCGCGTGCGGGCCTCGCGGCGTTCCGCGAGCACCGCGTGCGCGACGCGGCCGCGGACCGCGTCGAGCGGCGGCGGAGCCGCCCGGGAGGCGCTCGGCGATCCACACCAGGTGGACGCCGTAGGCGACGCGACGGGTCCGCTCAGGTCCCGACCGGCCAGCGCCGCGGCGTCGCGCGCGAAGGCCGGCCCGAGGACGCGCGCGAGCGCGTCGGCGTCGAGCCCGGGCCGAGCGACGCGCCCTGCGGGAGCGGCGTCCCAGCGCCGCGGCCTCGGCCGGGGGCACGGCGTCGCGGCGCGAGGCGCTCGAGCAGCGCCGGTGCGGCGGCCGCCTCGCCGCGGCGCAGGTAGACGTGGGTGAGGCGCAGGCGCGGCGGCTCGCGGAAGGCGTCGGCGTGCGCCGCGTACCAGGCGGCGAGCGCGGCCTCGTCCGGCACGTCGGCGGCGCCGAGGTGGCCCAGCGCGAGGCGCATGGTGCGCACCAGATGGCGCCGCACGACGAGGTCGCGGCGCTCGAGGTCGAGCGCGCGGGCGGTGGCGGCGAGCGCGTCCTCGTCCTCGATCGGCCCGCCGTCGACGAACGCGGCCAGGCGCGCGAGGCGGTCGCGCACGATCGGCTGCGTGCGGTCGAGCGCGCGCTCGACCGCCTCGCGGTAGAGCACCTCGTCGTCGATCGCCTGGTCGAGCATGGCGTCCTCGTCGGGCACGGCGCCGTGCGCGGCCGTCCAGGCGCGACGCAGGCGCGCGACCTCGGCGGCGTCGAAGACGATCGTCGGCGCCGGCGCGGGGAACACCACGTCGCGGGCGAGCCACAGCGCGCCGCCCAGGACGAGGAAGCGCAGCGCCGGCGAACCGACGAGACGTCTCACGGCGTCGCCGTCCGGAGGCGCTGGCGGCCGGCGGTCCAGCGTCGCGGCACCTCGGCGCGCCAGACGCCGGCGGCGAGCGCGATGGTCACTGCATGCTCGCTGCGGTCGGCGCGCGCCAGGTCGAGACGCCCCGTGCGCAGGCGCAGCACGGCGCTGCCGTCGCGCTTGCGGGCCAGCGTCGCGGCGACGAGGCCGCCCGGCCCCCGGCCGCGCAGCACGAAGCGGCCGCGCCCGCGGGCGCGCAGCGTGCCGGCGGGCAGCTCCGCGCGCCAGATCTCGTCGTCGTCGGTGAGGGTCACGGTGAGTGTCGCGCCGGCGGGATCGAGCGCCGCGGGCACGCGGGCGAGGTGCAGGCGCAGGTCGAGCCGATCCTTCCCCGTGCGCTTGCCGAAGCGCAGCGTGCCCTGGACGCGGCCGACGCCGTCGGGCTGGTACCAGATCGGCGACGTCCAGGCGCGCTCGCGGATGAGCGGCGAGAGGAACGCGTCGTTCGCCTCGCCGAGGCAGCACGACGCGAACGCCGGATCCTTGCCCGCTGCCTGCGCCGCGCAGTCGGCCGCGAACGGGTCGACGCCCCGTTCGAGGCACAGGCGCGTGCTCCAGCGGCAGCTCGGCCGCTCGAGCACGCGGGCGTAGTAGAAGGCGCGCTGCTGCGGGTCGAACTCGGGGTCTTCCCAGCGTGCGCAGAGCTCGGCGGCGCCGGCGCCGGCCGGTGCACAGGTCGCGGGATCGACGGCCGGGCCGTCGCCGACCGGGCCGGCGACGTCGTAGACGCGCTCGTGCGTCGTGCCGGCGGCGTCGACCCAGCCCTTCACGATCTGCACGCGCTCGAGATCGACGCCGGCGGGATCCTTCGCCGCCCAGGCGAGGAAGTGCGGGCTGCGCGCGCCGCGCACGGCGCCGAGCTCGCCGCCCATCGGCGTGCCGGCGGCGTAGCCGGTGCGCACGAGGTCGGGGTCGTCGCAGGAGGCGTCGGGGTAGCTGCCGGCGAAGAAGCGCACGACGGGACGCCCGCCGCTGGTGGCGAACGTCTCGCGCCGCTTCAGCGCCGAGAAGAGCGCGTCGCGCGAGTTCTCCTCGGCCCACACGCCGGTGAGGCCGCCGGGGTTGGTGCGCAGCTGGTCGGAGAGCTTCAGCTCGGGCGAGGCGTCGTTGGCGGCCTCGCCGCCCTCCCAGCCGTCCTCGGCGGTGTTGCCGCCGGTGGCGTTGTGGGTGTCGGTCGAGCCGACGAAGCCCAGGCGGAACGGGTTCGCGCCGAGCGCGTCCTCGAGCGCGAGGCCGTCCTTCAGGGCGTTGCGGATCATGTTGCGGCGCGGGTACTCGGCGATCGGCGGGACGCCCTGGTTCGGGATCTGCGAGCCGCGCGGCTCGACCTCGAACGTGCACAGCTCGTCGGCGGTGTCGGCGCCGGCGCCCGCGAGGCGGTCGAAGCGGCACTCGGAGTTGCCCTTCTGCTGGTGGATCTCCGCCAGCGGCTCGATGCGCTGGCGGCGCAGCGCCTCGGCGGCGTCGACGGGATCGAGCCACTGCTCGCCGTCGCTGAGATTCGGGTTGTGCGGGATGATGACCGCGTCGCAGCCCGTGCCCGCGCCGAGGCACTCGTTCTCGATCGCCGTCCAGACGCCCTGCGGGATGCCGCCCGTGGCGGTCTCGATGTAGCTCGCCGCCGCCGGCGGCACCTGGGCGTTGCGGAAGACGACGTTGCGGTGGAGGTGCCGTCCGATCGGCGCCGCCGTGTACTCGTAGCCGACGAAGGTCGTGAAGGCGCAGGCGTCGGTGCGGTCGTAGGCCTCCTCGGCCGCGGCCTGCATCTGCTGCCACACCGACACGGCGGCTGCGTCGCAGTCGACGCCGGGGACGTTGCAGACCGCGAGCGCGGGCGCCGGCGGCGGGATGCCGAGCGGGAACATCCAGCCGATCTGGGTGAGGAAGCGGGCGTCCTGGTCGGGCTCGTGCAGCTCGAGGTTCGTGCACAGGAGCTGCGACGCCGCCGGCGAGCCCGGCGCGTGGCAGACGGCCACCTCGCCGAAGAACTCGGCGTGGTCGGTGACCGCGGCGAAGTCGAGCGGCCGGTCGATGGTGGCGGTGCGCGTCTGCTCCTCCTGCGCGTCGGCCACCGGCACCTCGGCGCCGCGCGCGAACGCGTACGCCGCCCGCGCGTCGAGCCGCGTGCCGTAGATGTAGGCGTCGACCGACGCGGCGGTGTGGATGTGGAGGTCGCCGAAGAACGGCCGGCGCAGCGGAGCCTGCGCGGCGCAGGCGGCACGCGACTCGGTGCGCGACCAGGGCGGCGTCTCGGCGTGCGCGAGCGGGCTCGCGACGGCGAGGGCGACGAGCGCGGCGGCGAGCCGCCTCATCCGACCAGCACCGCCACGCGCTCGAGGCACCAGTAGGTGGCGAGCGCGCCCATCGCGGTGACCGGCGCCGCGCGCAGCCAGCCGGGAGCGGGCAGGGGCAGGCGCCGCCCCGCGGCGAGGACGGCGAGCACCGCGACCACGAACGCGAGCTGCCCCAGCTCGACGCCGCCGTTGAAGCCGACGAGCGCCAGCGGCACGTCGCCCGACGGCAGCCCCGCCTCGCGCAGGGCGGCGGCGAAGCCGAGCCCGTGCAGCAGCCCGAAGCCGCCCGCGGCGATCCACGGCCAGCGTGCGATCGCCCCGCGCCGCGCGGGCGGCCGCGCGACCTCGAGCGCCAGCACCCAGACGCTGAGCGCGATCAGCACCTCGACGGGCGCGGCGGGGACGTCGGCGAGCCCGAGCGCGGCCAGCGACAGCGTCACGCTGTGGCCGAGGGTGAACGCCGTCACCGTGCCGGCCACGCGGCGTAGCGTGCCGCCGAGCAGCACGAGGCCGAAGACGAAGAGCAGATGGTCCGGGCCCGACAGGATGTGGCGGACGCCGAGCCGGCCGTAGTCGCCGAGCACGGTGCGCGCCGTCGGGCGGGCGGGAATCGTCATGCGGGGTTCCTCCGCGGTGAGTAGTCGTTGGACGAGGCGGCCGTCGGCGAGACGCACGCGCACGAGGGCGTCGTGGCCCGCGCTCTCGAGCCCGGCGACGGCGAGCTCCGCGCCCGTGAGGCCGCCGGGCGGACAGGCGACGCTCCAGCGCGTGCGGCGCGCGCTGGCGCTGGCGCGGCGCGCGGCGCCGTGAGCGGCGTGCAGTCCGCCGGCAGCGACGGCGTCACGCGCGCGCCGCGCACCTGGAGACGGCTCGTCTGCCAGGTGACGCGTGCGGTGCCGTTCGGCCGCTGCACGACCTCGAGCAGCGCCGGCGCCAGCGGGTGGGCGTGCGCGGCCGCCGGCAGGACGGCGAGGAGGACGGCGACGACGGCGCGCACGCGCCGCCCCCGCGCCGTCCTCGAACGCTTCGCGTGACCGGCGAGCCGCCGCATCGTCCACGGGCGACATGCCACGGTTCGCGCGCGGCGGGCCAGCGAAACCGCTATCGCCTTGCGACGCGGCGCGGCTCCCCGCTACTCCTCGCGCATGCATGCCTCCGCCGCATCGATGGCGCCGTGAGCTGGGTGCTCGCCGCCCTCGCCGGGCTGGTCGCCGCCGTCGTCGGCTGGGGCGTCGCCGCGGCGCTCGGCGTCTGGCTCGCCGGGCTCGCCGGCATGAGCGATTTCGAGGGCGCGCGCGGGATGTTCGCGGCCTTCGTCGTGGGCCCGCTCGGCGGTCTCGTCGCGATGGTGCTCGCGGTGTGGGGCGTGCTGCGCGTCGGCCGTGGCCGTGCGGCCCTGGGCGCGACGCTCGCGCGCGTCGGCGCGGTGCTCCTCGGCATCGTCGCGGCCGTCGCCGGCGCGATCGTGCTGCGGCTCCAGCTCTCCGACACCTACACGAACGAGCTGCCGCCGACGCTGGCGTTCGAGGTCCGTGCGCCGGCCGCGATGGTGCCCGACGACCGCGCCGCCGTCCGCATCGAGATCAACACCGACAAGAATGCGGCCGACGCGCTGCTCACCGAGGTGCGCGACGACGGCGGCGAGCGTGTCGTCGTGGGACGGGTCGAGCTGGCGATGAAGACGCGCTCGCGCCTGCTCGTCGTCCGGCTGCCCGGCCAGCCGGTGCGGCTGTTCTCGCTGTCGCTCGGCCGCGATCCGGCCTCGACGCCGGCGCTCGGCGACTGGACGCACGCGCGCTGGATCGATCGCCGCGAGGACGGCGGTCAGCCCGAGGCCGCGCCGGCCGACGATCCCGTCGCGCTGCGCTGGCGCGTCCGGCGCGCCGGGGAGCCCTGACCGCGCTCCGCTGGCGTCCGCGCCGGGGCGCTGTCATGGAGGGACGCCAATGCCGACGCCCCTCGACGCCGACCCGTACGTCAGTCTGCGTAGCTGGAAGCGCGACGGCGGCGGCGTCGACACGCCGGTCTGGGCGGCGCCGCTGGATGGGCGTCTCGTCGTGTTCACCCTGCGCGAGTCGTTCAAGGTGAAGCGCATCCGCCGCAACCCGGCCGTCGCGCTGGCGCGCTGCTCGATGCTCGGCGCCGTCTCCGGGCCGTGGTACCCGGGCACGTGCCGGCTGGTCGCCGATGCGGCGCGCGAGGTGCGCGCCTACGCCGCGCTCGAGGCCAAGTACGGCTGGCAGATGCGGCTCGGCACGCTGCTCCGCCGCCTCGTCGGCGGCCTCGAGCGCCGCGTGATCCTCGAGATCACGCTCGACGCCTGACGGCGGCGCTCAGCGCAGGTCCGGGGCGTACTCGCCCGCGTCGTAGGCGGTGCAGAAGGCCGCCTCATCGCCCTGGAAGCGCGGATCGAGCGGCACCAGCGCGCGACGGACGGCGCGCCAGAGGCGGGTGGTGTCCTCCTGCGTCCCCATGTCCTTCGCGACCAGGACGAGGTCGAGCCCGCGGTGGCCGATGATGAACTGCCCGAACAGCCCGAGCGCCGCCCACACGCCGGCGTCGTACCGCTGCGTGCACGGGCGTCCCGACACGAAGCCGCAGTCGGGCGCCTCCGAGAGGCCGTGCGGATAGGTTCCGTAGATCGCGGGCGGCGCGCACTGCGAGAGGCCGTCCTCGGAGTCGATGGCGAGCCAGGTGAGATAGCCGTAGGCGTAGTTGGTGTCCTCGAACGAGGGATGGGTCATGCGGTAGATCCACTCCGACGACAGGATGCGCTCGCCGTTCCAGAGCCCGCCGTTCAGCATGAGGAGGCCGACGCGCGCCATGTCGCGCACCGTCGTCTCCCAGGTGAAGCCGTACACCTTGTTGGCGTCGCCGTTGGTCCAGGTCGACGCGTGCATGCCGAGCGGCGCATAGAGGTAGCGCTGCGTGAACTCCTCGAGGTTCGTGCCGAGGCGCTCCGGATCCTGCTGGAGCGCGGTGGTCACGACGTCGCTCAGGCGATTGATCTGCACGCCGCCGACGATGTCGTACTGGTAGGTGCGCTGGCCGTAGGCGAGGTTCGCGTTGTGCCCGATCATCGCCAGCACGTGCGCGAGGTGTGCGTCGGGGTTGAACGTGAACTCGTCGAGCCAGTGGTCGACGCGGTCGAGGTCCGAGATCGGGCCGGTCTTGCGGCCAGTCCGCGGCAGGTTGCGCGTCTCCCAGGCCGCGATGCCGGTGACGAGCGCGCCCAGCGTCTTCGTGGTCGAGAACGCCTCGTTCACCTCGTCGACGGTGCGCGGCGGCGGGTAGTACTCGTGGCAGAGCTTGCCGTGACGGATCACCGCGAACGGGCGGTCGAGCGCCCCGTTCGCCTCGGCGAGGATGACCGGGTCGAGGCCGCACTCGGCGGCGACGCGAGCGGTGGGCACGGGCTCCCACGCCGCCGTGCCCGGATCGTCGAGCGGCGGCGGCCCGCAGGCCGCGTCGGGACGGCAGGCGTCGGCGGTGGTCGGATTCGCCGTGCACACCGTGCCCGTGCGGCAGCGGCCGGCGTTCTTGACGATGCGGCCCCGCACGTCGCCGCGCTTCTCCTCGCAGCAGACGACCGCGTCGCCGCGGCCGCAGGTCGCCGCCGCTTCGCAGCGGTGCGCGGCCTTCGCGCACGCGCGCGGCACCTCGCCCGACTTGATGGCCCCGTTCGTCACCTGCTTCACGCAGCGTACCCACGCGCGGCGCGATGCAGCGGCCGCGCAGTCGCAGCGGGCGCTGATCCGTGCCCGCAGGTCGTCGATGGCGAGCTGGTCGGGGCACTTCTTGCTGGTGCAGGCGGCGGACGCAGGCTGGGCGACCGCCAGCGCCGCGAGGAGCAGGGCGGCCGGGACGAGACGAAGCATGGCGCGCTCCATACCGTCTCGATGCCCGTGGATGCGAGCGGGAAGCGCGCGTCCGGTCGCGGGCGATGGCCGAAGCGCTGCGGCGGCGGGCGGGCGCTGCGGTGTGTAGCGCGCCTGCGCACCGGCGGGAACGCGTGCGGGCGCTCCATGGCACCGCCGCGTCGCCGGCGCCGTGGACCCGGCCATAGGCGCGCCGCCGCCCGGCGGTCGCCGGCCACGGCGGGCGTCGCCACGAGCCGGTGCGACCCCGGCGTCGCGTCCGACGAACCGGCTGAGCATGCCGCCGTGCGCCCGGACGGGCCTGCGCGGCCGCGTTGTGCTATGCGCCGTCCATGGTCGAACCATCGCTCGATGTGCTCGTCGTCGGCGCCGGTCCCGTCGGGCTGACGCTCGCCGCCGCGCTCACGCATCACGGCGTTCGCTGTCGGCTCGTCGAGAAGGCGCCGGTGCCGAGCGACAAGTCGAAGGCACTCGCCGTCTGGACGCGATCGATGGAGCTGCTCGACGGCCTCGGGCTGGCCGACGCGTTCCTGCAGACCGGGCTCAGGATCGGCGGCGGCAGCATGTACGCCGGCGGCAAGCGCCTCGTGCACCTGGATCTCACCGGGACGGAGAGCCCGTTCGGCTTCCCGCTCATGATCCCGCAGAACGAGACCGAGCGGCTGCTGGCGGAGCACCTCGCCGGCGCGGGCGTGGCGGTGGAGCGCGGCGTCGAGCTGACCGGCTTCGTCGAGACGGCCGACGCCGTGCAGGCGACGCTCCGCCATCCCGACGGCCGCGACGAGACGCTGGTCGTGCCGTGGCTCGTCGGCTGCGACGGCGCCCACAGCACGGTCCGGCACACGCTCGGCATGGAGTTCGCCGGGCATCCGGACCCGAGCGATTGGATGCTCGCCGACGTCCACGTCGCGGGCGACCTCGCGCGCGACGAGGTCAGCATCTTCTGGAACGACGAGGGCGTGCTCGCGGTGTTCCCGATCGATCGCCGCCGCGTGCGCCTGATCGCCGATCAGGGCATCGCGCAGCCGGGGAAGCCGGAGGCGGAGGTCACGCTGGCCCATGCGCAGGCGGTCCTCGATGCGCGCGGCCCCGGCGGTCTGGTGTTGTCCGATCCCATCTGGCTCACGAACTTCCGCATCAACGAGCGCAAGGTGGCCGAGTATCGCCGCGGCCGCGTGATGCTCGCCGGCGACGCCGCGCACATCCACAGCCCGGCCGGCGGGCAGGGCATGAACACCGGCATGCAGGATGCGTTCAACCTCGCGTGGAAGCTCGCCCTGATCCAGCGCGGCCGCGGCCAGACCGAGCCGCTGCTCCGCAGCTACTCCGTCGAGCGCAGCGCCGTCGGCGATCAGGTCCTGCGCAACGCCGAGCGCTTCACGACGATCGCCACGCTGCGCAGCCCGATCGCACGCTGGCTGCGGGACCACATCGCCCCGATCGTCGGCGCCTTCGGCGCCGTCCAGGAGCGGGTGCGCAACGAATGGTGGGAGCTGTCGATCAACTATCGGCAGAGTCCGCTCTCGTGGGAGCAGTGGCCGCCGCACGGCGGCGGCCTGCCGGCCGGCGATCGCCTGTGCGACGCCCCGCTCACGGCGCCCGACGGCGACGCGACCTCGGTCTTCACGGTGCTGCGCGGCGCGCGCCGGCAGGCGCTGCTCCTGATCCCCGCGTCGCACGCGCGCGACGCCGTCGCGCGCCTGGCGGCGATCGCTGCCGACGCGGCCGGCGCCTTCCCGGACCTGCTCGACGCCCACGTCGTCCTCCCCGCCGGCAGCGCGCCGACGCTGGAGACGCCGGGCGTGTGCACGTGGATCGACACCGAGGGCCGCCTCCACGACAGGCTGCACGCGACGGTGGCGACCCTCGTCGTCGTGCGGCCCGACGGCTACGTCGGCTTCCGCTGCCAGCCGGCCGACGGCCACGGGCTGCTGGCGTATCTGGGGCGGTACCTGGTGGGCGGCGGCGCGGGCTGAGCCCGGCGCGGGGCCTCACCCGGAGGCGACCACCTCGCCGTGCAGCACGGCGAAGAACGCGTCGGGTCGCGCCGCCCAGCGCCGCCAAGCGGCGGCGATCTCGGCCAGCTCGCCCTCGCTGGCGAGGCCGTACGCGACGGCCTGCTCGGCGAACGCGGACAGCTCGCAGCGGTCGGCCCACAGCCCGCCCCACCAGGCGCACGACTTCGCGTCGGCGTAGGTCCAGGTGGAGCTCGAGGCGCGCACGCGCGTGAAGCCGGCGGCGAGCGCCCACGCCTTCAGCAGCGGGCCGGCGTCGGGCTCGGCGCCGTTGCGGCGGGCCACCCGGCGGTAGACGTCGAGCCAGCGCCCCAGAAGCGGGTCGGCCGGGGCCCACGAGAAGCGGGCGTAGTCGCTGTCGCGTGCGGCGAGGACGCCGGACGGCCGCAGCACGCGTCGCATCTCGCGCAGCGCCGCCACCGGGTCCGTGAGGTGCTGGAGCACCTGGTGGGCGTGCACCACGTCGAACGACGCCTCCGCGAACGGCAGCGCGTAGACGTCGCCGACGCGCAGCACGACGTCGACGCCGGCGCTGGTCGCGTGCTCCCGCGCCTGTGCGACCACGGCGGGGGCGCGGTCGATGCCGACGGTGCGGCCGGGCGCCGTGCGGCGGGCGAGGTCGACGGTGATGGTGCCCGGCCCGCAGCCCACGTCGAGCAGGTCGAAGCCCGCGCGCAGGTGCGGCAGGAGGTACGCCGCGGAGTTCTCGGCGGTGCGCCAGACGTGGCTGCGCAGCACCGACTCGTGATGTCCGTGGGTATAGACGTCGGCGGGCACGCGCTATCGCGGCGGGTCGGCGCCGGCGGCGCCGTGACACTTCTTGTGCTTGCGGCCGCTGCCGCAGGGGCAGGGATCGTTGCGCCCCACCTTGGGCTCGGCGCGCCGCACGGGCTCCTGCGGCGGATGCTCGTGCGCGCAGTCGGGGCCGTGGACGTGGGCGTCGCGGGACGTGGTCCGGACCGTGGTCATCGACACCTCAGCGCAGGAAGACCGGTCCGAGGCCGCCGGCCACCAGTGCCTCGCTGATCCTCGTCTTCTGCGCGATCGTGCGGATCGGGATGTGGGGGACGATCGACTGGAGCGCGAGGTGGCGGCGCAGCTCCTCGCCCTCGAACTCGTTCACGAGGATGCGGCGCGCGCCGTCGAGGACGCGCTCGTTCGCCGACGCGACGAAGACGTTCGTCATCATGCGGCGCAGCTCGCGGTCGTCCGGCGAGCCGATCTCCTGGAGCGCGAGCGAGCGGCCGACGACGCTGTCCATGGCGTAGCAGTCGATGATCATGTTGGCGAGGATCTCGAGGTGCTGCTGCTTGTCCTTCAGCGAATCGAGGCTGCGCTCGATCAGCAGCTTCGCCGTGTAGGCGATGATGCGCTTCGCGACCTCGGCGGCACGCACCTCGCGGGCGAGCGCGCCGGCGCTCTCGGGCGCCGGGAAGGCGTTGGGGTCGCCGATCTCGCGCTCCACCTGCTGGAGGAACTCGAGGTAGGGGAGGCCGCCGCGGCCGATCTTCTTCACCAGCGTCGCCGGGATGATGAGCCGATTGATCTCGTTCGTGCCCTCGAAGATGCGGTTGATGCGCGCGTCGCGCCAATGCCGCTCGACGGGGTAGTCGGCGGTGAAGCCGTAGCCGCCGAGGATCTGCAGCGCCTCGTCGGAGACGAAGTCGAGCGTCTCGGTGCCGAAGACCTTCATCACCGACGCCTCGATCGTGTACTCCTCGATCGACTGGTCGATGATCGTGCGGTAGGCGCCCGGCGCCGCGAGATCGACGCCCGCCGACGCCGCGTCCATGAGCCCCGCGGTCCGGTAGCTCATGCTGTCGGCGACGTAGATGCGCGTCGCCATGTCGGCGAGCTTGCGCTGGATCATGCCGAAGCTGGCGATGGCGCGGCCGTGCTGATGGCGGTCGCGCGCGTAGGCGAGGGCGATCGACAGGCAGTCCTTGGCCGCGCCGACCGAGCCGGCGCCGAGCTTGAAGCGGCCGATGTTGAGGATGTTGAACGCGATCTTGTGCCCCTTGCCGATGTCGCCGAGCACGTTGGCCACCGGCACCGGCGCGTCCTCCAGGATCACCTGCCGCGTCGACGAGCCGCGGATGCCGAGCTTGTGCTCCTCGGGGCCGACGCTCACCCCCGGCGTCGTGCGCTCGACCAGGAAGGCGGTGAACTTCTCGCCGTCGATCTTCGCGAAGACGGTGAAGATGTCGGCGAAGCCGGCGTTGGTGATGAACTGCTTGGTGCCGGTGAGGCGGTACGTCGTGCCGTCGGCGTCGAGCGTCGCGCGGGTGCGCGCGGCGAGCGCGTCGCTACCCGCCTGCGGCTCGGTGAGCGCGTAGGCGGCGAGCCACTCGCCGGTCGCCATTCTCGGCAGGTAGCGGCGCTTCTGCTCGTCGCTGCCGTAGTAGACGAGCGGTAGCGAGCCGATGCCGGTGTGGGCGCCCCACGAGACGCTGAACGAGGCGCAGAGCGCGCTGCGCTCGGAGACCAGCATGGACGTGGTCTTCGCGAGCCCGAGCCCGCCGTACGCCTCGGGCACGTCGACCATGAGGAGCCCGAGCTCGCCCGCGCGCTTCAGCAGCGCCGGCATGAGGCCCTCCTCCTTGGCCTCGATGCGGTCGAGGAGCGGCAGCACCTCGCCGCGCACGAAGTCCTCCGCGGTACGCGCGTAGAGGAGATCCTCCTCGCTGAAGTCGGCGCCCGTGAACTGGGCCGTCGACCCGACCGGCTCCACGAGCCAGCTCGCACCTCCCGGAGCGCCCATGTCTCACCTCCTCGCCCGACCCGACTACGCCGCACTGCGGCACCGGGCAAGGGCGGGACCGTATTGCGCGCCTGGGCGACCGCGGGCAGCACATCTGGATGCGATCGATCCCGTTGGCCCTTTCCCTCGTCCTCGTCGCCGCCCTCGGGTGCGGCAAGACCCGGCCGGCGCCCACGGCGGCCGCGCCGGTCGACGGCACCGCCGCGGCGCTCCAGGCGTCGCTCGCCGGACCGCAGCGCTCGGCCGAGAACCGCGCCCGCGACGGCGCCCGCCATCCTTACGAGACGCTCACGTTCTTCGGCCTGCGCGAGAACATGACGGTCGTCGAGCTGTGGCCGGGCAACGGCTGGTACACCGAGGTGCTGGCGCCGGTCCTTAGGGGCAAGGGCAAGCTGGTCGCGGCGACGACGGACCCGAACAGCCCGATGCCCAACCGCGTGCGCTACGCGAAGGAGTTCCGCGACCGCCTCGCGGCGCAGCCCGAGGTGTTCGGCGAGGTGGTCGTCACCTCGATCGAGGGCACCGGCGGCGACCTGGGAGCCCCCGGGTCGGCCGACCTCGTGCTCACGTTCCGCAACACGCACGGCTGGGTGAACGACGGCGTCGACGCCGACGTCTATGCGGCGGCGTTCGCCGTGCTGAAGCCCGGCGGCGTCTTCGGCGTGGTCCAGCACCGCGCCAAGCCGGGGACCGACCCCAAGGTGACCGCCAAGACCGGCTATCTCTCGGAGGAGTTCGTGATCCGCACCGCCGAGGCGGCCGGCTTCCGGCTCGACGCGCGCTCCGAGATCAACGCCAACCCGAAGGACACGACCGATCACCCCGAGGGCGTGTGGTCGCTGCCGCCGGTCCTGCGCGGCGGCGACAAGGACCGCGCCAAGTACGTCGCGATCGGCGAGAGCGACCGCATGACGCTGCGCTTCGTGAAGCCGGCGAGCTGAGGGGGCGCGGGAGGCGGCGCGCGCCCGCCGCCTCCCGCCGCTCACTGCGCGCCCGCCGCTGCCAGCGCCCGCGCCACCGCCGCCTGCGCCTCGGCCTGGATGCGGCGCAGGTGGTCGCGCCCGGCGAAGCTCTCGGCGTAGAGCTTGTAGACCGCTTCGGTTCCCGACGGCCGGGCCGCGAACCAGCCCTGGTCGGTGACGACCTTCACGCCGCCGATCGCCTTGCCGTCGCCGGGGGCGTGCGTGAGCACCGCCGTGACCGGGTGGCCGGCCAGCTCCTGCAAGGCGAGGGAATCGGCCGACAGCTTGCTCAGGGCGGCGCGCTGCGCGGCGCTGGCGGCCGCGTCGATGCGCTCGTAGACCGGCTCGCCGAGCTCCGCCGTGATCGCCGCGTACAGCTCGCCCGGGTCGCGGCCGGTGCGGGCCGTCATCTCGACGGCGAGGAGGCCGAGGATCAGGCCGTCCTTGTCGGTCGTCCACACCGTGCCGTCCTGGCGCAGGAACGAGGCGCCGGCGCTCTCCTCGCCGCCGAAGCCGAGGCTGCCGTCGAGCAGCCCGTCGACGAAGAACTTGAAACCGACGGGGACCTCGTGGAGGCGGCGGCCGAGGCGCGCCGCGACGCGGTCGATGAGGCTGCTCGACACCACCGTCTTGCCGACGCCGGCGTCGGCGCGCCACCGCGGGCGCTGGCGGTACAGGTAGTCGATCGCCACCGCGAGGTAGTGGTTCGGGTTCATGAGGCCGGCGCTGCGCGTGACGATACCGTGACGGTCGGCGTCGGGGTCGTTGGCGAAGGCGAGGTCGTAGCGGTCGCGCAGCTCGATCAGGCGCGCCATCGCGTACGGTGACGACGGGTCCATGCGGATGGCGCCGTCCCAATCGAGGGTCATGAAGCGGAAGGTCGGATCGATCGTCGGGTTGGTCACCTCGAGCCGGATGCCGAGGCGCTCGGCGATCGGGCCCCAGTACGCCGCCGAGGCGCCGCCGAGCGGATCGACGCCGACGCGCAGCCGGCTGCCACGTACGGCGTCGACGTCGATGACGGCCGCGAGATCGCGCGTGTAGCCGCCGAGGTAGTCGAACGGGTGCACGGTGGCGGCACGACCGGCCGCCGGCCACGCGACCCGCGGCACGGCGTCGAGGCCCTCCGCGAGCAGTGCGTTCGCGGTGCGCTCGATCCACGACGTCGCCTCGGAGTCGGCCGGGCCGCCGTGCGGCGGGTTGTACTTGAAGCCGCCGTATTCGGGCGGGTTGTGCGACGGCGTCACCAGGATGCCGTCGGCCAGCCCCGAGGCGCGGCCGCGGTTGTGGACCAGGATCGCCCACGAGCCGACCGGCGTCGGTGTGGGGCCGTCGTCGCCGTCGACCATGACGTCCACCCCGTGGCCGGCGAGCACCTCGAGCGCCGTCTGGCGGGCCGGGCCGGAGAGCGCATGCGTATCCCAGCCGAGGTACAGCGGGCCGCTCACGCCCTGGGCGCGCCGATACAGGCAGATCGCGTGCGTGATCGCCACGATGTGCGCCTCGTTGAAGCTCGCGTGGAGGGACGAGCCGCGATGACCCGAGGTGCCGAACGCGACGCGCTGGGCCGGCACGGCCGGGTCGGGACGCTCGCGGTAGTAGGCGGCGATCAGCGCGGCGACGTCGACGAGTCCATCGACCGGGGCGGGGCGTCCCGCGTCCGGGTGCAGGGTCGTGGTCATGGGTGCTCCATAGCAAATCGCGGCGCGCTGCACCCGGTGCGGCGCGCACGACCCGAAGGTCGTGCCGAAAGGGGGGCGCCGAAGAGGTACCGTCATGTATATTTCATCTTCTCTTTTGACGCGGGGTGCATTTGCATGGGTGCAGCTAGAGTCTAAGTTATTTAACTCAAGATCTCTAGTTGAGGGTCTCGCATGCGGTGTGCTGATGCGTATCGGTTGGGGTCGGGATGCTGGCGCTCGGCGGAGTGCTGGCGGCGTCGCCGGCCTCGGCCGCCGTGATCTGCGTCCCCAGTCTCGGGATTCACGGCTCGTGCGGCGTCCCCGCGGCGTCGATCGGGGCGGGCATCGCGCTCGCGAGCGTGGGCGGCGGCGACGTCGTCCTCGTCGGACCGGGGACGTACACCGAGTTCGTCACCATCGATCGCAGCGTGAGCCTGCGCTCCACGACGGGACGCGCCGCGACGATCATCGCGCCGCCGGCGACGCCCACGGCGAACCTGGGCACGATCCGGCTCTCCCCCGGGATGAACGGCGTCGAGATCGGGGGGCCGGCCGGCGGCTTCACGATCCACGGCGTCGACGACCTCTCGCCCGGGATCGAGAGCGCGACGGTATACCTCCAGGGCAACCACAGCCTGGTCACGGTGCGCGACAACGAGATCGTCGCCGCGGGCGACGCCGGCTTCCAGACGGAGTTCGGCGCGACCGTCAGCGGCCTCGTCTTCCAGGGCGGCTCGTTCGGGCTGTGCCTGCCGGGCGACAGCACCGGCAACGTCGCGACCTGCAACCGCATCACGGGCCACGACGACCTGCCGTACGACGTCGGCGTCAGTGCCGACGCGGCCGCGAGCACGGTGCGTGACGACGCCATCGCGGGCAACGCGACGGGCATCGACGGCAGCGCCATCACGTCGGGCATGCTCGACGCCGCGGACAACTGGTGGGGCTGTGCGACGGGCCCGAACACGGCCGGCTGCGACCCGACCGTGGGCGCCGTCGCCGCGACCCCGTTCCGCAGCGCCATCCCGCCCTGCCTCGCGTGCTCGGCCGACGCCGAGTGCGACGACGGTCTCATCTGCACCGGCAGCGAGACGTGTCAGGCCGGCACCTGCACGGCCGGCACGCCGGTCGACTGTACGGAGGCGGGCGACCAGTGCAACGTCGGTGCGTGCCTCGAGCCGGCCGGAGCCTGCGTCGCCGTGCCGAAGCCGAACGGCACCGTGTGCACGAGCGGCAGCGCCTGCTCGCTGCCCGACAGCTGCCAGGGCGGCGTCTGCCTCGCCGGCGGCGTAAGGCGACGTCGACGGCGACACCGTCTGCGATCCCGACGGCAACTGTCCGCTCGACCCGAACCCCGATCAGCGCAACATCGACGGGGAGGACGGCGGCGACGTGTGCGATCCGTCGGAAGGTCCCCTCAATCCGACGCGCCTGCGGCTGAAGGCCACCCGGCGGCGGGGCGAACCCGAACGGCTCGCTCCGGGTGAAGGGCGGCTTCCTCGCGCTCCTGCCGGACGCCGGACAAAGCGTCCAAGGGCAGCTTCACGACCAAGCCCACCGCGCCGGGGCAGTGGCGCTTCACCGTCGGGTCGAAGAAGCAGGCGCTGACGGCTCCGTTCCCGGGACCGGTCGACGTCGTGCTCACCTACGACGGCAGCATCGACCGCACCGGGGTGATCGCGGATTGTGCGGCCCCTGTCTGCGCGCGGCGATCCGGCGGGGTCGCCGCGCGCCGACGTCTCCGGCGGGTGCGCGCCGGAAGCGGGCGCGCTACACACGAGCGGCGTGGCGTCCCGAGAGCCCACGGTGGTGACGGCGTCGCAGTGGCGGGCGGCGCTCCAGTGCGCACGGCGCGTGTGGCTCCATGTGCACGCACCGGAGACGGCGGAGCAGCCCGACGCGGAGGCGGCGCGGGGCGGGGCGATCCGCGGGGCGATCGCCCGGCGCGCGCGCGAGCGCTTTCCCGGCGCGGTCGCGGTCGGCGACGCCGAGCCCGAAGCGCGCACGCGGGCGCTGCTGGTCGCCGCGGCCGTTCCGGCGATCGTCGACGGCGTCGTCTCGGCCGGCGGCGCGCGGGTGCGCGTCGATGTGCTGAGCCGCCGCTCCGACGGTCGCGTCGACCTCTGGGCCGTGCGGGCGGCGCCCGCGGTGCGCGCCGAGCACCTCGACGACCTGGCGCTCCAGCACCACGTGCTGGACGCCGCCGGCGTCGACGTCGCGGCGGCGTGGGTCCTGCACCTCGACCGCGAGCAGATCCGCGACGCCGACGAGGTGCCGGTCGGCCGGCTCCTGCGTGCGGTCGACGTCGGCGAGGACGTGCGTGCGCGCGCCGCCGCCGTGCCGGCGCGGCTCGCCACGATTCGCGCGACGCGACAGGGCGTGCAGCCCGACGTCGTCCCCTCGCCGCACTGCCAGCGACCGCACCGCTGTCCGTTCTGGGCGCATTGCACGGCGGCCATGCCCGACGACTGGATCATGCGCCTGCCGCGCCTGGCGGCGAACCAGCACGCCGCGCTGCACGCCGCGGGCGTCACCCGCATCGGCGCCATCCCCGGCGACTGGTGGCTCACCGGGCCGCAGGCGCGTGCGCGTCTGGCGCTGCGCACGGGCCGGGTGGTGACCTCGCCGGGGCTCGCGGCCGCCCTCGCCGCGGCCGCGCCGCCCGCCGGCTACCTCGACTTCGAGACGATCTCGCCCGCCGTGCCGCTCTTCCCGGGCACGCGGCCCTACGACGTCGTGCCGTTCCAGTGGTCGCTGCACCGCGAGGATGCGGCCGGCGCGCTCGCGCACGCGGCCTTCCTCGCGGACGGCGCCGGCGATCCGCGCCCGGCCTTCGTCGCCAGCCTGCTCGCCGCGACGGCGGGCAACGAGCCGATCCTCGTGTACTCGGGCTACGAGGCGCGCGTGCTCGACGGCCTCGGCGCAGCGTTTCCGGCCGACGCCGCGGCGCTGGCCGCGCTGCGCGCACGGCTCGTGGACCTCCTCGAGATCGTCCTCGCGCACGTCTATCATCCGGCGTTCGCGGGGTCGTTCTCGCTGAAGCGCACCGGGCCGGTGCTGGCGCCGGACGTCGCCTGGGGCGACGCCGGCGACGTGCAAGGCGGCCTCGCGGCGTCCGAGGCCTTCCTCGCGCTGCGCGCCGGCGCCGGCGACGCCGCGCGCCTGCGGCGCGATCTGCTCGCGTACTGCGCGGCCGATACGCGGGCGCTCGTCGGGCTGCACCGGGCGCTGCGCGCGCTCGCCGGCGCGCCGCCGTCCGGCGGGTGACGCGGCTCAACCGGCCGTGGGGGCTGGGAGGCGGCGCGCGATCTCCGGCGCGAGCAGGCGGCCGAAGAGCGCGTAGCCGTCGGCGTCGAAGTGATCGTCGCGCCGCCAGTAGAGCGTCTCCCACGACGTCCCGCGCTGGGCGACGTCCGCCGCCATCGCGGGCTGCACGTCGACGACGTCGAGCGTCGCCAGGACGCCGGGCTCGAGGCCGCGCGCGAGCCGGCGTGCGCTGCCGCGCGGATGGCGCTTCGGCGGCACGGGCGCCACGATCAGCGCGAAGCGATGCCGCGCGGCCATGGCGTGCAGGCGTCCGACGAACGCCTCGAGGGGCGGCGCGTCGGGCCGGGCCAGGCCGGCGGGGAGGCCGACGCGCGTCGGCGTCACGTAGTTCGTACGCCGCAGCGCCGCGGCCGGGGACAGCCGGGCGAAGGCGCGGCTCGTCCACACGTGCGTCCACAGGAGGCGGCTCGCGGTGCCGGGGGCGTTGGCGTCGACGAACGCCCGCAGCGCGTCGCGCTGCGCCGGATCGAGATAGGCCAGCACGTAGCCGCGGTAGTCCTCGCGGAACGTCCGCCGCTCGGCGATGTCCTGCACGTCGTCGGCGGAGAAGGCGAGGACGACGAGGTCGGGGCGCACGCGGTCGACCCAGCGCTCGAGGAGCGCGACGTGCACGTCGGTCCCGGTGCCGTCGAGACCGAGATTCCACACCTGGGCCCCGGCATGTCCCGCCGCGCGCAGCGCCGCCTCCAGCGCCTGCGTCCAGCCCTGCGCCACCGGCACGTGCTTCGCCGACGTGAACGCGTCGCCGAGCGCGATCACGCGCGGGCCGCCCGTCGCCGGCAGCGACCGCGCGACGTCGTGGAAGCCGAGCCCGTTGACGTGCACGACGGTGTCGATCTCGAAGCCGCGCGCGACCCGGGCGCTGGCGTTCGGGCGGTAGCGGTAGCCGAGGTCGTCGTCGGGTTCGTAGACGAGCGCCTGGATCTCGGGCGCCAGGGCCGACGGCCGCAGGAGGCGCAGCGCTCCCTCGATGGCGAGCAGGGCGACGAGCGCGCTCAGCAGCGCGAGACCCGGGTTCGCGAGACGCGCCACGCCGCGGCTCTAGCATCATCGCGGCGCGGGCGCACCGACGCTGCCCCGCAGGTGCGTCCCGACGACGCGGCGTGCCTCGTTCCGGCCGGCCATTTTTTCGTCCTGCGAGGACAACCGCGAGCCCGTCCTTGACAGGCGACGGGCGGGTTTCGGAAGCATTAAATAGGTGAGCTAACTTAAACCCGCTCGCGGGACGCCGGATTCCGGGGCGGCAAGGGGGGTCGTTCATGAGCAGCAGGGGGCGCGTATCCATGAGAGTCGCCGTCGGCAGGGTCGCCGGAGCCGTGATCCTGGCCGCAGGCATGATCGTCGCGGCACCCGGACGGGCGGGCGCAGACCCGGGGCATGCGAAGGGGCCGGATCCGACGGCGGCGATGCTGCTCGGGACCGGGCCGTTCGCGACCGCGTCGGCGTCCGTGCCGTCGTCGGTGTCGGGCTTCGGCGGCGGGGTCGTCCACTATCCGACCGACACCAGCCAGGGGACCTACGGCGCCGTCGCCTTCGCGCCCGGCTTCCTCGGCAGCAGCGCGAACTACGCCTGGCTCGGGCCGCGTCTGGCCTCGCACGGGTTCGTCGTCCTGCTGATGAACACCAACTCGCCGCTCGACAACGCGCCCTCGCGGGGACAGCAGATCCTGGCTGCCCTCACCTATCTGATCTCGTCGAGCCCGGTGGCCAGCCGGATCGACCCGAGCCGCCTCGCGGCGGCCGGACACTCGATGGGCGGCGGCGGTGCGCTCGAGGCCGCGAACGTCACCCCGTGGCTGCGGGCGGTCGTGGCGACGCAGCCGTTCAACGCCACCTGGACCAACTGGAACGGCGTCGTCTCGCCAACCCTCATCGTCGGATCCGACGGCGACACCACCGCGCCCGTCGCGACGCACGCGATCCCATTCTATACCGCCATTCCGGGCTCCACCGAGAAGGCGTACATCGAGCTGCGCAACGCGCTGCACTCGGAGTCCACCCAGGGGAACGACACCCAGGGCATGTACATGATCGTGTGGCTGAAGGTCTTCGTCGACGCGGACCTGCGCTACTATCCGTTCCTCTGTCCGAACCCGGGTCCGAGCGACAAGATCCGCGATTTCCGCACGGCCGTCACCTGTCCGGCCGTGATGACGTGCGGCGACGGCGTCGTCGCCGGCGACGAGGGATGCGACGACGGCGGCATCGTCGCCGGCGACGGCTGCTCCGCGACCTGCGTCGTCGAGCCCGGGTACCAGTGTACGGGCGAGCCGTCGACCTGCGAGCCCACCTGCGGCGACGGGCTCGTCGTCGGCGACGAGGCCTGTGACGAGGGAGCCTTGAACGGCGACCCGAGCGCCTGCTGCACGGCATCCTGCTCGTACCGCCTGGCGGGCGAGGAGTGCCGGCCGGCGGCGGGCGAATGCGACGTCGCCGAGCAGTGCAGCGGCGCCGCGGCGGCGTGCCCCGCCGACGCCTTCGCGTCCGCGAGCACGGTGTGCCGGCCGGCGGCGGGCGAATGCGACGTCGCCGAGCAGTGCAGCGGGTCGGCCGTGGCCTGTCCGGACGACACGGGGTTGCCGGACACGGACGGCGACACGGTGTGCGACGAGCTCGACAACTGCCCCGGCGTCGCGAACCCCACGCAGGCGGACGGCGACGGCGACGGGCACGGCGATGCGTGCGATCCGTGCACCAATCTCGGTCCCGCGGTGGCGTCGAAGACCGCGCTGGTCCTCGATAAGCTCCTGGCGCCGGCCGGCGACGACAAGCTCAGCTTCACGAGCTTCTTCGCCGCCGTCCCCGGGGCCGCCGACATCGATCCGCTCGCCGCCGGCGTGCGCTTCCTGATCGCCGACGCGAGCGGCGCGCTGCCGGTCGACGTGACCATCCCGGGCGGCGCCTACGTCGCCGCCGAGAAGGCCGGCTGGAAGGTCAACGGCGCCGCGACGGCGTGGACGTACAAGAACGCCGGCACCATCGTGCCGACGATCGGCGGCATCACCACGGTGCAGATCAAGCGCTTCCCGGCCAAGCCCGGGACGCTCAAGGTGAAGGTCCTCGGGAAGAACGGCAGCTACGGCGTCGCCGCGCTGCCCTTGCTGCCGACCATCGTGCTGGATCCACCGGTCGCGGAGACCGGCCTGTGCGGCGAGGCGACCTTCCCCAACACCGCACCGGCGAAGCCCAGCTGCATCGCCACGGGCGGGGGCAAGACGGTCAAGTGTAAGTGACGGAGCGGGCGCGCGGCTCGTCTCCGGCCCCGGCGCCGTCGGCGTGGGGCAGGGGGCGGGCCGCGACCGGTCCCGGCCGGCCAATCCGTCGGGCTGCGAATGCGACGGCCACGTCGTCCTCGACGGGCGACCGGCCGGTCTCGGAAGATTCCAAGTAGACGAGCTAACTCAACCCCGCTCGCGGTGACCTCGATTCCGCGGCGGCGAGGGGGCGTACATGGGCAGCAGAGGGCGCGTAGCCACGGGAGTCGCCGTCGGCAGAGTTGCCGGGATCGTGATCCTGGCCGCATGCATGGTCGTCGCGGCATCCGGACGTGCCGGTGCCACGGGGTATGCGAAGGGGTCGGATGCGGCCGGGAACACCGCCGCTGCCGACGGTGCCGAGTGCACCATCGCCGCCTGCGACGGCGGGGCGATCGCGAAGACCTTCCCGCCGCCGCGGCGCACGACCTGGGCGCCGAAGGGCTGCCGGACGCCCGATCCGGCGGGTGGGCCGCTGGCGTCGCGTGCGGCGTGGCGGAGCCTGCACGCCGACGAGGTGAACACCGACGAGGTGTCGATCGCCATGGCCCCCATGTTCGCGGCCGACTGGGTGGCCGAGCCGCAGACCTGGAACCCGACCGGCCCGGTCTTCGACGACGCCGGCAACCTCTACTTCGCGCCGTTCAATCCGCACGAGGACGTCGTGCTGATCTCGCTCGAGCCGATCGCCGGCACCCGCCGCTGGGCCATCCCGAACACCACCGGTACCCCGGTCGGTACCGGCACCCCGCTCGTCCTCGACGATCCGGACCGTCCGGGCGAGCAGATCGTTTACCTCGGGCTCTACGACCGCGTGCTGGCGGTACGGACCGACGGCGGCATCGTCTGGGATCGCCCGACGGGTCTGCCCGGTCCGGCCACCGGCGTCTTCGGCGTCAACTACCATCCCCAGGCCGACGCCATCGTCGGGCTCAGCCGTGACGGCTGGCTCTACGCCGTCGATCGCCGCACCGGGCTGTCGGTGCTGCCGGCGCCGTTCCAGCTGCCGGGCGAGCCGGCGCCCCTCGGCCCGCCGTCGACCACACCGCCGGCGGTCACCGCCTGCGCGCAGCAGCTCTTCGAGCAGTTCGTGGATCCGGGCGGCGTGACGCTCGCGCAGATCATCGCCGTGCTCGGCGGCAACGGCTCCGAGGTCGCGAACTACTTCTCGATCGACCCCACCACCGGGCGGCTCTGGGTGGGTGCCACCGCGCCCGACGCCGAGGACGGCACCGCGGACGGCGTCTCGGCGCTGGGCGCCCTCTATCGGCTCGAGCTGACGCCGGTCGGTCCGACCTTCGCCGTCGACGAGGTGTGCCACGCCTCGTTCGCCGGCGGCACGGCCTCGACGCCGGCGCTGCCGCGCGACGGCTCGCGGGTGTACGTCGGCGACAACGTCGGCAACCTGCTCGCCGTCGACCAGAACTGCCAGCAGGTGTGGTCGCTGCCGCTGGGCGAGCAGATCCGCGGCTCCATCGGCGTCGCGGCCGACAACCGCGAGGTCTACGCGGCGACCGCGAGCACGATCCACCAGGTGATCGACGACGGCGCCACGGCGCGCATCGCGTGGAGCGCAGGCCTGGACGTCTTCGACCTCCAGCCCGGCCTGATCTCGGGCAACGCCAACATCGCCGGCATCGGCGCGAACGGCGTCGCCTTCCAGGCCGGCGCGGGCTACCAGTTCAGCACCACGCTCTTCACCAACACCGGGCTCGGGCTGCTCGATCGCGCCGACGGATCGGTGCGCTGGTTCACCCAGGGCTTCGACGAGACCGTCGCGGTGATGAGCACGGGGCCGGACGGCGCGCTCTACATCGGCAACTCGCCGCTGCGGCGGCTGTACGCCTCCTGCCTCAGCGACCTCGGCATCATCCCGGTGGCGGTGGCGCCGCCGGTGGGCGGCATCCGCAAGTACCAGCCGATCCGGCACGACGTGTTCTTCCGCGACGTCGTGTGCGCCGGCGCCGACCGCGCCCGCAACGCGCGCCGCGACCGCAAGCTCTGTCCGGCGTCGCTCGCGGCCGACCAGCAGCAGCTCGCCGAGCTGTACGCGCAGGCGCGCCGCACCTTCACCACGGCCACGACCCACGGCGAGCTCGCAGGGAAGCCGGCGCTGCGCGTGACCCGCGTCCTCGCGCGCATCGAGAAGAAGCGCGCCCGCGGCCGCCAGCCGTGGAACGCCTTCAAGGCGCTCTGCCGCCAGGCGGAGCGGGCCATGCTCTGACCGCGTGGGACCGCGTGCGCGACGACCGATCGGCCGCCGGATCGATTCGGTTGTCGCGCCGCCCCCGGCACGGGCTATGGAATGACGACATGAGTCCCACGCAAGCGGGCGGCCGCGGCACCCGCCGCGGCCGCCCGAGCCCCGGCACCGACGACGGCGCCGAGCGATCCACCGCCGCCTCCGTTCCCCTCGTTCGCCGCGCCGGGCGCAAGGGCTGGGCCCAGCCCCTGCCGCGGGGACGTCACAAGCTGCCGCAGGAGGCGGTCGAGGATTCGCAACGCCAGCGCCTCCTGCTGGCGATGGCGGAGCTGGTCGGGGAGCGGGGCTACGGTGCGACCACGGTGCCCGACGTGATCGCGGCGGCGCGCGTGTCGAGCAATACGTTCTACCGCTTCTTCACCGACAAGACCGCGTGCTTCCTGGCGCTGAGCGAGCAGCTCGGCGACCAGCTGTTCGACCAGCTCGCCGCCTTCGAGACCGATGCCGCGACGCCGCAGGAGGCCCTCGCCGCGCTCGACGCGGGCCTCCGGGCCTATCTGCGCTGGTGGTCCGACCAGCCCGCGATGGCGCGGGCCTACTTCGTGGAGCTGCCGATGGCGGGGCCGCGCGCGATGGCGGCGCGCGAGCGGCAGTACCGGCGCTTCGAGACCATCCACCGGCGGGTCGCGGAGCGGGCGCGCGCGCTGTCCGGCGACGCACCGCCGCTGCGCGACGTCGACGTCAGCGCCTCGGTGATCCTCACCACGGAGCTGGTCGCGCGCGAGGTCCGCGCGGGGCGGGTCCGCCAGCTGGCCGCGATCGAAGACGACATGCGCTACGTGCTGCTGAAGCTCCTCGCCGGGGATCAGGTCGCCGAGCTGGCGCGGCGGCGTCGCACACCGCTCGCACCGTCTGCGCCCGCCGCCCGGCGCGTCCGTCCGGACTGAAGGGGGAGCCGGGCGCGTCGCAGCCGGGGCGCGGGATGCTATCGGCCGGCCGCCGCCTGCCCGCGCGTCGCCGCCCACAGCATCGCCGCAGCCGTGTAGACCGCCACCACGAGCACCAGCACGCGGACGACGTCGAGCGGCAGGGAGCGGACGACGAACGCGGCCACGAGGACGGCGGGGATGCCCCCGAGCGTCAGGCCGAGCGCGACGCCCGGGCTGTACGCCTCGCGGGCGACGAAGCGCCAGCCGGCGAACGGCATGAGGAAGCCGCACGAGCCCATCATGATCGGGAACGCCGCGGTCGCGTTCATGCCGAGCAGCGTGACGAGGATCATGCACGGCCCGTACAGGCCGACGCCGAGGGTCATGAGCGCGCCGAGCATGAAGTTGCCGGCCACGCCGACGACGAAGCGCAGCCCCGACAGCCCGAGCGCGTCGGCCCCCACCGGCGCGCCGAGCAGCAGCTGGCGGGCGAGGAGGGCGGCCGCCACCAGCAACGCCGCACCCATGCCCAGCTGGACGCGGCGGCGCGACCAGCCCGCGACCACGCCGGCGCCGAGCCACGCGCCCGCGATCGCGGCCCCGATCATCGCCGTCAGCGTGCCGGGATCCACCGCGACCACCGCGATGAAGATCAGCGCCTGCGCCACCGACGGCAGGGCATGGCCGACGTTCATCGTGCCCGGGATCAGCCGATCGGGGACCAGCCGGAAGGCGCGGAACAGCGCCGCGGTGGGCGCGAACGAGCCGACACCGAGCGTGTCGAAGAAGTTGGTGAGCGCGCCGATGCCGAGGCCGGCGGCGCCCGGCCGGGCGGCGGCGCGCGGCGCGTGCACGAGCCGCACGGCCCAGCCGACGGCGAACGCCGCCGCCAGGACGCCGAGGAGGCCGACGAGGACGACCTGCGGATCGGGCACGCGGGAACGGGCGGCGGCCGCCTCAGGACGGCGAGCGCGGCTCCTCGACGAGCGCCAGCACCTCGGTCGCGATCCGGCGGACGTTCGCGATCGTGTCCTCGGAGGCGTTCGCGGCCAGCACTCGCGCCGCCGCGGTCCACTGCGCGTGGACGCCGTCCTGGAAGAAGAGCGGCAGGAGATGCACGAACTGCATCATGCCGAAGGCGATCACGTCGACGTCGCGCTGGAGCGGCTCGGTGGGCGGCGACTCGAGGACGTGGAGGTAGAGGCTGGCCTGCGGGTTCGCGCGGACCGTGACGCCGGTCACCTCGACGGTCTGCTCCGCGATGCGGCACCAGGTCGCGTCGCGCTCGAGGACGCGCAGGATGGGCTCGCGGTCGGGCTCGGGCAGCCGGCCGAAGGCACGCAGCAGCCGCGGGACCAGCGGATCGGCCAGCAGCCCCGCCGTCAGGTCGTTCGCCGACGTCAGCATGAGACGCAGGGCATCGAGCTGGGACGCCGGGTCGTCGCTCGCCATGCGCGGACCTTGCGTGCTCGGCGGGCGGGCTGTCAACGCCCGACGGTGTCGCACGGCGCTGGACACCGGCAGGCCGGCGACGGCAACACTGGCGCCCCGATGCATCGTCCCCCGACCCCGAAGCGCCTCCTGGTCGCGAACCGCGGCGAGATCGCGGTGCGCGTCCTGCGCGCGGCCGCCGAGCTCGCCTGGCCCACCGTCGCGGTGTTCTCCGAGGACGACGCGCGGGCCCTGCACGTCCGCCGCGCCGACGTCGCACGGCCGCTGCGCGGCGCCGGCCCGACGGCCTACCTCGACGCGGCGCAGCTGATCGGGATCGCGCGCGAGACGGGCTGCGACCTCGTCCATCCGGGCTACGGCTTCCTCTCCGAGCGCGCCGACTTCGCCGAGGCCTGCCGCGACGCCGGCCTCGGCTTCGTGGGACCGCGTCCCGAGACGCTGGCGCTGCTCGGCGACAAGACGGCGGCCCGCGACCTCGCCCGCCGGCACGACGTTCCCGTCCTGCCCGGAACCTTCGCCGCGACGACGCTCGAGGAGGCGCGGCGGTTCCGCGCCGCGCTCGGGCCCGACGACGCCCTCGTCGTGAAGGCGCGCGCCGGCGGCGGCGGCCGCGGCATGCGCGTCGTGCGGCCCGGCGACGATCTCGACGCCGCGTATCGGCGCTGCGCCTCCGAGGCGGCCGCGGCGTTCGGCGACGGTGCCCTCTACGTCGAGCGGCTGTTGCCGCGGGCGCGGCATCTCGAGGTGCAGATCGTCGGCGACGGCAGCGGCGCGGTCGTACATCTCGGCGAACGCGAGTGCAGCCTCCAGCGCCGCCACCAGAAGCTCGTCGAGGTGGCGCCGAGCCCGCGTCTCGAGGCCGTGCTCCGCGCGCGGCTCACCGACGCCGCCGTGCGCCTCGGCCGCGCGGTCGGCTACGCCGGCGTCGGCACCGTGGAGTTCCTGCTGGGCGAGCCGGGGCCGGTGTTCCTCGAGGCCAACCCGCGCCTCCAGGTCGAGCACACCGTCACCGAGATGGTGACCGGCCTCGACCTCGTGCACCTCCAGCTGCACCTCGCGGCCGGCGCCACGCTGGCGGAGCTGGGCCTCGCGCAGGACCGCGTCCCGGCGCCGCGCGGCTGCGCGGTGCAGGTGCGCGTCAACATGGAGACGCTCGACGCCGCCGGCACCGTGCGTCCGGGGGGCGGCACGATCGCGGTGTTCGAGCCGCCGAGCGGTCCCGGCCTGCGCGTCGACACCTTCGGCTACGCCGGCTACACGACGACGCCGCGCTTCGACGCGCTGCTCGCGAAGCTGATCGCACACGCCGCCGACCATGCGACGGCGGTCGCGAAGGCGCGGCGGGCGCTGCGCGAGTTCCGCGTCGAGGGCGTGCCGACGAACCTGCCGCTGCTGGAGCGCCTGCTCGCCCTGCCGGCGGTGGCGGCGGGCGCGGTCGACACCGGCTTCGTCGAGGAGCAGCTCGCGGCGCTCCTCGCGCCCGAGCCGGCGGCGCCCGCGCCGCTCTTCTTCGCGTCGGAGGCGCCGCCGCATGGCGCTGCGGGCCGCGCCGGGGCGCAGATCGACGCGGTCGATCCGCTCGCGGTGCTCGCGCACGGGAAGGGATCGACGGCCGGGGGCGCGGCCGCGCCGCCGCGGCCGTCCTCGCCGCTCGCGGACGTGCCGCCGCTCGGGCCCGACGAGGTGTGCGTCGTCGCGCCGTTGCAGGGCACCGTGGTGACGGTCGACGTCGCGGTGGGCGACGCCGTCGCCGCCGGGCACGCGCTGCTGGTCATGGAGGCGATGAAGATGGAGCACGTCGTCGCCGCGCCGGCCGGCGGCGTCGTGCGCCGCCTGGGCGCGGCGGCGGGCGACACGGTGCGGGAGAGGCACCCGCTCGTCGTGCTCGCGGCCCGGGACGTCGCCGTCGCCGCCGGGGCGGTGGCGGTGACGGTCGATCTGGATCACGTCCGGCCCGACCTGGCCGAGGTGCACGCGCGCCACGCCGTCGGCCTCGACGCCGCGCGGCCCGAGGCCGTGGCGCGCCGGCACGCGAAGGGCCAGCGCACGGCGCGCGAGAACGTCGACGACCTGTGCGATCCCGGCTCGTTCGTCGAGTACGGCGCGCTCGCCCTCGCGGCGCAGCGCCGCCGCCGCACGCTCGACGACCTCGTCGCGCGCACGCCGGCCGACGGCCTCGTGTGCGGCGTCGGCCGCGTGAACGGCGACCGCTTCTCGCCGGAGCGCGCACGCTGCGCCGTGCTGGCCTACGACTACACCGTGCTCGCCGGGACGCAGGGCCTGCAGAACCACCGCAAGAAGGACCGCCTCTTCGCGCTCGCCCACGAGCAGCGCCTGCCGGTCGTCTTCTTCACCGAGGGCGGCGGCGGCCGGCCGGGCGACACCGACGGCGCAGGCGTCGCGGGGCTCGATTGCCTCGCGTTCCGCTCCTTCGGGCGGCTGTCGGGGCTGGTGCCGCTGGTCGGCGTCAACGCCGGCCGCTGCTTCGCCGGCAACGCCGCGCTGCTCGGCTGCTGCGACGTCGTCATCGCCACCGAGGACTCGAGCATCGGCATGGGCGGCCCGGCCATGATCGAGGGCGGCGGGCTCGGCGTCTTCCACCCCGACGAGGTCGGGCCGATGCGCGTGCAGCGCGCGAACGGGGTGGTCGACGTGGCCGTGCGCGACGAGGCGGAGGGCGTGCGGGTCGCGAAGCAGTACCTGTCGTACTTCCAGGGGCCGGTCGCGGACTGGTCGTGCGCGGATCAGCGGCGCCTGCGGACGGCGATCCCGGAGAACCGCCTGCGCGTCTACGACGTGCGCAGCGTGATCGAGACGCTCGCCGACACCGGCTCGGTGCTCGAGCTGCGCCGCGGCTTCGGCGCCGGCATGGTGACCGCGCTCGCGCGCGTCGAGGGGCGGCCCCTCGGCATCGTCGCCAACGACCCGATGCACCTGGCGGGCGCCATCGACCCCGACGCCGCCGACAAGGCGGCGCGCTTCCTGCAGCTCTGCGACGCCTTCGACGTGCCGCTCCTCTTCCTCTGCGACACGCCGGGCATCATGGTCGGCCCCGAGGTCGAGAAGCGCGCCATGGTGCGGCACGCCGCGCGCCTGTTCGTCGTCGGCGCCAGCCTCTCGGTGCCGTTCTGCACCATCGTGCTGCGCAAGGGCTACGGGCTCGGCGCGCAGGCGATGGCAGGCGGCAGCTTCCACGCGCCGGTGCTCACGGTCGCGTGGCCGACCGGCGAGTTCGGCGGCATGGGCCTCGAGGGCGCGGTGAAGCTCGGCTTCCGCAAGGAGCTGGCCGCGGTCGAGGACCCGGCGGCGCGCCGCCGCCTCTTCGACGACATGGTCGCGCGCATGTACGAGATCGGGAAGGGCGTGAACATGGCGTCGCACTTCGAGATCGACGACGTCATCGATCCGATCGACTCGCGCCGGGTGGTGGCGAGCGCGCTCCACCAGGGGCCGCCGCCCGCGCCGCGGACGGGCAAGAAGCGGCCCTGCGTCGACACGTGGTGAGCCGCGCACCTCGCATCGACGGGGACGGAGCGACGGCGGGGCGGCAACCGGTCCCGCGCCGCCGGCGCTGCGGGCGTCAGAACGTCTTCAGGTACTCGATGACGGCGCGGCGCTCGTCGGCCGTGAAGTGGTCGCCGAACGGATGGCCGGCGTTCGACTGGCTCCAGTACGTCGTGTCGTAGACGTACTTGCGCTCCGCCGCCGGCGCCGCCGCCTGCGGCACCTCGCTCGCGACCCACGGCCAGCCGAGGGCGTCCTCGTCGAAGTGGCGGCTGTCCTGGTCGACGCGCCGCCAGTACGCCGGCCGCGCGCGACTGTTCAGCACCAGCTCGACCGTCGGCACGGAGCCATTGTGGAAGAACGGCGCCGTCGCCCAGATGCCGTCGAGCGGCGGGGCCATGTAGCCGGCGAAGGGGTCGTCCGGGACCATGCGCGTGACGCCGCCGTAGAACGAGCCGTTGTACCAGGCGACCAGCTCGGGCGAGTGCACGGTGCCGGCCTCGGCGACGGCGGGGTCGGTGCCGATGGCGTCGAGCGGGAAGAGCAGGTTCGGATAGCTCTCGTGCTCGTCGCTGTCGGCGTAGGTGCCGTGGCAGATGGCGCAGTCGCGCTCGAAGAGCGGCTTGCCCTTCGCCGCCAGCGCCGTGTCGATCGCGCGCGGATAGGCCGGCGCGCGCAGCGAGGCGACGTAGGCCTGGATGTGGCGGAACTGCTCGTCGACCTGCTGCGCGCGGGCGACGTCGTCGACGCAGACCGAGGTGGCGAGCGCCATCGTGCCGCGATGATCGCCGCGCGCCATGCCGTTGTAGAAGAGCGCGTTCTTCTTGTGCACGCGCCACCACGGCGGCGGGTCCGAGGTGAGGCGCGGATCGGCGAGCGGCTGGCCCTGGTGATCGCGCGGCGTCAGCGGCGCGAGCGGCTCGTCGCTCCAGGCGAGGGTGTCGCGGTCGTGGTGCACCATCAGGATGACGGCGAACAGCTCGGCCGGGTTCATGCCGACGGTGCGCATCCTGGTGAGCCCGCTCAGCGCCGCGCCGCGGCCGGCGATCTTCTGGAGCTGCGCGCGCTCGGCGTCGTCGAGGCCGAGCAGGTCCATGAACGCGTCGGTCAGGTCGATGCCGGTGGCGGCGCCGCCGGCGCCGGCGGTGAAGTCGGCGGTCGCGTTGCCGAGGCCGAGGTGGAACGTGCCGTCGAACTCGCTGCCGTGACACATGAGGCAGTTGGCGGCGACGACGCGGGCGCCGCTGTCGGGCGCCTCGAAGACGTTGAGGAAGTAGGGCAGGGCGGCGTTGTCGCCGGGGCGGCCGGGGATGCGGGGCGCGTCGGCCGCGTTGCCGTAGCTGCCGGCGATGATCTCGGGCGTCAGCTCCCACACCTTGTACGGAATGCCGCAGGTCATGTAGTCGCCGCCGAGGAGCAGGTCGCGGCCGAGCGCCGGATCGCCCGTCTCCTGCGGCTCGGCCGCGAGCCGCACGCCGGTCTTCTGCGCGCAGGCGTTCGGGCTGCCGATCTTGCAGCAGGGCCGGCAGGCCTTGCGGGCAGCGCGGCACTCGGCCGTCGCGGTGCGGTGCGTGCGCTTGGCGGTCTTGCGGCAGTCGCGATCGGCGCAGGCGGCGCGCGCGCTCTTGAAGGCCGTGCGCGCGAACCCGGCGCAGTTCCTCTCGAGCGTGGTGCACGCTTTCACGCACGGCTTGGCCGCGGCGGCAGCGGGCCAGGCCACGAGGGCCGCCAGCATCACGAAGCCGAGGCACAGGCTGCGCCATGCCGCGGCGCCGTTCCGACGATCGCGCATCCGTCTCTCCCCTCGCCCGGAACGCCGGGCCCGGCGCAGCCAATCCCATCGCCCGCCGGGGTGTCAAACTCCGCCGCCCCGCCGCGCCCCCGCCGGCGGCCTTGTCACGCCGTGTCATGCGATTTCGTTCGCCCGTGACCGGAGGCGTCGGTTATGAGCCCCGCATGCGGCGCTCGCTCATCCTCGCCGTCGCGGGTCTCGTGCTCGCGACGTCTGCGCCCGTGCTCGAGGCGGCCACCGCCCGACGCCGGCTCGACGCCTACGCGCTCGCCTCCGCCGAGAGCATGCGGCTGCGCGCGATGCAGGTGCGCGGCGGCGACGTCGCCGTCGGCCAGGGCCGTCTCATCGTGCGCGGCGGTCTCGACGCGGCGGGACGGCAGCTCGTGGCTCCGGCGGTGCGGATCGCCGGCGCGGCGACGTGCGCCGCGGTGCTCGGCGACGACGTGCAGGGCGCGATTGGCACGTGCCCGCGCGCCGGCGACGCCCCCGGCAACCTCGTTCCGGCGCTGGCGGAGGCCTGCACGCTGCCCGGGACGGCGGCCGCGTGCGATGCGGCGCGGCCCGTGGTGGTGCAGGGCGGCGCCGCGCGCACGCTGGCGCCGGGGCGCTTCGGCAACGTCGTGGTGCGCGGCGCCGGCAGCACGCTGTCGCTCGCGGCGGGGCGTTACGTGGTCTGCGACCTGAAGGCGCTGCGCGGCACGACGGTGCGCGCGCTCGGCCCGGTCGAGCTCGTCGTCGCCGGCCGCCTCACCGTCAACGCCGTGGTCGGGCCGACGCCGGGCGTGGCGCTGTCGCCGGACGACGTGCGCCTCCATCTCGCCGGTCCGAAGGCACGGCTGCGCCGCGGCGCCGACGTGCGCGCACGCGTGTGCGCGCCGGCGACGCGGGTGACGCTGGCGCGGGCCGTGCTGCGCGGCAGCCTCGTCGCCCAGCGCATCGCCGCGGTGCGCAGCACCGTCGAGGCGCCCTACGCCGAGGAGCGCGCGGCGTGCAGTCAGCGCAGCCGCCTGCGCCACGCCTACTTCGGCGACCTCCACGTGCACACCGCGCTGTCGTTCGACGCGCAGGCGTTCGACGTGCGCACGACGCCCGCCGACGCCTACCGCTTCGCGCAGGGCGACCCGGTATCGCTGCCGCCGCTCGACCCGATGGGCAACGGCACGCAGACGATCGCGATCGACCGCCCGCTCGACTTCGCCGCGGTGACCGACCACTCCGAGTTCCTCGGCGAGGTCGCGCTGTGCACGACGCCGGGCTCGCCGGTCTACGACTCGGCGAGCTGTCAGGCCTACCGCGTCGGCGGCAACGACGGCACGACCCACTTCGGCGTGCGCGTGGCGCTGAGCCCGCCCGCGCGCCTGCCCGACGTCTGCGGGCCGGACAACGCGCTCTGCCTCACCCAGGGCGACTCGGTCTGGGGCCGCATCCAAGAGGCGGCCGCCGACGCCTACGACCGCAGCGACGCCTGCGCCTTCACGAGCTTCGTCGGCTACGAGTACACCGGCTCGCGGCTCGTCAGCACGCTCCACCGCAACGTCATCTTCCGCAACGACCGCGTGCCGTACCCGACCTCGGTGTTCGAGGCGCCGACGGCGAACGAGCTGTGGACGCAGCTCGCCGACACCTGTCAGGGCGGCGGCGTCGGCTGCGACGCGCTCGTCGTTCCGCACAACGCCAACGAGAGCAACGGCAAGATGTTCCTGCTCGAGTACCCGGGGGCGGCGGGCTTCGAGGACGAGCGCACGCAGGCGGCGCTGCGCAGCTCGATGGAGCCGCTCTTCGAGGTCTACCAGCACAAGGGCAGCTCGGAGTGCTTCAACGGCATCGGCGGCATCGTCGGCGCGTCCGACGAGCAGTGCGAGTTCGAGAAGCGCCGCTACGACGCCCCGCCCGACTGCGGCGACGGCACCGGCATCGGCGGCACCATCACCAGCGGCTGTCTCTCGCGCCGCGACTTCCTGCGCGGCGCGCTGCTGGAGGGCATGCGCGAGCAGCAGCGCATCGGCGTGAACCCGCTGCGGCTCGGCGTCGTGGCCAGCACCGACACGCACAACGGCACGCCCGGCGCCGTCTCCGAGGACGGCTTCATCGGCCATCGCGGCACCGACGACGGCACGCCCGCGACGCTGCTCGGCAACGGGCAATTCTACCCCGGCGGCTGGCGCTTCAGCCCGGGCGGCCTCGTCGGCGTATGGGCCGAGGAGAACGCGCGCCCGGCGCTCTTCGACGCGCTCCGCCGGCGCGAGACGTTCGGCACGAGCGGCCCGCGCATCGCCGTGCGGCTCTTCGGCGGCTGGGACCTGCCCGCCGGCCTGTGCAGCGATCCGGCGATGCTCGAGGTCGCCTACGCGCAGGGCGTGCCGATGGGCGGCTCGCTCGGCGCGGGCCCGGGCGGCGCGCCACGCCTGCTCGTCTCGGCGCTGGCCGACGCGGGCACGCCGGCGCAGCCCGGACTGCCGCTCCAGCGCATCCAGATCGTCAAGGGCTGGGTCGCCGGCGGCCAGTCGCACCAGCGGGTGTACGACGTCGCCGGCGATCCGAACAACGGCGCCAGCGTCGACCCCGGCACGTGCGCGACGTCGGGGGCGGGCTTCAGCTCGCTCTGTACCGTGTGGACCGACCCCGACTTCGATCCCACCGCGCCGGCCTTCTACTACGCGCGCGTGCTCGAGAACCCGCGCTGCCGCTGGCACACGGTCGGCTGCAACGCGCTGCCGCCGGCGGAGCGGCCGGCGTCGTGCAGCGATCCGGCCGTGCCGCGCACGGTGCAGGAGCGGGCCTGGACCTCGCCGGTGTGGTACGAGCCCGTCACCTGAGGTCGACGTTCCTGCGCGAGCCGCTCGTGCACTTCGTGGTGCTCGGGACGGCCCTCTTCCTCCTCTACGACCGGGTGGCCCCGGCGCCGGTGCGCGAGATCGTCGTGCCCGCTTCGCTGGTGCAGGGGCTCGTGCGCGACGCCGAGCGCCGCACCGGCAGGACGCCGACGCCCGCCGAGGCCGACGCGATGGTCGAGCGTTGGATCGACGACGAGGTCCGCTACCGCGAGGCCCTCGACCTCGGGCTCGACCGCGGCGACCTCATCGTGCGCCGCCGGCTCGTCCAGAAGATGGACTTCCTGCTCGAGGGCAGCACGCCGCTGCCGCTGCCGACCACGTCCGAGCTCGAGGCCTGGCTGGCGGCGCATCCCGAGCGCTGGGCGACGCCCGACCGGGTCACGATCGAGCACGTCTTCGCCGCGCATCGGCCCGCCGGCGACGAGGCGGCGCGCGCGGCCGTGTGGCTGCCGGCGCTCGCCGACGGAACGCCGCCCGGCACGCTCGGCGATCCCTTCCTGCACGGCGGCACGCTCGCCGCCCGCTCGCAGGACGAGCTCGCGAACCTCTTCGGCGCCGAGTTCGCCGACGCGGTGCTGGCGCTGCCGGTGGGTCCGTGGCAGGGCCCCATCCCGTCGCGCTACGGCGCGCACGCGGTGCGGGTGACGGTGCGCCGGCCCGGCGCAGTGCCGCCGCTCGACGCGATCCGCGACCGCGTCGCGCGCGACTGGCGCGCCGCCCGGCGCGAGGCGCTCGACGCGCAGGCGCTGGCGGATCTGCGCGCGCGCTGGCCCGTGCGCCGCGAGGCGGCGCCGTGAGCCGTCACGCGCTCGTCGCCGCGCTCGCGGGGCTGCTGCTCCCGGTCGTCGCCATGCCGCACTCGTTCGAGCCGGCGCTGCTGGCGCTGCGCGAGGTGGGCGGGGGGCTGTTCGACGTGGTGTGGAAGAGCCCGATGCCGCGGGGCGCGGACGACCCGATCGGCGGGCTCACGCCCGTCCTGCCCGCGCACTGCCGCACGCTGGCGGACCCCGGCGCGCCGGCGGAGCCCGAGACGGAGAGCGTCGAGGTCGCGCGCTTCTTCCGCGTCGACTGCGGCGCCGCCGGGCTGGCGGGGGCGGAGGTCGCCGTCGAGGGGCTGCCGGGCAGCCGCGTCGACGTGCTCGTGCGCGTCACCTGGGCCGACGGCCGCGTCTCGCTCGGCTCGCTGCGCAGCGGGGCGGAGACCCTCGTCGTGCCCGGCGTCGCCGGCGGCGAGCCGGTCGCCGCGCTGTTCGCGCGCTACGTGCGCCTCGGGGTGGAGCACATCGCCGAGGGCATCGACCACCTGCTCTTCGTGCTCGTGCTGGTGCTGCTCGTCGACCGCACGCGCGCGCTCGTCGCCACCGTCACCGCGTTCACGCTCGCCCACACGCTGACGCTGGCGCTGGCCGTGCTGGGGATCGTGGCGGTGCCGCCGGCGCCGGTCGAGGCGGCGATCGCGCTCAGTATCGTGCTGGTGGCGGCGGAGGTCGCGCGCGGCACCGCGACGGCGCCGTCGCTGGCCCGCCGGTATCCGTGGGTGATCGCCTTCGCCTTCGGCCTCCTGCACGGGCTCGGCTTCGCCGGGGCGCTGCGCGAGGTGGGCGTGCCCGCCGACGGCGTGGCGCTCGCGCTCGTGGGCTTCAACCTCGGCGTCGAGCTGGGGCAGCTCGCGTTCGTCGTCCTGCTGCTGCCGCTGCGGGCGGCGCTGCGCCGCGCGCCGGTCGTGGTGCAGCGACTGCCGGCCTACGCCGTCGGGACGCTCGCCGTGATGTGGACGCTCGAGCGGGTGGCGGCGTTCTGGCGCCCGCCCGCCGGCTGATCACGACCCGGGGCGGGCGGGAAACTTCGCCAGCAGGTCGGCGACCGCACGGTCGATCAGGTCCGGCTGCACGCGGCCCTCGAGGATGGCGGTGGCGCGGCCCCGCCAGGCGACGCGTTTGCTCGCGGCGTCGATGGCGCGCAGGACCAGCTGCCCCTCCTGGTAGCCCATGAACGCTTCGCCCATGTCCTCGGAGCCGCCGTCGGCGCGATAGGTGAGGTAGTCTCGGAACGACGACGTCGAGGCGACGTCGCGCGAGACGTCGTAGACCATGATGAAGTCCGGGCGCTCGCCGTACACCGACTCGCGGTAGCCGCGCGCGGCGAGGTTCTGGGCCACGTCCTGGCGCACGCGCCAGTCGAGCAGCGCCTCGTCGGTGCCGGCGTCGGGCCGGGACTCGAGCGCGCCGCGCCACCAGGCCCACGTCCGGTAGGTCGACATGTCGACCCACGGCAGCGTCTCCGCGCTGATCTGGACGCGGGTCGGGCCCTTCGGCGCGAAGCCGCAGGCCGCGAGGCCGAGGAGCAGGACGAGCACGGTCGCGAAGCGCGGACTTGGCATGTGCGGGGTCGCTATCGGAACCGGGGGCGTCGCGAAAGGGGTGCGGCCGCCCGGGTGAAACGCCCGTTTGGGAGCGTACGCACGGCGTCGATGCGGCGGCGAGGGGACGACGCGGCTTCGAGTCGGAACCGAGTGATTTTTCCTTGCCCCCGGACGCCGGCGGATGGGACACAGCAGACCTCGTGGCGCTCGCTCGCCGCACCGCTTCCCCGGGGGGAACCGGGGGGCACCCAAGGGAGGGTCCTCAGTGAAGTCCTGCACGCATCGCTCGTTCCTCGCCATCGCAGGTGCCGCGCTCGTCGGCGTCGCGCTGCCCGCTCTGGCCGCCGCCACCACCTGGGGTGTGCCCGGCGACGGCTCCAACACCTGTACGGTCGTGACGCCGAGCTGCAACACGATCGCCGCCGCGGTCACCGCGTCGACGGCCGGCGACACCATCCAGCTCGCCGCGGGCGCGCACGCCGTGCCGGCGACGGTGATCCTCAACAAGACGCTGACGATCACCGGCGCCGGGCAGGGTGCGACGCTGGTCCAGCCGTCGGCGGGGGTGATCGCCTTCTCGGCGCGCGCCGACGACCTCGTGTTGAGCGACTTCACGATCGAGAACGGCGCCACCGGCGTGTCGTTCCAGAGCGTGACGAGCAGCGGCACCGAGATCCGCCGCGTCACCTTCACGGGCCAGACCTCGCGCGGCATCGACTTCTCGCTCGGCGCGGCGACGCCGGTGAGCAACGTGAGCGTCGACGACTGCACGTTCGCGACCAACGCGATCGGCATCCGCATGTCGTCGGCGAGCCAGATCGCGAACCTGTCGGTGACCGACAGCCAGTTCACCGGCAACACCTTCGGCATCTACGGCGCCAACGACGGCAACACCTCGACGCTGACCGGCCTCACGGTGACGGGGACGACGTTCACGAACCCGGCGAGCTACGCGATCTACGTCGAGGAGCTGCGCGACGCGGCCATCGAGGAGAACACCTTCGTCGGCGGCGTGACCGCCATCGGCGTGTTCAAGTTCTACGCCAGCAACGGCCAGGCGGTCTCGAACGTCGGCATCCGCCGCAACACGTTCAGCGCCTTCACGGGCAACGCGCTCGACTTCGAGATGAACGGCATGGGTCTCGAGAACCCGCTCGCCTTCGAGGACAACGTCGTCGACAAGGACGTCGGCATCGCCGTCGTCGGGGCGGCGGTGTTCGTGCGCCTCCATCCCACGCAGCCGAACGCGGCGGTGAACCTGGTGAACAACGACATCACGCTCTCCGGCACCATCGGCCCGGTCTCGGCGGCGCACGCGATCCAGCTGCGCGGCAACGGCCCGGTGAACATCACCGGCAACGTGCTCGACGGCGGCAACGTCGGCGGCAGCGGCACCACGCCCGCCACGTCCGGCATCTTCGTCCAGTCGCGCTCGGGCAGCGTCATCATGCCGGCGACGACGGTCATCACGGCCACCTGCAACCGCATCGGCGGCTTCCGCAACGGCGTCAGCGTGTTCGACTCGTTCACCAACACGTACGGTGGGCTGACTCCGGGCGCGACGCTCACGGTCGCGAACAACCAGATCGCGGGCAACGGCGACGCGGGTGTCGTCAACGGCGCCGCGCCGGCCGGCGTCGACGCCGAGAACAACTACTGGGGCTGCGCCGCGGGTCCCGGTAATCCCGGCTGCGACACGGTCGTCGGCGACGTCGACGCCGCGCCCTTCGCCGCGACGCCGCCCGCCTGCGTCGCCTGCAACGCCGACGCGCAGTGCAACGACGGTCTCGCCTGCAACGGCGTCGAGACCTGCGATCTCGGCGGCGGCCTCTGCCTCGCCGGCACGCCGATCGCCTGCGACGACGGCAACGCCTGCACCACCGACACCTGCGTCGACCCGCTCGGCACCTGCGCCTCGGCGCCGGTGGCCGACGGCACGTCCTGCGACGACGGCGTCACCTGCTCGGTGCCCGACACCTGCCAGGCCGGCGTCTGCGAGGGCGAGCCCGACACCGACATGAGCGGCACCTGCGACCTCGACGAGGTCGGCCCGCTCACGGTGAACCGTCTCACCGCCAAGGCCCAGTCCGGCCCCGGCGGCAACGGCAAGGTGGTCGCGAAGGGCACCTTCCCGACGAGCCCGCCCGCCGACACGTTCAACACGCTCGGCCCGATCACGGTCCGCTTCCAGGCCGCGAGCGGCGCCGATCAGTCGGTGACCTTCGGCATCGGCACCTGCATCACCAAGGGCACGTCGCTGCCGAAGATCATCTGTCGCAGCGTCGACCGGAAGTCGAAGGCGCTGTTCAAGGCGGACAAGAAGGTCCCGAACCGGTTCCAGTACAAGCTCCGGCTCGGGGCGCTGCCGATGAACGGCCCGCTCCTGGGTCCGGCGACGATCACCCTGACGTACGGCCCGGGGACGGTCCGCCAGGGCACGATCACGCCGTGCGCGGCGAACAACCCGATCGTCCTCAAGTGCAAAGCGCCCTGAGCGCCTGAGCGTCGGCGGCCCCGGCCCGAACGGGCCGGGGCCGCGACGTACCCGCCCGTGCCGGCGCGCCGTCGGGGTCCGTCGCACGCGCGGTTGTAGAATCGGCGTTCGCGACGGCGCGGTGCGGGCGACGTCGCCTCCGTCCGGCGCGGCGATCCGCCGCCCCCGACGATGGCACGGGTGTTGCCTCGTGGGCAGGGTCGCACGCCGTGGCCCGCTCACCATCGGAGGAGGGAGACTCCCATGAAGGCAACCGCCCTGCTCAAGCGACAGCACCGCGAGGTCGAGCGCCTGTTCTCGGCCGCGTTGAAGGCGAAGGACGCGAAGACGCGGCGCTCCACCGTGGAGCAGATCATCGCGGCGCTCGAGCATCACACCGAGATCGAGGAGACGATCTTCTATCCGGCGGTGCGCGGGATCGGCACGCAGAAGGCCGACGATATGGTCGGCGAGGCCTATGAGGAGCACCACGTCGTCAAGCTGGTCCTGGCGGAGCTGCCGGATCTCGACGCCGACGCCGAGAACTTCGAGGCCAAGATGACGGTCCTGAAGGAACTCGTCGCCCACCATGTCGAGGAGGAAGAGGACGAGATGTTCCCGATGGCCGAGAAGCGTCTCGGCGACGAGCGCAACGCCGAACTCGGCGAGCAGATGGCCGAGCCGATCGCGGCCTGACGGCCGGCGACGGGCGAGTTCCGGGCTCGGCCGCCCGGAACCCGCCCCGGCCGTCACTTCGCCTCGAACACGTAGGGCCGTTCAGCCGCGCACCGCCGTAGGTGATCTCCCAGCATCCTCCGGTGGTCTGGAGCTGGGCCACCAGCGGCAGGGGAAGGGCAGCGCCGGCAGGCCGTCGGGCGTGCGCTTCGGTCGTCGCCAGCAGCCGCCGCTGAGGCTTCGACCCGTCCGCACCGGTCGCCGCGGCTCGCGTCCCGGGGGGCGCGGGCATACACGGACGGGCATGCGCCGCGTGCTCGCCGTCCTCGTGCTCGGGCTCGCCGCCGCGTCCCCGGCGGCGCCGCCACCCGACTGCACCACCGCCACCGGCGTCGCGAAGCTCCTCTGCGCGGACCCCACGCTGGCCGGCCTCGATCGCAGCATGGCCGAGGTGCTGCCGGAGGCGCGCGCGGCGGCGCTGCCGGGCGAGCGCGAGCGCCTCGACGAGCAGCAGCGCGCCTTCGTCGAGCGTCGCGACGCCTGCCTCACGCACGACGACCCGCCGGCGTGCGTCGCCTTCGCCTACGAGCTGCGGCTGGCCGAGCTCCGCATCCGCTACGGGCTCGTGCAGGCGTTCGGCTCGGAGACCTGGGAGTGCGGCGACGGCAGCCTCGTCCTGGTCGCCTCCTACGGCGAGGCGGGCGGCCCGGGCGGTGCGGGGCGCGGGGGAGGTCCGGCGCGGCCGGGGCCGGCCCGTGCCGCGCCGCCGGCGCCGACGGTGGCGCTCACCCGCGGCGACCGCAAGGTCGTCGCCGTGCTGCGTCCCAGCGAGCACGGCGTCCGCTACGAGGCCGAGGGCGCGATCGCCTTCTGGGTCCGCGACGCCGAGGCGACGGTGCGCTGGGCGGGGAAGCAGCTCACCTGCACGCGCGCCGGCCGCTGATCGATTTCTCGTCACGTCGCTGCCTGCCCGGCGAGCACGCGCCGCACACGGGGCGGCGAATTCGTCGCCGCGCGGCGCGCTTTGCGCTGGCACCGGGGTTGCTGGCCCTCCCCTCGTGCACAGGGCTGCCGGTCCGGGAAGGGCGCGCCAGGGGAACGGGTCCGCGTGACCGGGCTCGTGCTGACGGCGGGCGGCGCCCGCGGCGCGTATCAGGCCGGCGTCCTCAAGCGGCTGGGCGAGATCCCCGCCTTCCGCGACGGGCCGTCGCCGTTCGCGATCGTCACCGGTGCGTCCGCCGGGGCCATCAACGGGGCGATGGTCGCCGCCGGCAGCTCGGCGTTCGGCGCCACCGCGACCGAGCTGGCGGCCGTCTGGGGACGGCTCGCGTGCGAGCAGGTATTCCGCACCGACGCGCTCTCGCTCGGGCGCGGCGTCGCGGGCCTCCTCAAGGATCTCGTCCTCGGCGGCGTGCTCGGGCACACCGTCACGCACGCGCTGCTCGACGCCGCGCCGCTGCGCGCCTACCTCGGCCAGGCGCTGCCCCTCGGCGGCATCGCCGACGCGATCCGGCGCGGGCACCTGTACGCCGTCGCGATCACGGCGGCGAGCTATCACTCGGGACGCTGCTACACCTTCATCCAGGGGCGGTCCGGGCATCCGCTGTGGCGCAAGAGCCGGCGGGTGTCGTTGCCGGTCGAGCTGACGGTCGACCACGTGCTGGCGTCGGCCGCGATCCCGATGATCTTCCCACCGGTGCGGGTGAAGACGACGGCGGGCGCGCTCTGGTTCGGCGACGGCGCCATGCGCCTGGTGACGCCGTTCAGTCCCGCGATCCGCCTCGGCGCCTCGCGCGTGCTCGCGATCGGCATCCGCTCGCAGCGTGCCGCCGAGGTGCTGTCGCGCGAGGAGCTCGCGTCGGCCGAGGAGGCGGGCGCGGCGGGCTCGGAGCTGGCGTGTCCGCCGCTGGCGCAGATCTGCGGCGTCTTCCTGAACGCGATCTTCCTCGACCACCTCGACGCCGACCTCGACCATCTCCAGCGCATGAACGAGCTGATCGCGTCGTACGGCGGCGGGGGACCGCCTGCGGAGCCGGGCGCCGGACCGAGCGAGCCGATGCGGCCGGTGGAGCCGCTGGTGCTGAGCCCGTCGGAGGACCTCGCGCTGGTGGCCCAGCGCTTCGCGCACCGCATGCCGGTGCTCGTGCGCTACGTGATGGAGGGGCTCGGGACACCGGACGCGCAGAGCGCCGACCTGATGTCGTATCTCCTCTTCGACTCCGCCTACACGCGTGCGCTGATCGACATCGGCTACCGCGACGCGCACGCGCGGATCGACGAGATCGAGGCGTTCCTGCGGGCGGGGACGTCTGCGAACGGGACCATGGAACGCAAAGCGGGCTGACGGGACGGGCGGGGTGCCCGCGCCCCGTCCGCTCCCCCGCATGCGTACCCCGTGCGACGACGGGGCTTCCGCGCGCTCGCGGGCGTGCTAGCCGAAGGGCATGCGTACCACGCTCGTCGTGGCCGTGCTGGTGCTCTCGCTGGGCGCCGCGGCGCAGGCCGACGACCCACCCACCCTGAAGGAGCGGCAGCAGAACCAGCAGGAGCGCATCCGGCGCGGCGTCGAGAGCGGTGAGCTCACGCGCAAGGAGGCGCAGCGCCTGCGCCAGGGCCAACGCGAGGTCCGTGAGATGCACGAGGACGCGCGCGAAGACGGCGTCGTCACGCAGAAGGAGCGGCACGCGATCCGGCAGGAGCAGAAGACGCAGAGCGAGCGCATCTGGAAGCAGAAGCACGACGCGCAGAATCGGAACTGAGCGATCGGCGCCGGCCGCCCGACCTCGGCCGGCGCGGCGTGGCCGAGCCGTGGCCGCGACCACGATCCTCGGCGCGACGGCCGGGTGGACGACGGTCGCGGGGGCTGCTGGTGCTCGCCGGCGCCGCCGCGGTGCCCAGGCCCGAGCGGCCCGCGGCTGGACTCCCGGCGGGCGGCCCCGCATTACCATAGACATGAGGTCTCTCGACGAGGCGCCGTTCCTCGACTTCATGACGCCGGAGTTCGAGGCCGACCCGGCCGCCGCGATCGCCGCGATCCGCGCCCGGAGCTGTCTCGCACGCACGGCGATCGGCGCGCTCGTCGTCGAGCGGCGGAGCGTCGAGGCGCTCCTCGGCGATACCCGTCTGGTGAGCTCGCTGCTCCCCATCGTGCGGCTCCAGGGGCTCACCGACGGGCCGATCTTCGATCTGCTGTCGCGGGCCCTGCTGTCGGTCGACGGCGAGGACCACAGCCGCCTGCGCCGCCTGGTCAGCCGCGCCTTCACGCCGCGCTCGGTGGAGCGGCTACGGCCGTCGATGGCGGCGCTGACCGAGGAGCTCGTCGAGCGCTTCGCGCCGGCGGGACGGTGCGAGTTCATGGCCGACTTCGCCGACCACTACCCGATCCAGATGATCTGCGAGCTCCTCGGCGTGCCGCGCGAGGACTACGCGCGCTTCGGCGAGTGGGCGAACGGCCTCACCTGGGTCCTGTCGTTCGATCTCGCGAACCACATGGACGAGATCCGTGCCGCGTACGAGGGCCTCACCGGCTACCTCGAGCGTTTCATCGAAGCGCGCCGGCGGGCACCCGAGGACGACCTCGTGACCCGCCTCATCGAGGCCGAGGACGGCGGCGACCGCCTGAGCCCGCTCGAGCTGCGCAGCATGATCGGGGCGCTGCTGTTCGCCGGCTACGACACCACGCGCAACCAGCTCGGCATCGCGATGACGCTGTTCGCGCAGCACCCCGAGCAGTGGCGTCTCCTCGGCGAGCGGCCCGAGCTGGCGCCGGCGGCCGTCGACGAGGTCCTGCGCTTCCAGGGTACGGTGGCGGTGGCGCCGCGGATGACGACGGCAGAGGTGGTCGTCGGCGACTACCTCGTGCCGCCGTACACGCTGCTGACGCTGTCCACCGCGGCGGCCAACCACGATCCCGCCGCCTTCGAGCATCCCGAGCGCTTCGACGTCACCGTCCCGCGCGAGCCGCCGCTGACGTTCGGCGGGGGCGCGCACTACTGCCTCGGAGCCAACCTCGCGCGCGCCGAGATGCAGGAGGCGCTGGCCATCCTCGCGCGCCGCCTGCACGACCTGCGGATCGACGGCCCGATCGGCTGGCGGCCGCGCACGGGCATCTTCGGCCCGACGGTGGTGCCGCTGCGGTTCGTGGCGCGTTGACCCGCGGCGGGTGCGCGTCTGCGCGGCGTGCGCGCGTCCGGAATCCGCTTCCATGGGTGCGGACCCTCGTTGTCGCCGGGGCCGCACGAGCGAGCCCGCAGGCCGGCCGTGCGACCTCGCAGGGGCCATGTGCCATGGCTCATGGCGGGCGGCCGACGCGGTTCGGTTCGTTGCGTGCGTTACGCCGGATGCAGTATTGGCGACCACGAGGCGGCGATGAATGATCGGGAGGAGCCGGAATCGATCGTGCGCCTGCGCGAGGAGCGCGACGCCTATCGCCTCGAGCGCGACCTCTATCGGCGCCTCCTCGATCTGAACCGCCAGACCGAGCTCGAGCCGCTCCTGCGCGAGGCGCTCGCGCTCATCGTCGAGGTCGCCCGCGCCCGCCAGGGATATCTCGAGCTGCAGCCGGAGCATGGGCCCGGGTGGTCGATCGCCCACGGCTTCACGCCCGAGGCGGTCGACGCGGTGCGGGCGCGCGTCTCGCAGGGCATCATCGCGATGGCGCTCACGGGCGGGCGTACGATCCTCACCTCGTCGGCCCTCCGCGACGAGCGCTTCAGCGGCCGCGAGAGCGTCCTCAGCGGGCAGATCGAGGCCGTGCTGTGCGCGCCGATCGGGGAGGAGGCGCCGATGGGCGTGCTCTATCTCCAGGGGCGCGACGTCCCCGAGTCGTTCTCGGCCGAGGACCAGGAGCGGGCCGAGACGTTCGCCCGCCACTTCGCGCTGTGCGCCCACCGTCTGCTCGCCGAGCGTCGACCGGCGGAGGCCGACCCGCTGGCGCGGCTGCGCCAGACGCTGCGGCTCGAGGGCGTCGTCGGCCGCAGCGAGGCGCTCGTGGCCGTGCTCCAGCAGGCCGCGCTGCTGGCGCCGCTCGAGGTGACGATCCTGCTCACCGGCGACAACGGAACCGGCAAGACGCAGCTCGCCCGCGTCGTCCACGACAGCTCTCCGCGCGCCGGGCAGCCCTTCGTCGAGGTGAACTGCGCGGCGTTGCCGGAGACGCTGATCGAGAGCGAGCTGTTCGGGGCGCTGCCGGGAGCGCATTCGACCGCGCTGCGCCGCATCACGGGGCGCGTCGCCGCCGCCGAGCGCGGGACGCTGCTCCTCGACGAGATCGGCGAGCTGTCGCCGTCGGCGCAGGCGAAGCTGCTCCAGCTCCTGCAGTCGAAGCAGTACACCCCGCTCGGCTCGGCGCGTACCGTGCAGGCCGACGTCCGCGTCATCGCCGCGAGCAACACCGATCTCGCGGCCGCCGTCGCGAGCCGTCGTTTCCGCGAGGACCTCTTCTACCGGCTCCAGGTGATGCCGCTGCGCATGCCGTCGCTGGCCGAGCGCCTCGAGGACGTCCCCGACCTCGTGAGCGCGTTCTGCGCCACGGCGGCGCGCCGGCACGGGCTCGGGCGGATGCGGATGTCCGACGGCGCCATCCGCGCAGCCCAGGCCGCGGAATGGCCGGGTAACGTGCGCCAGCTCGCCCACGCCGTCGAGGCGGCCATGATCCGCGCCGCCGGAGAGGGCGTGCTCGAGATCCAGCGCCGCCATCTCTTCCCGCCCGCGAACGGCCGCGGCGCGGACGGCGGCCAGAGCGAGACGTTCCAGGAGGCGACGCGCCGCTTCCAGGCGCGCCTGCTGCGGGACACGCTCGAGGACACCGGCTGGAACGTCATGGAGGCGGCCCGCCGGCTCGACCTCAAGAAGTCGAACATCTACCAGATGATCAAGGCGTTCGGGCTCGGGCGCGACAAACCCTGAGCGCCGCGCCGCTTCCGCGCATGCGCCGCCGAGTCCGCGAGCGCGGACGACGGCGCTCGGTGCGCGCACACACACGAGCGCGGAGCGCTGGCACCGTGCTTGCTTCGGTGACGCCTGTGTCACGGACGCTCCGCTACCTCACCCCGGAGGACGATCAATTGCTCGGGGACCTTGGCACACGTCTCGTCTACAGCGCCGGCGACGTGCTCGTGCGCGAGGGCGCCCCCGCCACGTCGTTGTACGTGCTGCGCCGAGGCACCGTGCGGCTCGAGCGTCGCGGCCGGCAGGACGAGGCCGCGCTCGCCTGGCTCGGGCCCGCGGACGTCGTCGGCGAAGGCGCCGTGCTCGGCGCCGCCGAGGCCGCGCTGACCGCGGTCGCGGAGTCCGAGGTCCACGTCGACGTGCTCGACACCCGCGTCCTGGGCGAGGTCGTCGCGACGCGGCCCGGCTTCGCCGCGCGCTTCTTCCGCGGCGTCGCGCACGCGCTGCACGAGCGGCTCGGCAGCGTGGCGCGACGCGAGGCGTGACGGTCGGTCAGGCCGTGGCGACGACGTGCACGGTCGCGAGCGGCGTGCCGGCGGCGTAGACGAGCCCCCAGTAGTGGCCGGGGCCGAGGTGGACGTCCGCCAGGCCGACCAGCGAGACCTCGAGCTCGTTGCGGTTCGGCGTCACCGTGACGTGGACGTTCGCGGCGGGGATGTCGACGCGGTTCGCGCCCGCCGGCTCGGTCGCGATGCAGGCGAGCGGGGTCGCGTGCGGGGCGCGGTCGGGCGCCAGCAGGCCGAGCGGCACGGCGGCGGTCTTGCTCTGCGTCGCCGTGCGCGGGTCCTTGGCGCCCACGGACACCTCGAACAGCACCACCGGCACCGGCGTGCTGGCGTTCGAGAGGATGCTGCTCCAGTACTGCTCGACGGTCGTCGTCCAGAAGCCGACGCCGTCGGAGAACAGGCTCGCGGGCGAGTACCTGCGCTCCTCGATCTCGGTCCAGGCGCGGCGGCAGCGCGTCGTCGCGTCCTCGGCGACGCCCCCCCAGAAGCTCGCCAGGGCGGAGAAATAGGTTCCCGATCGGTACATCGTACGGTCTCCTCTCCGGCCTGCGTTGGTCAGGCCTCGTCCACGACGAGCGGGCCGAACCCGCTCGTCTCCGCGGCGTGCAGCGTCATCATGGCCGGCGCGAGGTAGCCGAGCCAGCGCCCGTGGTCGATGCGACGGCCCGGATCGCGTGGGGTCAGATCGCGGAAGGCGAGCGTCTTCGTGATCCGCACGGCGGTGCGGCCGGCGTCGATGGGCGTGGCGACGACCTCGCCGAGGTCGATCTCGACGCCGCCGGGCGCATGCCAGGCGACGAACTCGAAGGAGAGGCCATGGTGCAGGTCGTAGCGCGCCACGATGCGATCCGGATCCAGGTCGAAGCGCACCTTCAGGATGTTGCGGAAGCGGCCGATCGGCACCTGGAAGTCCTCGAACAGGTAGCCGGACCAGGCGCTGCCCGCGGCCTGGGCGGCGAGCGGGGCGTAGGTGCCCGGAGCGACGGCGTGGCTCGCGGCGAAGCTCGGGCTGAAGCGGCTCCAGCCGCGCGGGTCGAGGAAGGGCGCCAGCTTCGCGAGCGGCAGGCCGACCGCGATCTCGACGTCGAGATGCGAGATGCCGTGGAGCGGATCGTACGCCGCCGCGCTGTGCGTCGTGTGGATGGGCACCTGGGTCCCGCCGGTGACGGCGGCGCGTGCCGCGCGATCCACGTCGGTCATGTGGCGGACGGCGTGCGCGCCGCCGAGCGCCTCCATCGCCGAGCGCACCTGGGATTCGAAGTCGTCGGCCATGGTCGCGGTCTCCTCAGGCGCGCGTGAGCACCCACGTCGGCAGGGCGCCCAGGAAGCGCGCGTCGCGTCCGTCCGGCAGCGCCTGCGCGAGCTGCCGCCATTCGTGCTGCGCCGCGCCCACGAGGCCGTGGGCCACCCGCCGCGCATGCTCGACGCTGCCGTGCGCGTCCATGCGGGCTCGCACCCAGCGCACGTCGGCGGCACGGCGCGCCGCCCGGGGGCGGGCGAGGAACGCGAGCAGCGCCGCCCGCTCGGCGTCGTCGGCATGCCGCAGCAGGTGGATCAGCATCAGCGTGCGCTTGCCCTCGAAGATGTCGCCCTCCAGCTCCTTGCCGTACTTCCGCGGATCGCCGACCAGGTTCAAGAGATCGTCCTGGATCTGGAAGGCGGCGCCGAGGAAGAAGCCGAAGCGCACGCAGGCGTCGAGGGCGCCGGCGCGCCGGGCGCCGAGCAGCGCACCGACCCGCAGCGGGTAGACGGTCGTGTACCAGCAGGTCTTCTTGAGGACCATGTGGAGATAGTCGCCGTCCTCGAGCCACGGCGGGTTGTCGCGACGCCAGCCCAGCTCGATCGCCTGACCCTCGACGCTCTCGCGTCCCATGCGCTCCGCCTCCTCGAGGATGCGCATCGCGAGCCAGGGACCGAGCGCGCGCCGGTTGTCCATGAGGGCGCGCAGGCCGAGCAGCAGCAGCGCGTCGCCGACGTTGACCGCCACCGGCACGCCGTGGAGGACGTGCAGCGTGGGGCGTCCGCGGCGCTCGTCGCTCTCGTCCTGCACGTCGTCGTGGACGAGGAACGCGTTGTGCAGCAGCTCGAGCGCGACGGCCGAGCGGACGGCGTCCTCCGGCTGCGCACCGAACGCGCGTGCCGCCGCGATGCAGAGGCTCGGGCGCAGCATGCGGCCGCCGCGGCGGGGGTAGTCGGCGACGAGGTCGTAGAGATGGCGGCGCGGCTCGCGGCGCTCGAGGTAGTCGCAGAGCGCGACGCGGGTCACGCGGCCGTACTCCTCGAGGAGGCCGGCGACGAGATCGTCGGCGGCGGGCAGGACGGCTGCGGCCCCGGTCATGCGGGCGGCAGGCGGACGCTCACCGTGCCGACGGGCCGGCTCGTGTCCTCCTCGACGACGATGCCGTTGTACGTGCCCGCGGGCTGCTCCTGCGGGACGACGACGCGCAGCACGAGCGGCGCGCCGGGCGCGGCGGCCTCGAGCGTGATGCCCTCGAGGCGCGGCTCGCCCGGGTCCATCGCCCGCATGCCCTGCACGCACAGGCGCGTGCCGGGCGTGTGCGGCCGCAGGTCGACGGCGACCTCGGTGGGACGCGCCGCGCACAGCTCGACGCGCACGCCCGGCTCGTCGCTCGCGGCCGTCGCCGCCGCCGGCGCGGAAGCCGGCGGCGGTGTGCCGCCGCCGGTCGCGGCGAAGCCCGGCATCGTCCCCCGGGTGGCGAGCTCGACGAACTCGCCCCACACGCCGAGGAACTCCGAGGTGTACTGCGCCATGCGGCCGAGCAGCCCCTGGAGGTCGCTCGTCAGCGTCTCGGGATCGGTGCGGCGGTCGCGCAGGCCGGCGGCGGCGCGCTGGCCCTGGCGCACGTACTCGTCGATGACGCGATAGCCCAGCTCGACCGAGCGCGTGACGACGTCGTCGAGCCCGCCCCCGGGGCCGGCCTCGCCGCCGGGGCGCCCGAAGAGGCCGCTCCAGCCGCGGATCGGGGCGGTGCGTTCGGGGCGGGGGCGCTTGATGCGGTCGTCCTGGCTCACGGCAGGGTCCTCTTCACGGATGGTCGTAGCCGACGATGTCCTCGAGCGGCGGCGACTGCGCGATCGCGTGCGCGGCGAGGCGTCCCGACATCACCGCGGCTTCGACGCATCCCGCGTTGAAGCCGCAGGCGGTCCAGTCGCCGGCGATCGTCAGGTTGTCGTAGGTGTCGTCGAGCGGCGAGATGCGGTAGGCGCTGCTCCCCGGCAGCGACAGGGTGTAGCGGTCGCTCGGGTTGACGTTGGCGGTCCAGAACTGGGTCGCGAACCGACCCGGGCCGTCGGCGGGCGGCGGCGCGCCGTGCGGATCGTCCGGGGCGACGAGCAGATCCCAGCGGAACCCGCCCGGCCGGCGCGCCGCGCGCGGCCACAGGTGGACGACGTCGCGCTCGAGAAAGCGCACCGCGTGCTCGCGCACGCGCTCGTGCTGGCGGAGCGGGTAGGCCGGATCGTCTGCCGCCGCCCCCGGCTCGTCCGCCAGCACGTTGCAGAAGTAGGCGAGGGCGCGCGGCGCAACCGGCCAGGGCTCGCGGGGCAGGAGGTGACGCATGTCGGCCCAGGTGTCGAACGGCTCGACGAAGCCCGAGACCGCGGGTGCGGGACCGCTCCAGCCGAGGGCTTCCATGTCGGCCGAAAGCCAGATCTGGAACGCCTGCGTGGCGACGGTCTTCACGTTGTCCACCATCGCCCGCCAGCGCGGGTCGCGGGCGACGAGCTCGCGGCACACGTGCGGCACGGCGCCGAGGCCGACGCCGAGGACGACGAGATCGAAGTCCTCACCCACGGTGAGCGTCCGCGCGCTCATGCGCCGCCGGTCCCAGTGCGACTCGTAGCGCCAGCCCTCCTGCCGGCAGCGCTCGCCGTCGACGAGCTGGCTCCAGTCGGGCTCCGACGGCCAGCAGGGCAGGCCGTCGACGTCGACCAGCGGCTCGTAGGGGGCGCGGCGGACGAAGGCCTGGACGTCGAACTCGAGCCGGCAGACGTGCGGCGGTCCGCTCGGCGCGAGGCCGACGTTCTCGAGGCGATGGAAGAACGCGAAGCGGACGCCGCGCCGCCGGAGCACCTCGTAGAGCGGCGCGAAGACGACGTCGCCCATGCCGGCTTCCATGCGCCAGAAGAACGCCGTGCGGTAGGTGAAGAAGGCGCGCACCATGCTGCGCAGCGCCTGGCCGGCGGCGATGCGGGGGCGGGCGGGATCGGCGTCCTCGTAGGAGAAGCCGAGGTCGTAGAGGCCGGCGAGGTAGCCGGAGGCGAGGGCGGCCTCGGACGCGCCGTTGAGGCGCAGCCACTCGCGGCAGTCGTAGTCGTCGATCGCGTCGAAGCCGCGCGGGTCGGTCATGAGGCCGAAGCGGATCACCCCGCGCATGGTGGCGAGCGTCAGGTCGGCGATGATCCACAGCCGCCGCAGCGGCGGATCGGTCGCGGCGCGCGCGGCGATGTGCCGGCGCACGCCTGTCCCCAGCGCGTCGAGGAGGCGCAGCACGAGCGCGTCGCCCTGGCGTCCGAGCTGGCCCAGCACCAGCTCGAGGAGGCTCACCGCCTCGACCAGCGCCGTGAGCGTCGCGAGCTCGCCGACACGCAGGAGCTGCGTCACGCGCTCGACCAGGCCGTCGCCGCCGTTCGCGGAGGCGCCCGCCCCGTCGCCGTGCGGGCCGCTCTCCGCGTGCGAGCCGAGCGAGGCGAAGAGGGCGCGCAGCATCGCCGCCGAGCGCAGGAGGTAGTCGGCGATCGTCCAGCGCCGGCCCGCGGCGTCGGGATCGCCGGGCAGGCCCGGGGGACGCGGCAGATCGGCCAGCCAGGGCAGCCACGGGCCGTCGCCGGCGCGGTCCATGACGCCGACCAGCGGCGCGGGGGCGAAGGCGTCGCGCCAGCCGGCGATCGGACAGGTCGCCGGATCGCGTCCGAGCTCGGCGTAGCACTCCCGCATGAGGCGGAAGGCGTTCTCGTAGAAACCCATCCAGAGGTGCAGCCCGTGCTCCTCGATGCGTCCGGCGGGCCCGCGGCCCGAGGCGCCCTTGCCGCCGAGGCGCCAGCCGAGCTGATAGACGGTGACCTCGTAGCGGCCTGCGAGCGCAGGTCGGGTCAGCTCGAAGGCGGCGGCCATGGCGGCGCAGCCTCCGCCCACGACGGCGACGCGGATCGGTCTCCCCTCGGACGGCACGTGCCGCGGAGAGTTACCACAGGCGAAGGTTCAGCAGAAAGCGATCTCTCTCTATCCGAGCAGATCTTCACGGACCACGTCGGGAAACCCGAGGATGAAGTCCGGGCCGAGCACCCGACCGGGGGTCTGGAACCCCGGCTCGGCCCGGCCGCTCAGCACGCGGCGGGCGATCGCCGCCGCCGTGAGTCCGGTCAGCGTGTACGCCTCGGGCGTGTGCAGGCGCCCGGCGGCCCGGCGTCCGGCGCCGTCCTCGACCTCGGCGACGATCGTCATGCGGGCCGCGGCCCGTTCCGCCGGCGTCGGTCCCTCCGGCAGCAGCACGGCGTGCGCCTTCAACCAGGTCTGCCAGGGCGGGGTGCGCAGGGCCCAGCCCAGGTGGCGGCTCGCCGCCAGCATGCCGCGCAGCGAGGGGGTGGCGTCGAAGTAGACCGTGATGTCGGGGATGCCCGTCGTATAGTGCGCGGTGACGACGTCGCCCCAGCTCACGTGGAGGCTCTCGCGGGCGCCCCGGCCGTAGTCGAACGCCCGGCGCAAGGTCCCCGGCACGACGTCGACGAGCCGGCCGTCGCGGCGCACGCGCACCACGCCGGCGTGCTCGACGAGCGTCCGCAGGGAGCCGCGGGTGGCGAACTGGAGACCGGTGAAGCCGAGCGCGAGCCGGCGCGGGCGCGCGAGCCGGCCCGCCACCCACGCCGCGAGGCAGTCGGAGGGCACGACGTCGAAGCCCACGGCCGGCATCAGCATGACCCCGCGCTCGCGCGCCGTGCGATGGCGTCCGGCGAGCGCCTCCAGCACCGCGACCTCGCCGGTGAGGTCGAGGTAGTGCACGCCGGCGGCGAGGCAGGCGTCGGCCATCGGGGCAGCGGTGGCCGAGAACGGGCCGGCCGCGTGCAGCACCACGCGCATCCCGCGCAGCAACTCGGCGAGGCGGGCGGGATCGTCGAGCGGGGCGGCACGATGGGGTAACCCGAGCGGTGCAGCGGCCGCGGCGACCCGCCCGGGGTCGCGGCCCGCGAGCACGGGACGTAGCCCGAGGTCGAGGGCTGCCCGGGTGCATAGCTTTCCGGTGAATCCGGTGGCGCCGTAGATCAGTAGGGGGTTCGTCATGGGAGCGCGCGCCGCACGTCGTGGCAGAGCGCGCGAATGTGGTACGAGGCTCGCGCATGCTCGCGCAAGCCGTCGACGGACGCGTGCTGGGCGCCGCCGCGGCGGGGGCCCGCTTCGTCGGCATGTCGTGCTTCAACGGCTGGCTCGCGACGCTGGACTGGCCGCGCGAGGTCGTGGCGGGCCTGCTGCCGCCGGCGCTCCGCCTCGCGGACGCCGCCGCGCCGACGCACCCGGTGCTGCTCCTGTTCGGCGAGCAGACCCGCAGCACCGTCGTCTACGGCGGCGTGCCCATGCCGCTGGCGATCGACTTCTGCGAGTTCGGGCTGGCGGTGCCGTTCGTGCGTCATCGCGAGGGACGCTACCGGCACCTGTTCTTCCCGCGCATGTGCTCGAGCTACTTCCCCGCCGTCGCCGACGGCAACCTGCACTATGGGCTCGCGAAGCGGCTGGCGCACATGGAGTGGCGGCCGCCGATCTTCTGGATGACGGACGAGGCCGGGCGCCTCCTCTTCCACGCGACGGTCGAGCCGACGGGGCCTTTCGGCGACGCCGCCGGGGTCGAGGCGTTCCGCGGCGCCCACCGCCTGGCGGACCTGCCGGTCCTCGGCCGCTGCGCCGCGGACCGGCTCGTGACGTCCTACTTCGACTGGGGCGCGCGCGACGCCCGGGCGCGGCCGGTCCGCGCCCGGCTGAGCGTCTCGGGCGACCTCGCGAGCGGGCTCGCCGCCCGCGAAACCCTCGCCGGCGCGGACCGCTGCTGCGAGGTCTCGGGGATGACGTGGCGGCTCAGCTGGCCGCTCGGCTGCCGGCTCTGACGCCAGCGGAGAGAGGGAACGCCGTATGGTCGAGACGCAGGAGACGATGGAGTCGGCGGGCGACGGCGGCGACGCCAGCGCGCTCTTCCGCCGCTTCGACGACGAGTTCCGCAACGCCTATCGCGAGCGCACGCTCTTCGGCGACGACCCCACGCTGGACGCGTTCGTCGCCGCATGGATCGTGCGCGAGATCGAGCGGCTCCAGCGCTTCCCGCGCGCCCAGGAGACGGCGCGACGGGGCGTCGGGTCGGTGCTGGTTCCCTGGGGCCGCGCCGACGCCGCGCTGGTGGCCGTCGGCCATTCGATCAACCATGCCCAGTACTACTTCAGCGCCGTCGAAGCCTTCGTGAACGGCACGGAGTTCGTCCTCTATCCCTGGGTGACGATCGAGATGGCCGGGCTGGCGCTCGAGGGCTGCCACTCGGCCTGCCTCGGGTTCTGGCTCTGGTCCGCCACGGTGCCGACGGGGGGGCCGGTCGCGCCCGCGGTCGAGGCGTTCGTCCGCATGTCCGTCGCGGCCACCGTCGTGACGCTCGGCTGGTCGCCCAGGCGCTGACGGCGGCGCCGTCCGCCGGCGTCAGGTGATGGGCCACACCGTCGTGCGCGCGGGATCGCCGAAGCTGAGCCACGACAGGAGGTGGTACGAGGCGCTCTCGCGGTACGAGTCCTGGCCGTCGGCCGAGAAGTCGTGGGCCGCGTCGAGCCCGAGCTGCTCCCAGATGCCCTGGCCCGCGGGGTCGCTCACGTCGATCACGTGGTCGCGCGCGGTCTCGTGCTGGCAGCTCATGTCCATCACGTCGAGCGGCGTGGCGACCACGGCCTGATAGGCGGCACGCTCGGGATTGCGCGGGTCGCGCTGCTGCTTCAGCGTCAGCAGCGGCGCGCCGAACACCTGACGCCGGTCGAAGTGCCACGTGCTGGTCGGCGTGGTCTTCGCGACCAGCGCCCCCTCGGGCGTGCCGCTCCATTGGACCGGCGTCTGCTCGGGGCCGGTCACGACCGCGGTGAGCAGCCGCTGGAGACCTTCCTGGCGTGACATCGGCCCGGCCGGCGGCAGGTCGGGCTTCGGGCGCACGTCGCATATCTGCTGGTAGCGCATGGTCCCTCCCGCGTCGGGCACGAGCGCGGCGAGCGTCGCCCAGCAGTCGCCGCCGTGGACGTCGTAGGTGATGCGCGACGGCGCCTTCGGGAAGCCGTAGACCTCGCGGCCGGTGATGATGGCGTGCACGGAGGCGTCGTCGACGGGAGCCGGATCGGGATCGTCGCGGCTGCCGACGTAGGGGGCGATGTAGACGAGCGGCATGAACCAGAAGAGACGCCGCTCGTGCCGCGGATCGCGCACGTTGCGCACCGGCACCATGAAGCAGAACTCGAGATACGGGACCGACGGCATACGGTAGTCCGCCGGCGCGGCGCCCGGCGCGTAGGGCGAGCGGCCGCCGGTGCCGCGATAGCGGTTCACGGTGACGAGGAGGAGGTCGCCCGCGGGCACGAAGCGCACGTCGTGCCGGCCCTGGAGCGGCGTGTTCAGCATCCGCTCGCAGAGCACGCCGAGCGCCGCGGGGTGATCCACGTTGCAGAAGAAGCCGTGCGATTCGAAGCCGCAGCGCCGCCCGCTCGTGCCCAGCGTGTACGGGGGCAGCGGGAAGCGGTCCTGCGGCAGCTCGATGTAGGGGGCGCCGTCAGCGGGGGGCATGCGTCGTCTCCGGGGCGGCGTCGCCGAGGACGCGCGCGCGGCTCGCGGCGGTGCGCCGCGCGGTGAAGCGGCCGCCGCCGGCCTCGGCGAGCGCGCCCGCGGTCGCGAACGCCACCACCGCCGCGGCGCGGTCGCCGAGCTCCGCGAGCAGCTCGCCGCGCAGGCGGTGCAGCTCGGCATCGTAGAAACGGTCGAGGTTGTCGGCGAAGGCGTCGAGCGTCTGCTCGATCACGCGCAGACCCTTGGCGGAGTCCCCGACGACGAGGAGCGCCTCGGCCTCGTAGGCGACGCGGTAGGCGTAGGGCGTGTTGGCGCCGGTCGCGCGATAGGCGGCGAGGCCCGCCGCGAGCCGCGCCAGGCCGTCGTCGGCGTCACCGCGGTGGACGAGCGCCCAGCCGCGCACGGAGTCGGCGACGATGCCCCAGTAGTGCAGACCCTTCTCGGCGCAGAAGGCGACGCACTCCTCGGCCAGCGGCAGGGCCGTCGCCGGCTCGCCGACGTCGTGCCAGTAGGCGAGCACGTGGTTCAGCGCCTCGCCGACGTGGTAGGCGCTGCCTGCCCGGCGCGCCGCCGCGAGCGTCTCCTCGAGCACCCGCAGCGCGCCCGGGGCGTCGCCGGCGTGCAGCAATGCCCAGCCGTGGTAGCAGGGCGACTGGAAGAACGCGCGCACGCGCGGGTCGACCAGCTCGCCGGCGGCGATGCGGGCGGCCTGCTCGGCGCAGAGCGCGCTGGAGCGCGCGAGGAGCCGCGCCGCGCGCTCGAACTCGCCGGCGAAGAACGCCGTGGAGCCGACCGCGTGCAGCGCGCCGAGCGCGTGCACGGGGTCGCGCGTGCGCTCCGCCAGCGCCGCCTGCCGGTTCGCGTACTCCCACGTGAGCGCCCGGTCGCCGCGCACGAGATGGAACGACCACAGCCCGTTCGCGACCCAGAACTGCCGCGCCGCATCGCTGACCGACTCGCCGAGCACGCGGGCGCGCTTGAAGCTGTCCGCCACCCGCGTCGAGGCGAAGCCCTCGAAGGCGGCGATCGCGTGCCCGCGGTCGAGCTGGAGCTCCAGCTCCTGCGTGCGCGACTGCCCGGTGTCGGGCAGCTCGGCGACCAGGTCGATGGCGTGCGAGTAGTGCATCGCCGCCTCCGCGTTCGCGGACTTCGCGGCCGCGACGCGGGCGGCGCGCGTCCAGTAGCGGATCGCCGACTCGGCGAGCCCCGCGCGCTCGCAGTGCAGCGCGACGGTCTCGGGCTGGCGCGCCTCGACCTCCGGGAAGCGGTCGCGGAACGCGCTCGCGATGGTCTCGTGGACCCGCCGGCGGGTGGCGGGCGCCAGGCACTCGTAGGCGGCGTCGCGCAGGAGCGCGTGCTTGAATATCCAGCGCTCGGTGTCGCGCCAGCGGCGGCGGTGGACGAGTCCCTCGGCCGCCAGCTCCTCGAGATCCCGGTCGAGGTCGGCCGGCGCCTTGCCGGCGACCGCGGCAAGCACCGCATGGGTGAACTCGCGGCCCAGTGCCGCCGCCAGCTGCGCGGTCTGGCGCGCGCTCGGCGAGAGTCCCGCGAGCCGGGCGATCAGCAGGTTGCGCAGCGTGCCCGGCAGCTCCAGCGGCTCGGCCGGGTGGCTCGCGCGCGCGCTCGTCCCGGCGTCGGCGGCGATGCGCACGAGCTCCTCGACGAACAGCGGCACGCCCTCCGCGCGCTGCGCGACGAGATCGACCACGGTGGGCGACAGCGGACGCTCGGCCGGCAGCATCGAGGCGATCATCTCGCCGACGAGGCTGCGCGAGAGGGGCTTCAGATGCAGGCTCGGCAGGTCGGCGACGGCGCGCGGCAGGCCGAACGCAGTGCGCGTCGAGAGCAGCACGAGGAGCGACGGCGCCGACGGATCCTCGTCACGGCTCGTGCCGGCGAGCTCGGACAGCAGCGTCGCGAGCAGGTCGAGCGTCGTGGGATCGGCCCAGTGGAGGTCCTCGACGGCCAGCACCGTCGGGCCCGACTGACCGAGGCCGAGCAGCAGCGCGACGATCGCGTCGAAGGTGCGCTTGCGCCGCTCCTGCGGCGACGGCTCGCCGCCGCCGCCGGCGCGCTCCGCGTCGAGCGAGAGCAGGGAGGCCAGCGGCGACGCGAGGAGCGCGGCGTCGAGGCCGTGGGCGTCGAGGAAGGCCGCCAGCGGGCGGCCGCCCAGCGCGTCGGCGAGGCCCTCGATGAACGGCCGCAGGGGGCTCGCCTGGGTGTCGGGGGTGCAGCGGCACTCGATCCAGGCCGCGCCGGCGAGCTCGTTGCGCAGCTCGTGCACGAGGCGCGATTTGCCGAGGCCGCCTTCGCCGACGATGAGCACGCCCTGCGACTCGCCCAGGACGGCGTGCTCCCAGGCGCGCCGCAGTGTGGCGAGCTCGTCGGGCCGGCCGACGAAGGGCGTGGTGGTGGCACGGAACCGGCCGCGGCGGAACTCGTCCTGCGGCCCGATCAGGCGGTGGACCGCCGCCGGGGTCGAGGCGCCGGGGAGGAGCACGGGCGGGGCGGGCTCGGCGTCGAGCTGGCGGAACAGGGCGTAGGTGGGCGCGGAGACGAGGATCTCGTTCGGGCCCGCCGCCGCGTCGAGATGCGAGGCGCCGTCGAGCGTGGTGCCGTCGATGCGATCGGCGGTCGTTCCGGCGCCCACGCGTCGGGCGACGACGGGGCCGGTATGGATGCCGACGCGGACGCTCAGGCGGATGTGGCGACGCTCGGTCTCGGCGCTGCACTGGCGCACCGTCTCGACGATCTCCAGCGCCGCCAGCAGGGCGCGCCGGGGCGCGTCCTCCTCGGAGCGCGGATGCCCGAAGGCCGCCTGGAGCGTGCCGCCGAGCGTCCCGATCGTGCGGCCGCCGAGCCGATCGACGATCTCGAGGCAGCGGCCGCGCACGTTCCACAGCGCCTGGTCGAGCACATCGATGCGCGCCGTACCGTTGCCGACGACGTTGGCGGAGAGGCGGCAGCTCAGCGCCGTCACCTGCCGCTGCTGATCGTGCCCGGCCCCGCCTTCGGCAGCGGGAGGAGGGCGCAGCGCGGGATCGCGCCCCTGCACCGCCGGCCGTGCGTCGAGCTCGGCGACCAGCTCGACGACCGAGCGCGAGCGGGCGTCCGCCTCCTTGGCGGTGACGCAGGCGAGCAGGGCGCCGAGCGGCTGCTCGGCGAGCCAGCCCGGGATCGCGATCGGCTCGGGGCCGAGCTGCTGGTGGAGCGCGTGCTGGACCGTCGCCCCGCGCACGACGGGCTCGCCGGTGAGGCACTCGAGGAAGACGAGACCCCACGAGTAGAGGTCCGAGCGCGTGGTGGTGGGCTCGCCGCGCAGCTGCTCCGGGGCGGCGTAGGCGGGCGTCCCCAGCATCTCGCGCGTGCGCGTGATCTGCGGGCTCGCCCAGTCGCGATGCCCCTCGGCGAAGCCGCCGAGGCCGAAGTCGAGGACCAGCGCGTTCCGCCGGGCGCCGGTGTGCGTGACCATGATGTTCGCGGGCTTGAGGTCGCGATGGACGACGCCGCGCCGGTGGGCGCAGGCGAGGGCGTCGAGCACCTGGGTCATGAGGTGCGCGGCCTCGGCCGGCGCGAGGCTGCCCTCCTCCTCGAGCACGCGCTGCAGGGTCGAGCCGGCGACGTGCTCGAAGGCCGCGTAGAGCGTGCCATCCGGGCACTCGCCGGAGTCGAGCAGGCGCACGATGTTGGGGTGCGACAGCGCGGCGCCGAGCCGCATCTCGCGATGGAAGCGCTGCCGCAGCGTGCTCGTGCGCTCCGCGGGGCCGTCGTCGTGGCGGAGGATCTTGAGCGCGACCTCCTGCCCGGTCGACGACTGCAGCGCACGGTAGACCTTGCCGCAGCTGCCCTCGCCGACGAGCTCGACGATCTCGAACCGCGCCTCGAACACCGTGCCCGCCGAAAGCGACGAGCGTGCATCCGGGGGCGTGTCGAGAGGGGACATGGTGACGAGCGGCGGGAGCTTAGTCGCCCGGCGGGGACGCTGACAAGCGCAGAATCAGTGCGCTCGGGCAGGTGCCGGGTGGAGCCGGTCAGCCGCTGTCCACGTCGCCGGCACTCGTGGGGCGGGCCCCCTCGGCCCGCCGTGGGCCTGCCTCGCGCCGCGGCGGCGCGAGGCAGGCCGGGCGCTCAGGAGCCGCCGCCGAAGATGCAGAGGCAGTCTTCGTTGCAGTAGCCGTCCGGCCCGCACGCGGCGCCCGGCGGATCGCACTCCTCGGGGAACTCGACCTTCTCGTTGCCGCAGATCGCGACCGGCATCGTCGTCGTGGTCGTCGTCGGCGGCAGCGGCACGGTCGTCGTCGACGTGGCCAGGGTCGGGACGGTCGTCGACGAGGTCGTGGTGGTCGTCTCGGTGGTCGACGTCGTGCTGGTCGTCGTGGTCGTCGTCACCGGCGGCGCGGTGGTCGTGGTCGTCGGCTCGGTCGACGTGGTCGAGGACGACGTCGTGGTGGTCGTCGGCTCGGTGGTCGTGGTCGAGGACGACGTCGTGGTGGTCGTCGGCTCGGTCGACGTGGTCGAGGACGACGTCGTGGTGGTCGTCGGCTCGGTGGTCGTGGTCGAGGACGACGTCGTGGTGGTCGTCGGCTCCGTCGTCGTGGTCGTGGACGTCGTGGACGTCGTCGTCGACGAGGTCGTCGGTACCGACGTCGTGCTGCTCGACGAGGTGGTCGTGGTGGCGCCGATGGCGCGGCAGCTCGCGTCGCAGGTGACGCCGTCCGGCGGGTCGCACTGCTCGCCCGTCTCGACGATGCCGTTGCCGCAGTCGCCGCGCGAGAAGCTCGTGGAGTGGTCGGTGTTGACCGTCTTGGCGACGAACTGGCCGATGCCCTGGAAGTTGCGGCCGAAGGAGGCGCGCGCGTTCGGGGCATAGAGCTTGAGCGACGCGCGGGCGGCCGAGCCGAAGCGGGCGACGCGCCCGCCCACGTTGACGACGATCCCCTCCGCGGTGATCGTGCCGCTCGCCGGCCCGAAGACCGAGCCGTTCCCCATGCGCAGCGTCTGCTGGACGTTGAGCGTCGCGGGGCCGCTCACGAGGATGGACGCGCCCTTCGCGGCGGTGATGGTGTGGAACTCGTAGGTGCCGGCCGAGAGCTCGAGGCGGCCGCCGGATCGGACGGTGACGTTGCCGTAGGTGCCGGGCGGCAGCGCCTGCTGGCCCATGACCACCACCGACACGCCCGACGGCGCGAACGCCGGCAGCGGCGGGAGCGGATCGACCAGCGGCAGCGGCCCGGTCGGCAGCGGCCCGACGCCGTTCACGACGAGGCCCGCCGGCGGCGACAGGTGGCGGTTGGTGTAGAAGTCGTAGACGGTGACGCGGTCCGCGCGCGCCCAGTCGCCGACCAGCGTGGTGCCGTTCGCGAAGGTGCTGCCGCGGCCGATGACGAGCGCCAGCCGCACGGCGCCGTTGACGCCGACGTCGCCCGAGCGCACGGTCGCGAGGTCCTTCAGGTGCACGCGCTCCAGGCCCATGACGACGTAGTCGTCGAGCGTGTGCGACGGAGCCGCGCAGGCCACGCGCGCCGTCGTGCCGATCACGAGCCCGATCAGGGCCACGAGTGTGCACCGCATCCCCATCCGCATCCTCGACCTCCGCCTCACGCTGCGATTTCGCCGGCCGCCGCGGCGGCGCCTGCGTCGCGACGATGGTGCCGCATTCGGGCGCGGGTCGAAAGCGAAATCTGCGCTGCGCGGCGGTCAATTTCGTGTCCCGCCGTGCGTGGCCCCCCGTCCGGCGAACGGGCAGAATGCGCCGCGATGCGGATCGCCTACTTCACCGGCGGCGACGTCGGGGCGGGCCACCTCATGCGTGGGGTCGCCGTGGGGCGGGCCCTGCGGCGCGCCGGTGTCGACGCGGACTACCGGATGTTCGGGCCGCAGCTGCGCTTCCCGATCCTGGCGTCGCTGCCGTACGAGGTCGTCGCGCTCGTCCCCGCGGACCTGCGCAGCCCGGTGCGTGCGCCCGAGAGCGCGCTCGCCCGGGCCCTGGCCGCGTTTGCCCCCGACCTGCTGATCGCCGACCTCTACTGGGGCCCGCTGCGCCACCTGCTACCCCTCGCCGGCTGCCCGGCGTGGCTGCTGGTGCGCTCGTGCCCGCGCGCCTGGTTCGGCGGACCGCCGGATGCCCGCTTCGACCCGCGCCGCTTCCGCCGCATCGTCGGCATCGAGCCCGTGCTGCACGGCGTGATCACCGAGCACGTCGACCCGGTGGTGGTGTGCAACCCCGACGAGTGCCGGCCGCGCGGCGCCCTGCGCGCGCACCTCGGCGTCGCCCCGGACGCAGCGCTCGTCGTGGTCACGCATGCCGGCGTGCCGGGCGAGATCGACGCGCTCGCGCAGGGCGCGGGTGACGGCACCGTCCGCTGCGACCTCCTCGGCGACGCCGCTCTCTTCCCGCTCGCCGAATGGCTCGGCGACGCCGACGTCGTAATCGCCGGCGCCGGCTACAACAGCTTCTGGGAGGCGCACTGGCTCGGCTGGGCCGAGCGCACCACGTTCACCCCGTTCCAGCGCATGATCGACGACCAGGCCTGGCGGGTGTCGGCGTGCCGCGGTCATCGCATGCGCGGCAACGGCGCCGACACGCTGGCGGCCTGGGTGCGGGCCGGGTGAGCCGGGAGCGCGAGGCGGTCAGCGTCCCATGACGTGCGCCTGCGCGAGCAGGCGCGTCGCCTCGAGCTGGACGTGCGGGTCGGCGGAGAGGCGCAGCGCCGCCGCTGCCAGCTCGCGCACGTGGGCGGCTTCTGCCGCCGGCGGAACGCCCGCGGCCACGGCGGTGGCCGCCTGTCGCATGGCGTCGATCTCGCTGCCCTCGAGGGCGAGCGCGGCCGAGAGCTGCGCGTCGAGGCCGGCGTCGGCACCGAGCGCTTCCGCCGCGGCGAGCCGTCCCTCGATCTCGGCGAGCGCCTCGGCCCAGCCGTCGACGCGGGTGCGCCGCGCCGCCGAGAAGGACAGCTGCGCGCGGGCGCTGCGTACGGCCTCGGCGTGGCCCGTCTCTTCCGCCGCCAGCTGCGCCCAGAAGCCGGCCAGCGCGGCGTCGGACGCGCCCGCGGCGAAGCGCGCGTAGAGCCGCTGCGCACGCTCCTCGAGCGCCACGGATCGATCGAGCAGGTCGCCGAGCAGCATGCCCTCGCCGGGTGCAAGGGGCCGTCCACCGCGGGCGCAAGACCCGGCGGGTGCGGGTTCTCGCCTACGGGAGTCCGTGCGGCGGTCCGTCCGAGGGGTGGGAACGCGCGGCACGCCGTCGTGGCGGGGCGCGCGGCACGGGTCCTGCTCGTGCGACGCCGCAAGGAGGAACTCCATCGATGGTTTCGACGCGCACGCTCCGTCACGCCGCTCCCGCCGCCGCGCTGCTCGCGCTGCTCGCGGCCACATCGTCCACCCGCGCCGCCGAGCCCGACGAAACGCCGGCCCGCGCCATGTACCTGCGCTACTGCGCCGCCTGCCACGGTCCCGCCGGCAAAGGCGACGGCATCGCCGGCAGCCTGATGCAGCCGAAGCCGCCGGATATCACCGGGATCGCCAAGGCGAACGGCGGCGAGTTCCCGTTCCAGCGGATCGCGGCGTACATCGACGGCACCTCGAGCGTCCGCGCCCACGGCGACTCGGCGATGCCGGTCTGGGGCGAGACCTTCCGCCAGCAGCCGGGCTGGGAGATGAGCCGCCGCGTCGAGGTGCAGGGAAAGGTCCTGCTCATCACCGACTACGTGCGCTCGCTGCAGACACCCGCCGCCGCGCCGTGATCCTCTCGCTCACCTCCAACCCGGCGTCGACGAGACGCTCTGCCTCGGCGGTCCCACCGCCGCGGCGAGACGCTGCGCCGCGGCCTCGGCGCCGCGCGTGGGAATCGGCGATTCTCGCCCTTGGCAGCGCTGGGAATGGACGCCGGCCGCATGCCGATGGGCCGGCGTCGGGGTTTCGGCATGCCGTTTGCGGCGACCGGCGCATGCGAATCGAACCCTGGATGAAGCACCCGGTCGTCAGCGTGAAGCCGCACGATTCCGCCGCGCATGCCCGCACCGTCATGGCTCGGCACCGCATCAACCAGCTGCCGGTGGTGACCGACGGCCGCCTGGTCGGCATCGTGACCGATCGCGACCTGCGCGACGCCTTTCCGTCCGTCTTCGAGCTCGCGGCGGGCGGCGGGCCGAGCGCCGACCCGGAGACGATCCCGGTGGAAGACCTGATGGCGACCACGGTCGTCACGCTCCCGCCCGACGCTCAGGTTGCCGACGCCGCCCGGATCATGCGCCGCGAGCGCATCGGCGCGATGCCCATCGTCGCCGGGGGGCGCCTGGTCGGCATGCTGACCCGCAGCGACGTGCTCGACGCCTTCGTGGAGCTGAGCCGGCCCGGGACGCCGACCGGATGACGCCCGCGTCCGCTACGTGAATCACCGTGTGCACGGACGGGCCCGTGTGCACGTCGGCCGGGCTCGCGCGGCTGCCCGACGCGTTCGGCGCGGACGGATCGGCCGCGCCGCTCGCGTATCGACGCCGATCCGGGGAGGTCGTCGATGATCCGCGTGCTGATCGAACGGCGTGTCCGGCGGGGCCGGGGACCGGCCTACGAGCATCTCCAGCGCGAGCTGCGCTTCGAGGCCCTGCGGGAGCACGGCTATCTCACCGGCGAGACCTGGCGGGACCTCGACGATCCCGACCACTACGTCGTGATCTCGACCTGGCGCCACCGCGCGGACTGGGAGGGGTGGGTGGCGGCGCCGGCGCGGCAGGCGGTGCTCGAGCGGCTGTCGTCGCTGGTCGAGTCGGAGCGCATCACGCTCTACGAGCACGTCTGAGCGGCGCGCTCGGATGCGGATGATGGCGCCGCACCGAGATCGCATTGGCGCTCCTCGGAGCGTCGCACGGCGCGCGCTACCGCACGCGGGAAAGGGACGGGCTCGCCGAACCGGCCGCAGATCTCGCCCGGTGCGGCCGATCGCCGCGGTCGCACGTCGTGCGCGACGAGGGGGGCGGATCGCGGCTTTCGGAAGCTCCGCCGCCGTTTCCACGCCGGAATCTTGGCAGGAGATTTGCGACCGGTATGGGTCGAGAAAGGAGGCCTGCCATGAGAGCCCTCACGACCTGGCGCCCGTTCCCCATGCTGGGGCGGCGCGACGACCTGTTCGAGGATTTCTTGCGCGACACGTTCCGCTTCGGCGAGGCCGGGGCGGGGCTGCTCGAGCCGGCGGCGGAGATCGCCGAGTCGCACGGTGAGATCACGGTCAAGCTGGAGGTTCCCGGCGTCGACAAGAAGGACCTCCACGTCTCGGTCACCGACGACGCGATCACCGTGCGCGGCGAGACCCGCAAGGAGCGCGAGGAGACGAAGCGGAGCTTCTATCGCCAGGAGATCCGCTACGGCGCCTTCCAGCGCTCGATGCCCCTGCCGGCCGAGGTCGACGCCGACAAGGCGGCGGCGACGCTCGAGAACGGCATGCTCACCATCACCATCCCGAAGATGGCGGCGGGCAAGGCGAAGCATCTGGACATCCCGGTCGCCTGACCGGGCCTCGGCGAAGGAGAGCCATGATGAAAGTCGAGCAGCTGATGCAGCGCCCGGTGCACACGTGCCGAGCGGACGACACCATCAACCATGCGGTGCAGATCATGTGGGAGCAGGACTGCGGCTGCATTCCCGTGGTCGACGAGGAGCGGCATCCGATCGGCATGATCACCGACCGGGATGCCTGCATGGCCGCCTACACGCAGGGCCGGACGCTGTCGTCTCTGCCGGTCGGCGCGGCCATGGCGCGCCACGTACACGCCTGTCGGACGGGCGACACGTTGGCCGAGGCGGAGCGGATCATGCGCCTGGCGCAGGTGCGACGTCTCCCGGTCGTGGACGCGGCGAACGTGCTCGTCGGCATCCTGTCGCTGAACGATCTCGCGCAGGAGGTGCGGCGCGAAGCGGGCGCCGCACGGCACGAGCTCGGCTGCGAAGAGGTGGCCGACACGCTCGGAGCGGTGTGCGCGCCGCGGCGTGCGCACCAGCTGGCGACGGCGGCCTGACCTCCGCCGGCGTAGATGGCGAGGCGCTCCCCGACCGGACAGACGCGGCTTGCCCGCGGGCCGCGTCTGTCCGGTCGAGCTCGAGCGGGACGCCCGGTGCGAGGGTGCCGAGCTCCAGCCGGCCGCCGGCATCGCCGAGGGGGCGGGTTTCGCCTACAAAGATCTGGCGGCCTTCGACGTGCCCGGCCGGGCCTCTCGCGCAAGGCCGTGTCGTCGACGCCGATCGGTGACATCGAGAGCCAGCCGTGAGTCGAATCCCCGGAACCGCCGCAGTCGCCCTGATCGCGCTCTTCGTCACCGCCACCGTTGCCGCCGAGCCGGACGGGTCCGCGGTCTTCCAGCGCCACTGCGCGACCTGTCACGGAGCGTCCGGCCGCACCGACACGCCCCATGCCCGCGCGCTCAAGGTCCGACCGCTGGCCGACGATCCGACGCTCGCCGGCATGGATGTCGTCGCGATCGTGGAGGCCATCCGCTCGAACCCGAAGCACCAGGGCATCGGCGCGCTCACCGACCTCGACGCCGCACGGCTCACGGCAGCGGCGGAATACGTGCGCACGCTCGCCCGCGGCCGCTGAGCCCGACCTCGGGGCGGCGAGGCGGCGGCACGCTCGCGCGCACACCGCCGCGGCGCGCGGCATCCCGCGCGTGCCGTGCCGGCGCTGCTCGGCGTCCCGGTCGCCTGCGCGCGACTTACGCCGGCACGCGCCGCCGCGTGCGGCGTCCGCCGGCGGCGGGCGTGACCTCGCGGCGCCAGCGGGCGAACGGCGTGCCGTCGTCGGATCAGGCGTAGGTGGCGCGGCCGCGGAACGCCTTCTCCAGCTCGCGCACGATGCGGTGGGCCAGCTTCTGCGAGGTCGTGATCACCTCGAGCGCGTCGCCGCAGCGGGTGATCGTGACGACGCGGCGCTCGGGCTGCCCGAGTGCGGCGCGCGCGGCGACGTTGCGGATGCGGGCACGCAGCGGCGTCATGTTGGCGCCGACGAAGGTGCCTTCGAGCACGATCCGCCCCTGGCCCATCTCGCGCTCGGCCTGGCGGCAGGCGGGGCAGACGTCCCAGGTGATGCGGTCGAGCAGCGTGCGTGTCATCGGCACGCCGGTGCGCCAGACGCGGCGCTGGAGTAGAGCGCCGCACTGCTCGCAGGCGCGCGGCTCGGAGCGCCGGCCCGTCGTCACCTCGCCGGCGTGAGCTTGCCGGCGTTCGTGCCGCGGCGGCTCAGCGCGCGGATGCGTCCCTTTCCCGGCTGCGTGGTGCTCACAGGCATGGCGGCTCTCCTGCGCCGCGGGCGTCGACCCACAGCGTCTTCAGATCCTTCGGCAAGACGCTGAACACGTCCCACGCCTCCCCCTCGAGCCCGCGCGAGCTACGCAGGAGGTGCTGGAGCGCCCCGAACACCGCCCGGATCGCGCGCTCGGTCTCGGCGTCGTTGTGCAGCGGCACGCGCGCACGCACCCGCGCGACGAGCTCCGGGCGGTGCGTCTTCTCGATCGGCTTGCCTTCCCGTCCGGGCTCGAACCACAGGTTCTTGAGCGGCTGCGGCAGCTGCGCGGCGACGTCCGCCGCCTCCTTCTCGGGCAGGCAGTCGCGCAGCTCCTGGAACACCACGAGCGTGATCGCCTCCGCGCGGTGTTCGTCGCACCCGAGCCGGCGCCGTATCTCGGCAAAGAAGCTCCGGTCGTCCATCGTCGTCTTCCTCCTGCGCTGGGCGGGCGACGTTCGCCCGCCTCTCTCTCGAGTGAGCGAACCGCGTGCCAGGGGGGCGGGGATGGCGGATGCGGCGCGCCTTCGCGCGGCTGGGAAGGGCGCGGGAACCGCGGCGCGGTGTCGCCGCAGGGATGCGAACGCGCCGTCATGTCCGCGCAGCACTCGAGCCAGCGAGCAGAGGCTCGTCGCCACGCCGCGGCGGCCGCCGCCCCGGCAGCGCCTCGAGCCCGAGCTCCCGCTCGATCCGCTCGACGACCTTGGCGATGTAGCCGAGGTCGCAGGCGTCGGCGTCGAGCTCGACGATCGCGCGTCCGAAGGACGGCGCGCAGCTCGACATGCGCGCGACCGTCGACGACGTTGGTGCGTCGCCCGTGCCGGCTGGTGAAGTCGAAGAGCGGCCGCATCCAGTCGAGAGGGCCCATCGCAGTCCGTCGGGTCACGACTTCCGTGCCAGCGGTGTCGCACGGCGCGGCGTGGGTACGGGGCCTGCGCCCGTCCGCCGGCGTCGCAGATCCGAAGATCCGCCGGCGACGGCGTTGGCGGCGACGGGAACGCGGCGGCCGCTCGCCGCCCGGGTCGGAACCGATCGCCTGGCATGCCGCATGCTCCGCACAGGCCGGAGCGCGCGATACGCGCGAGCTCGCTGCCACGAGGAGGAGAGCATCATGGGCGCCACCACCATCAGATCCGACGCCGCAGCCGCCGTGGGGCGGCTGCGGCGCGAGGGCGAGCGGCTCGTCGGCCGTCTCCAGCGCGACGTCGGCACCTTCGCCCGGCGCGCCAGGTCGGAGATCGTGTCCGACCTGAAGACGCTCCAGAAGGATCTCCGCGGCAGCGCCACGAGTGCGATCCGCGACATCGAGGGCCGCGGCAAGCAGGCGCTTGCCTCGGTCGACGGCCGCCTCGCGGAGCTCGAGGCGCGCGTGTCGAAGCGCCTGCGCACCGCCTCGCTGCCGCAGCTGCGCGCGCTCGAGGAGCGCGTCGAGGCGCTCGAGCGCCGCAACGCCGAGCTGGAGCTGCGCCTCAACGACACCGTCGCCACCGACTGAGCGCCGGGCGCCGCCCACGCTGCCCCCACCTTCGTCGTAGGACGTTCGGGCAGCGTCGGGGTGTCGGGTGCGACATCGTGCGGCGCGGCGTGATGCGAGTCGCCGTTTCGTCGGGCCATCCATGGCACGCCGACTGCTCGGAGCGCCGGCATGTCGGAGAATCGCCAGCGGTCGGCCGCGACGTGCGGTCGTTGTCGAGGACCGCTCGAGTCGCGCCGCGTCCCGCGCTGGGCCGAGCCCGTGCTCGACCTGCCCGGCGTCGTACTGCTCGACGCCGTCGAGGCCGACGGCTGCGTGCCGTGCGACGTCTGGACGGCGCGGGTGGTGCCGAACATGACGGACCTCGCCACCGCTGCGGCCCTCGCCCGGGTGACGTGTCGCGAGCGGCTCGACGCGGCCGCGATCCGCTTCCTGCGCGCCCAGCTCGGCCTCGGCATCGCCGAGCTCGCCGAGGCCATCGGTACGCGGCCCGAGTATCTCGCGCGGTGGGAGGCCGCGATGATCCCGATGTCCGAGTCCGCCGAGCGATTGCTGCGGGTGTTGGTGGCGCGACGGGTCCAGGCGATGCATCCCCACATCCCCGTCCGCGCGATCACGCCGTTCGCCGCCGCCACGGTTCCCCTCGATCCACCGCCGCCACGGACGGCGTCGATCGCGCTCCGGCTCGACGCGACGGCACGCCGCTGGATCCATGACGCGGCCGACCGTCTCGCGCCGGCCCGCCGCACGCTCGGAAGCCTCCGCTCGACCTGAGCCTCGCCCGAGATCACGAGCCCGGCCCGCTCGTGCCGTCGCCGCCTGGAGCGGGCCGCACCGCGGTCAGGTGATCGCGGTCACGCCGGGATCGTGTCCGTGCGAGAAGAAGAGTGGAGCCGAGGGGAGTCGAACCCCCGACCTCTAGAGTGCGATTCTGATCCTAGCCCCAATGCCAGTCACTTTGCACGAGACCTCCGACGCTGCGGGCGGTTACGTGGATAGTTGCTCATCTTGATCTTGACGGCCCGCGGGTAGTGGCGCGGCCGCCGCTCGGGAATGACGAAGGCGGTGAGTTCGTCGAGCAGGGCGTCGAGGCGGCGCGGTAGCGTCCCCGGCGAGATGTCCCAGGCGGCCTGCCAGAAAGCCCGCACGGCCAGGAGCGCGTAGCGGTAGCTCAGGCGGCCCGGTGGGACGTCGGCGCGGGGGGCGGCGCGGCTCATGACGAGGCGGACGAGGTTGTAGGCGAGCAAGAGCCCCCAGAGTTCCTGTGCGACGCGGCCGGGGGCTTTGCTGCGCAGCGCTTCGACGCGCTCGCAGGTGTGGGTTTTGAGCTCATCGAAGGCGAGCTCGAGTTCCCAGCGCTCGTGATACAGCGCGGCGACCGCCGCGGCGGGGTGCGTCGCCGGATTGAGCAACGAGGTGAGGACCCAGTAGGGGCGGACGCCCCGGCGCCGCACCCGGACGGCCCGCACGCGCAATGTGGGCGGCAAGTCGGGATGCTTGTCGCGGGTGGCGCGACTCGGTTGCAGCTCCACGAGGTGATCGCCGGCACCGAAGCGCTCGACCACGGTCTGCGTGAGCGCGCCCTGGCCCTCGCGGGCGCGGATGACCCAGTGCTGGTCGCGGTCCGGCAGGGCGAGGGCGTGAAAGAGCGCGTAGCCGTAGAAGCCGCGGTCGAGCACGACGACGGCATGCTCGGGCAGCGTCGCCCAGATGGGCGTCGCGAGGGCGAGCTCACTCGTCGTGTAGGGGCCGAAGGCGGCGGCCGCGAGCAGGCGAGCGCGCAGGGCGAGCAGAGTCACCAGGCGCAGCTGCGGGTATCCCGCCCCCTCGCCGTGCCGACTCGCCGGCCGTCCGAAGTGCGCGACGTTCTCCGGCGTGTCGGCGACGCGCAGGGTGGTGCCGTCGAGCCCGTAGACGGCGAGCCCGTGCCACCGATCCGCGGCGGCCGCGCCGTGCGCCCACGCGGTCGCCGTCTGCGTGAACAAGGCGGCGAGCGGCGCCGCGCCGAGCTGGTCGCGCGCTTGGACGATGGCGCCATTGCTGATCGGTTGCCGTGCGCCGCCGGGCGTGGGCAGCACGAGATCCAGATGGTGCACGACCTGCGCGATGTTGCGATCGCGGAACAGGCCCAGGCCGATCACGAGCCAGACCACGTGCTCGGCCGGCAACTTCCGGCGGCGTACAGAGGCTGTCCCGGTCGCGGCCAGCGCGTCGGCGATCCACTGCGGATCGAGCGCCGCGCTGAACTGCTCGAAGCTCGCGGGCCGCTCACCCGCCCCCAGCAGCGTGATCTCCGCGCCTGCCGCCATCGCCCCACCTCCGGTAGGGCACTCCATCTACTCCCGGCGGACGCTGAGATCCAGAATCCGGTCACTTACGTTAAGTGACCGGCATTGCGCCTAGCAGGGTGCTGAAAAGCCCGCCACGCGCGCTCGACAGGCGCTGCGGTCGGATCTAAGACGGGCCGCCAAGGAGGGCGGCCGATGCGGGGCGAGCGGCGCCAGCAGGTCTCGATGCTCACGTGGCTGAGCCCGGAGCGGATGGTGCCGCGTGACCATCCGGTCCGGCGGGTGAAGGCGCTGGCCGATGCCGAGCTCGTGCGGCTCTCGCCGGTGTGCGACGCACTGTCCGCGCCGCGCGGCCGGCCCTCGATTCCGCCCGAGGCGCTCCTCAAGGCGCAGCTGTTGATCGCACTCTACCGTGTGCGCAGCGAGCGGCAGTTCTGCGAGCAGCTCCAGGACAATCTGCAGTTCCGCTACTTCCTTGATCTGGGGCTGGACGAGCGGCCCTTCGACGCGACGGTCTTCGCCAAGAAGAAGGCCCGGCTGTTGGCCGCCGACGTGGCGCGGCGCTTCTTCGAGGGCGTCGTGGCGCAGGCGCGGGCGGCCCAGCTGCTCTCGAGCGAGCACTTCACCGTGGACGGCACGCACATCGAGGCCTGGGCGTCGCTCAAGAGTTTCCGGCCGAAGGCCGAGCGGCCCGAGGATCGGCCGCCGCCGGACGATCCGGGCAATCCGACGGTCAACTGGCACGGCGAGCGGTGGAGCAACGCGACGCATGCGTCGCCGACCGACCCCGCGGCGAAGCTGGCGCGCAAAGGCGCGGCCCACGCGGCGAAGCTCAGCTACTCCGCGCACGTGCTGATGGAGAATCGCCACGGGCTGTGCGTCGATCTCAGCGTGGCCGCGGCCACGGGCGAGGTGGAGTGGGAGGAAGCGCTGCGGCTGGTGCGGCGGCAACAGGCGGCGGGCCAGCGGGTGCGAACGCTCGGCGCGGACCAGGCCTACGACGGGCGCCGCTTCGTGGAGCCGCGGCGCGCGGCGGGGGTGACGCCACACGGGGCGCAGCAGATCACGCGGCATCGCGGCTCCCACGGGGACGGCCGCGCCACGCGGCATCCGGGGTACGCCATCAGCCAACGGAAGCGGAAGCTCGTCGAAGAGATCTTCGGCTGGTGGAAGGCGGGGGGGGGGATGTGGTGTCCCCCTCGGTTTCGTACAGGTCAGGCCACTAACTGCTCGCGATACGCCTTCGGCGTGCGGTAGCCGAGCGCCGAGTGCGGCCGCTCGCGGGCGTACTTGTCGAGCCAGTCCGCGACGGCCGTGAAGGCGTGATCGCGGCTCGTGAAGCGGTGCAGCCAGACGCACTCCTGCTTCAAGGTTAGGAAGAAGCGCTCGATGAGCCCGTTCGGCTGGGGCGTATAGGGCGTGCTGTACTCCTGGGTGAGGCCGTAGCGCCGCGCGACCGCGACGAAGGCCTTCGCGCCGAAGACCACGCCGTTGTCCGACCGCAGGACAAGCGGCGGCGAGGCCGCGTCGATCCGGCGCGCCCGCAGCGCTTCCTCGAGCGCCGCCGCCGCGCCGCCAGCGATCCCGGACGTCGCGAGGCGCCAGCCCACGATCGTGCGGTCGTAGCAGTCGATGATCGCCGTCAGGTGGCACCAGCCGTCGCGGCCGCAAACGAGACCTGCCAGCCGTTCAGCTTCAGGATGCGGTGCATCTTCTTGCGGTTCACCGGCTGGGCGGTCGCCCGACGGATCCGCGCCGTGATCATGCGCAAGCCGGCGGCCGGCTCGGCGGCGATGATGGCCCGGATCTGCCCCTCCAGCTCGACGTCCACGACCAGCGGACGCGACGCGCGCGGCGCCGGCGGCCGATAGGAGAAGGTCGACCGCGGCACGCCGAACCACCGGCACAGCGGCGCGATCGACACGCGGTGGCCTTCTGCCCGCATGAGGCCCTGCACCGTCAGAAGGCTTTCTCGGGTGTCCCGGGTACCCTGTCCAGTCTCGGAGGGGAACCACCTCAATCGACACGACGCACCTTCTCTGCGGCCGTGACGGCTGGTGCCATCTCATGGCGATCATCGACCGCACGATCGTCGGCTGGCGCCTGACGAAGTCCGGGATGAGGGCGTCGCGGCGGCCGCGCTCGAGAACGCGCTGCGAGGCCTCACACATTCCTTTGCGACTCTTATTGAGGCCTAGGTCGTGCTCGGGGCCTACCGGGACGACTTCAACAACCACCGCCCGTACAGCAGCTTGGGGCGCAAACCCCCGGCACAGTACGCCGCCGGACAGAGGACTCACGCGGACCGCAAAGACGTACCTTTACGAGTGGCGTGATGGCCCGGCGTCGGGGGGCAGACCACGATCGGCGGCGCTTTCATGGCACGCGGCCATGTTCACGGGAACGTCAAATCCACCGGCGTTCACCCGTCGGCCGGAATTCCTCGATGGCAACTGCGGCGCGATCCGATTCCACAGGTTGTCCGGCACCCGCCACACCATCGCCAACGGCTGCCCACCGTCGCCGTCGCTTTGCCGCCATCCCCACTTCCACTTCATGCCCTTGCGACACGCGAGATGTGGGTACTTACGTAGCAAGCCGCGGATCCAGCGTTGACTCACTTGTGGGGTAGGCTCTTACTCGCGAGTTCCGTTGGAACTGGCTCGGGGCGTGGGGATACCGCCTTCCGGAATGTCGGCCGGAACGCAGAGAAAGCAGGCTCCTCGGCGCCACAAGAACTGCTCCAGCACGCGAAATCCAGCCAGCCTCAGCATCGCGATGGCGCAGCTGGGCGTGAAGCCCCAATAGTAATTCGCATATCCCCATTCGGGAACAAACTCGCGATCTAATCCGACCTTCGCGCGACCGGGCGTAGAGTAATTGTAGAACCGTCGGCCCCGGTCATCCAAAAAGGGGAAGAACACCGCACCTTGTGGAGCGCGTCGCTCCGAGATGGTCGCTGTTGTGAGTATCAGATATGCCTTGCAAATTGATCGCAGTCGCTCAAGCGTCAGCAGCGGGTGCGGCACATGATAGAGGACTCCCGAACAGAACACCACGTCGTGTGGGCCTACCACAGCGGCCACTCGGGAATCATTGATATCGCCTTGAACGAACCGCACGCGGTTTCCAAGCGAATCGTTGCGCTGAAGGAATTCTGGCGTGGCGGTGACAACATCGAGCCCGGTGACCGTTGCGGCACCGTGAGCAACGGCCCCAAACGCATAGTCCCCATCGACGTTCCACATGCAGCCGACATCGACGACACTACGCCCTCGGGCTACCCGCTTGATCAGCGCTCGGTTAACATCCTGCACTGGCGGTTGGCGCCGAAGTCGGCGCCCAAGAGCTTGGGCCGCGTCGCGAAACATCGCTTGCGCTTATATCAGCGATAGCAGGCCCTGGCTAACGTCACATGCCAGCGATTCGCATCTCCTGTTACCGAGGTCTTCCGGAGAGGAACGCGCCGCTGGGGGAGGCTTCGAGTTCTTCTCCCCCATCACTCATCGAGTCCCCACCGCCTCCCATGAGCGATTCGCCGCTCGGGACCACGGGCTTCGGATTGAAGCACAGCCAGTTATCCGTCCAGGTGTGGCCCGCCGGCTCTATGGGCTCGGTGATTTGGATGCAGCTCTTGCCCGCAATCGGGCCAGCATGACTCCACTGGACACCCACATCCCATTTGGCGCACAAATAGTTATCGTTCCAGCTATCCGGATCGGACGGCTCCTCAATCTTGACGCAATACAGCCCCGCGGCCCCTGCGGCTGTCTTTTCGGCCTCGCTCTTTGCGAATACTAGACCAAGGTTTTTATGGGTACAAAGTTCGTTATCTGACCACGCATGCGGATCTGCCGTCTCCGCGAACGCTGCGCAGTGCATGTCGGACACCGCATGCCCCGGGGTGACGCAGATCCCTGCATCGTAATCCCAGCAGAAGTCGTCAGCGTCCACCCAGGCGTAGTCCTGGAAGTCGAAGTACTTAGCGCGAGGATCATTATTCGGCTTAAAGAGGCTGAGCTGGCATGCAGTCGGCGTGCACCCAGAGATGCCCTGGGAGAAATAAAACATTCTCTGGCAGTTTGAGAGCGAGTTGCAGTGGTCGAGAATAGCTCTGATGGCCTGCCCCGGCTGGCTGTCGTGGGCGTTCTGGCATACCGTGCAGGGGGCATCAGGATTGTTGGCCATGCCCCACTCGGTAACCCAGAACTTCGTCGTGCATGCCGGGGCTCCGAGGAAGTTCGGCGGACCCGTGTAGCATTCGTTGAAGCCATTTAGTTGGGTCATCAGCGACTTCGTGTTGGCCCGGGTGGCATAGTAGTGCACCGAAACGAAGTCCAGCGGACGAACCATGCTGCCGTTCCACGTAACCCAATTGCGGACGACGTTGATGTTCGGTTGCCCCGCAACCGCTACACCCCCAATGACGGCCGGAACCGTACGCTCCGCTTGTACGGCGAAGATAGCATCGTACATCGTAGGCAATATCTGGGTGACGAACTCCTGGCGAGTACCGCCCCATCGCGTGCATGAGGTTGGTTCGTTCCAGATTTCAAAACCATCAGCCAGGTCTTTGAACTTCCGGGCGAGAGCCTCCGTCAACTGCGCAATGACTTGGATATCCTTTGGTGGCCACCCTTCGTTCTGGGGGTTGGTCGGGCAACTGCGGAGGCCGGTCGTCCGTTTGTTGAAGGGGGGATTGCCTTTGAGAACGATCAGGATCGACATCGCGCCGTGCGCCTGCTGACGGGCGAGCATCGTGTCCGCAATGATTCCGTCCAGCCACTGAGTAGAGCCCCCTGCGACAATCGTGTTGAAGTTTGCCTCCTGGGCCGCGAAGTTTCCCCCGTCGGCACCCACGACCTTATCATAAGGAACAAAGATTCGTACCCATTTTACTCCCGCATCCCTTGCAAGATCGAGTCTGACGGTATCGCTGTTGGCCGCGTCGAAGGTGACATTTATCCCGTATGGGTTCCGGCTGCAGGTCGAGAAGCCCACGCCGAAAATCACAGGCAACGCGAGGGCAAGAATCCTAAGGCTCCGGTGGAGCAGCATGTAATACTCTCTAGGTCATCTGTGGGAGCAGGTCAAGCTGGCTTTGTGTCATGACGCCGTGAAGGCCCCGAAGGCGTTGTCCCGTGAGGCGTTGCCCAGGTCGCCCTTCGGTTGGGCGGTCGGGTCTGATTTCTACGCCGCATGGCTGACCTGGAAGTGCTCAGACCTGATCTGACAACGTGCTAGCAGCCCGTGGTGAAAGCCGCGATGCCGGCGGGTATATGGATGCCATTCGTTTCGGACGACCGTGCGTCGAGTGACTGCGCGACAGATCGGATGATCGCCCACCGGCACGCCGCACGGCCCGCCTTCGTCGCCGCCCACCACTGCGCCCACGCGTCGAAGACCGTCCGCAGGGCGGCCGCGCGCCCCTGGAGACTGCGCGGCGTGCCGACGCCGTAGCGCGTCCGCAGCAACAGCCCGAGATTCATTGTCCCACTCTGGGAGGGTAGAACCCCTCACCTTTAGGTGACGCCTTTAGGAGGCTTGCGGTACGTAGGGCGGGATGCGCAGCGACCGTCGCGCCGCTCACGCCGTCTATGAGTGCCACTATCACTTCGTGTTCATCACGAAGTACCGTAGGCCGGTGCTGCGGGGCGAGATTGACCTGACCCCCGCGATCGCGGCCACTTGAAATGGCAGAGGCCCCCGCGCGAAGGAGGGCGACATGCGGAAGAGCCGGTTCACGGAAGAGCAGAGCGTGGGCGTGCTCAAGGAGGCGGAGGCAGGCCAGAAGGTGGAGACGGTCTGCCGCAAGCACGCCATCAGCGAGCACACCTTCTATCGCTGGAAGGCGAAGTACGGCGGCCTCGAGGTGAGCGACGCGCGACGGCTGAAGAGCCTCGACGACGAGCATCGGCGCCTGAAGACGCTCGTCGCGGACCTCACGCTCGACGTGCAGATGCTCAAGGCCGTGGCGCAGCGAAAGTGGTGACGCCCGCTGCACGCCGTCTGGCGGTGGGGTGGTTGCAGGACGGGTTCGGCGTCAGCCAGCGCCGATCGTGCGAGGTGCTCGGAGCGGTGCGCTCGACGATCCCGTACCGCTCACGTCGGGCCGATGACGCCGCGCTGCGCGCGCAGCTCATCGCGCTCGCCGCGCAGCGCCGTCGGTTTGGCTACCGGCGGCTCACCGTGCTGCTCCGTCGCGGCGGCACGCTCGTCAATCACAAGAAGGTCTATCGCCTTTACCGCGAGGAGCAGCTCACCGTGCGCCGCCGGAGGCGGAAGAAGCTCGCCGCCGGCGCGCGCATCGTCCTGGCGTCGCCGACGGGACCAAACCAGCGGTGGTCGATGGACTTCATGGCCGACAGCTTGGCCACCGGCCGCACGTTCCGGATCCTGAACATCGTCGACGACTACAGCCGCGAAGCGATCGCGACGGAGGTCGATACTTCGCTGCCCGGCCTCCGCGTCGTGCGGGTCCTCGAGCGCATTGCCCAGAGCCGCCGGCTGCCCGCCATGATCGTCTGCGACAACGGTCCGGAGTTCACCGGCCGGGCGCTCGACTCGTGGGCCTATGCCCGCGGTGTTCAGCTGCACTTCATCCGGCCCGGCAAGCCGATCGAGAACGCGTTCGCCGAGAGCTTCAACGGCCGGATGCGGGACGAGTGTCTGAACGAGAGCTGGTTCGTCGATCTCGGCGAGGCGCGCACCAAGATCGGCTCCTGGCGCATCGACTACAACGAGGCCCGGCCCCACAGCGCGCTGGGGAACCGGACTCCAATCGAGTACGCGCAGGGCGCTCTGCCATCATAAGCGGCCGACTTCGGGGGTCAGGTCAGGCGTAGGAGAGCTCCCGCGTCGTCGCCTCCTGCAGCAGCGCTTCGAGGCGCTCGCGGCTCTTGAAGAGGCGGAGGCGTTGGGAGATGCTCCTGCAGTCGCTCGAGCTGGGCGGCCTTCATGACGACACCGCTTCGCCGGCGCCGAGCGCGTCGTAGACGCCGAGGTCGCGGATCTCGACGTCGGTGCCGAGCTGGCGCGGATCGCCCGTCGCCGGCCCGCGGGTCGACGGCCGCTGCCGGGTGATGCGGGCAATGGGCCACGGCCCGTGCTCAGGCAGGATGCGGACCTCGTGCTTGCCGCAGAGCTCAGGGTGCGTCGCCACGAGCGTCCCGCGATGGAAGACGTGCAGCGTGCCCGCCTGCCGGAGGACCTCGACCGGCTGCCCGATCAGCCGGAAAGGGACGGAGTAGCGATTCGTCTCGAAGCTGACGAGATAGTCGTCGGCAACGATCCGGGCCTGCCGGGTGTCGAGGCGAAAGCCGGCCTGGCCGGCCGTGGGGATGAGCAGCGCCTGCTCGCGGGCGAAGCGATCGATCGGCCGCTCGTGGGTCGTGCCGTGGACACGGACATCGGCAATCTCGGTGGTCCACTGCACCAGCTGCTCGTCGAAGTCGACCTCGTCGATGAAGGTTCGGCCGGGCAGGAAATTGCGGCGGCAGTACTTCACCCGCTCTCGACCTTGCCCTTGGTCTGCGCCCGGTACGGCTGACAGACTCGGGGCTCGAAACTCCAGTAGTCGGCGAACGCTTTGAACGTCGGATTCCACACGACGTCCCGGCCGACGCCGCCGTGACAGACGGTGCGAGGCCGATCGTACAGGTGCTCCTGGGTGTGGCCGCCGAAGTGCTCGAAGGCCCGCTCGTGGGCGTCCAGAAACAGCGGCAGCGTCTCGGCCGCGCAGCCGCGGTAGAAGCTCCGGCGGCTGAAGCCGAGCGTCAGCACGAAGACATGGCGCACGACGGGCTGGTGGCGAAAGTGCACGCGCGCCTGGCCCCAGTCGATCTGGCTCTGGTGGCCGGGCGGCGTTTCAAAGCGGATCAGCGCGCGCTCGGCCTGCAGCCGCACGGCGCGCAGTGGCTGCACGAACCGCTTCACCGTGTCGTAGCTCCCGCCGTAGCCCCGCTGCTGGCGCAGCTCTTGGTAGGGCGGCCTCAGGCCGCCTCGAGCTATGACGGCGTGCTCCGCGGGAGCTGGAAGATGCTAACGTCGTCTCAGCTATGACGGCGGACGCGATCGTAACCCGGCGCCGCGTCACTCCGAGCCCCGCAGCGGCTATGACGGCGGGCAGGACACCCTCTGTCAGCGCACGACTCGAAGCGCGCTGTGCGGAGTGGAACTGCCACCAGAACTGCCACTTGCGGTCGAAGGCCGCTCTCTTCGGTGTCCTAAGCCTGCGAGAAGAAGAAGTGGAGCCGAGGGGAGTCGAACCCCCGACCTCTAGAGTGCGATTCTAGCGCTCTCCCAGCTGAGCTACGGCCCCACACGAAACGCGCCAGGACGGCGCACGGACGACACGGCGAGGTGGTGAAACGAGGAGGCTCGGCTATACCCAGGCCCTCCGCGGTGGTCAACCGGGAAGGTCACGGATGGACGACGACGTCGGCCTGGCGTCTTGCCGGTGCCGGCATGGCCGGCGGCCAGGACGCCGGCAACGATTGTCGAACGGGGGCGCGTTCTCGAGGCGGAGGCCGGCGCTGTGGTCGTCGGCGGTCTGGTTGTCGGTGAGGGGGGACGAGGTCGTCGGCATCGTCGATGCGGAGGCCGTGGTCGTAGGCGTCCCGGACGGCGTTGTCGCGCAGCACGGCGCGGGGGACGTCGCCAAGCGCCTATGCCGCTGCGGGGCGACGTCAGCATATTGCGCTCGACGCGGACGTCGGGCCGATCCGTTCACGCGGATGCCCTCGCGGTAGCTGCCGGTGACCGGGTGTCGACGATCGCGCTGCCGGGAGCGTCGACCAGTCTCGATGCCCTCTCGCCGCGGGTGCCGGCGGTCGTGACGCGCGCGATCGTGTTCGCGGCGCCGCCGTTCCCGCGGATCGCGAGGGCGCCGTTCTCGAGGTGGAGGTCGGCGAGCGACGTGCCGCGGACGCGATTCAAGCGTACGGCGTCGTACGTGCCGACGATGGTGGGCGGCGCGCCTGGATCGGTGCCGGCGATGCTGAGGCCGTCGCGCGCACCGACTCCACGTGGTCGCCGGGGCGAAGAGGATCATCGTGCCGGCGCGCGCGGCGGCGACGGCGGTCTGGAGGTCGGGTAGTCGGCCGGGACGCGCGGCGTGCCGGTGGCCGGCCGTGTCGTCGTGGTGGTTGACGGCGGCGGGCCGACGCTGCTGCTGAGAAGCAGGAGCGCGACGGCCGGCACGCGACGGCGCCGGAGAGATCGCATCGACAGAAAGCACGCTAGCCGGCGCGCAGCGGGCGTCGATTCCCGTCGTTGCGCCGGGCGCGAGCTTTTCTCGCGCGCCTGCGGGGCCGGCGGCACGTCGGGGGTGGCGACGCACCGCCGGCCCTTCGTGCGGGACGGCGTTCGCCGCCCCGCGGTCTCACTTTCCGCCGCGCCCCCGACGGGACGGCGGCGTCTCCTCGATCGCCTCGCCGCCCCGCGGGGACGCGGACCCCTCGCGGCTTCCCCATCCGCCCTCGCCACCCCGCCGCCACCGCGAGCCCCGTTGCGCCGCCGGCATCCGGCGGCGGTCCTCGACGTCCTCGGCCATGCGTTGCGCGCGCAACAGATCCGTTGCGCGCGGCGGTTCCAGCGCCGGACTGCTGCGGGCGCCGGATGCGCCGCCGATGCCCAGCCCACCGACCATCATCACCACGAGCAGCCACCGCATGCGGAGAGGCAGAAGCACGGCGCGTGCCGCGCGCGTTGACTCGCACGTCCGGCGTCTCCAGATCCGAGCGCATGGCCGAGGGCACCCGCGATCTCGTCTGCGGCATGACCGTGGACCCGGAGAAGACGCCGCACCGCCACGAGCTGGACGGGGTCGCGTACCACTTCTGCGGCGCCCGCTGCCGCGAGCGCTTCGCGGCCGATCCACAGGGCTTTCTCGCCAAGGCGGCCGGTGCGTCCGCCGGCGCTCACGCGTGCGACGGGCATGCCGTGGGGTCCGGCGCCGCGGGGGCGCCCGCCGCGGGCCACGCGCCTGCGGCGGACCCCGACGCCGAATACACCTGCCCCATGCATCCCGAGGTCGTGCAGCGCGGCCCCGGCAGCTGCCCGATCTGCGGCATGGCGCTCGAGCCGCGCGAGATCACGCTCGAGACCGCCGAGCGTCCGGATCCCGAGCTGCTCGACATGAGCCGCCGGCTCCGGGTCTCCGCCGTCCTCACCGTGCCGCTGTTCCTGCTCGCGATGTCGGATCTCCTGCCGGGCCAGCCCGTGCAGCACGCGCTGCCGTGGACGGCGCTGGCGTGGCTCCAGCTCGCGCTCGCGACCCCGGTGGTGTTCTTCGGCGGGGCGCCGTTCTTCGCGCGCGGGATGGCCTCGGTGCGCAGCGGCAACTGGAACATGTTCACGCTGATCGCGATCGGCACGGGCGTGGCGTGGGGCTACAGCGTCGTCGCGGTGCTCTTCCCGCATGCGATCCCGGCCGCGGGGGCGCACGGCGTGCCGCTCTACTTCGAGGCGGCGGCGGTCATCACGACGCTCGTCCTCGTCGGCCAGGTGCTCGAGCTGCGGGCGCGCAGCCAGACGGGGAGCGCGATCCGCGCGCTGCTCGGCCTGGCGCCGAAGACCGCACGGCGGCTCCGCGACGACGGCAGCGAGGAGGACGTCGCGCTCGACGCCGTCCAGGTCGGCGATCGCCTGCGCGTGCGTCCGGGCGAGAAGGTGCCGGTCGACGGCGTCGTGCTCGAGGGCCGCAGCGCCGTCGACGAGGCGATGATCAGCGGCGAGCCGGTTCCCGTCGAGAAGAGCGCGGGCGCGGCCGTCACCGGCGGCACGGTCAACGGGACGGGCGGGCTCGTCGTGCGTGCGACGCGGGTGGGGCGCGACACGCTGCTCGCACAGATCGTGCGCATGGTGAGCGAGGCGCAGCGCAGCCGCGCGCCGATCCAGCGGCTCGCCGACGTGGTGGCGGCGTGGTTCGTGCCCGCCGTGGTCGCGGTGGCCGTGGCGGCGTTCGTCGTCTGGATGCTCGTCGGCCCCGAGCCGCGGCTCGCCGGCGCGCTCGTCGCCGCGGTGTCGGTCCTCATCATCGCGTGCCCGTGCGCCCTCGGGCTGGCGACGCCGATGTCGATCATGGTCGGGACGGGGCGGGGTGCGCAGGCGGGCGTCCTCGTGAAGAACGCCGAGGCGCTCGAGGTGATGGAGCGGGTCGACACCATCGTCGTCGACAAGACCGGTACGCTCACGGAGGGCAAGCCGCGGCTCGTCACCGTCGAGGGAGGGGACGAGCTGCTCCGCCTCGCGGCCAGCCTCGAGCGCGGCAGCGAGCATCCGCTGGCGGCCGCGATCGTGCGCGGTGCCGAGGAGCGCGGCATGTCGCTCGCCGAGACGCGCGACTTCGCGTCCGAGACCGGAAAGGGCGTCACCGGCATCGTCGACGGACGCCGTGTCGGGCTCGGCAACCGGGCCCTCCTCGACGCGCTCGGCATCGATCCCGGGGCGCTCGCGGGCCGTGCGGAGGCTCTGCGGGCCGAGGGGCAGACGGTCATGTTCGTCGTCGTCGACGGCGCGGCGGCGGGGCTCGTCGGCGTCGCCGATCCGATCAAGGCGACGACGTCCGACGCCCTGGCGGCGTTGCGTGCGGCGGGGCTGCGCATCGTCATGCTGACGGGCGACGCGCGCGCCACGGCCGAGGCGGTGGCGCGGCAGCTCGGCATCACGGACGTGGCGGCGGAGGTCCTGCCCGCGCACAAGCGCGACGTCGTCGAGCGGCTGATCGGCGAGGGCCGCGTCGTCGCCATGGCCGGCGACGGCGTCAACGACGCGCCGGCGCTGGCGCGCGCCCACGTCGGCATCGCGATGGGGACCGGTACCGACGTCGCGATGGAGAGCGCGGGCGTCACGCTCTTGCGGGGCGACCTCGGCGGCATCGTGCGCGCGCGGCGTCTCTCGCACGCGGTGATGGCGAACATCCGCCAGAACCTCTTCTTCGCGTTCGTCTACAACGCGCTCGGCGTGCCCGTGGCCGCGGGCGTGCTGTATCCGTGGTTCGGCGTCCTGCTGAGCCCCATGCTCGCGGCGGCGGCCATGAGCCTCAGCTCGGTGTCGGTCATCGGCAACGCGCTGCGCCTGCGGCGCGCGCCGCTGTGAGCTTTTTCTCCAAGACGCCGGGCCGCACCTCCGGCATGATCCGGGACATGCCGGAGTATCCGACCGTCGTCCCCTATCTCAGCGTGCGCGACGCCTCGCGTGCGCTCGCCTTCTATCGTGACGCCTTCGGTGCCGAGGAGACGCGACGCCTGGTCGATCCCGCCGGCGGCGTCATCCACGCCGAGGTGCGGCTCGGCGGCGCGCCGGTGATGCTCGCCGAGGAGAACGCCGCCTGGGGCAACCACAGCCCGGCGAGCCTCGGCGGAACCGCGGTGCGCCTCGTGCTCAACGTGCCGGACGTCGACGCCGTGGTCGCGCGTGCGGTCGCCGCCGGTGCGACGGTCGTCATCCCGGTCGCGGACCAGTTCTACGGCGAGCGGGCGGGACGGGTCGCGGATCCGTTCGGGCACCAGTGGATCGTGTCGACGCGCATCGAGGACGTGTCCACCGACGAGATGCAGCGGCGCGCGACCGCGCTCTACGGGGACGGCTGACGCGTGCTCAGTGCCCGAGCACGGCGCTCAGCGCCGCGATGACGGCGACGCCGCCGAGGAAGGGCGCGTAGACCAGCGCGTTCGGTCCCTTGCGATGGTGGTGCAGCTGCGGGATCAGGTCGGACGCGGCGATGTAGATGAACATGCCGGCGGTCGTGCTCATGAACCACGCGATGCGGCTCTCCAGCGTGTGCTCGAGCGCGATGAAGGCCAGGGCGCCGAACACGGCCGTGATGCCGGAGGCCAGGTTCAGGAAGAGCGCCTGCCGCAGAGTGAAGCCGCCGGCCACCAGGATCGTGAAGTCGGCCAGCTCCTGCGGGATCTCGTGGATCGCCACCGCGAGCGTGGTGAGGAAGCCCAGCTCGGGGCTCACGGCGAAGCTCGCCGCGATGACGACGCCGTCGATGAAGTTGTGGAGTCCGTCGCCGATCAGGATGAGCCAGCGCGACGGCGCGGTGTGGATCTCCTCGTGCTCGTGGAAGCCGTGCAGGAGGCGCTCGAGGAGGAAGAAGCCGATCATCGCCGCCAGCGTCGCCACGAAGATCCGCCCGTCCCCGCCGGCCTTCTCGACCGCCTCCGGCACGAGCTCGAGGAAGGTCGTCGCGAGCAGCACGCCGGCCGCGAAGCTGAGCAGGACCGTCTCGCTGCGCTCCTTCGGCCGTGCCGTGACGAAGAACACGATGCCGACGAGCGCGATGGCGCTGACGGCGAGCGTGGCGAGGATGGCGAGGGCGGCCGGCGACATGAACGGGGCCGGGTTCAACTACACGACGGGAACGCTCGCGCAACCCGATCGCGTCTGGGCTCAGGCGGCCAGCTCGCGGAACACCGCGCGCGCGAAGCCGCCGCCCGCGCCGGTGCCCGTCACCTCGAGCCGGCAGCGGGGTGCGTCCTCGAGCAGGCGGAACGACAGGAACGGCCAGCGGTCGGCGAGGGCACGCGTGGCGTCGGCCAGCGCCGCGAGCGCTTGCACGTCGAGCCTCAGCACCAGCGCGATGCCGTCGCGGATCTCCTCGACCTGGGCCGGCGCGGCGCGCAGGAGGGAGCGCAGTGTCCGGGCCTCGTCACCGAGCGGCTCGCCGGCATGCGCGGCCGCGAAGCGACCGGGACGCACGGCGGGCAGATCGACGACGACGTTCACGCGCCGGCCGGCTTGCGGGCGCCGGGCGCCGGCGCTAGCGAGAGGGCATGGCGCTCACGGAGAACCAGGACGTCCCGCTCGGCAGTCCGTGCCCCGATTTCCGTTTGCCCACCGTCGACGGCGGAGTCGCGGCGCGCGACGACTTCCGCGACCGCCCCGTCCTCTGCGTCCTCTTCATCTGCAACCACTGTCCCTACGTGCAGGCGATCGAGGACCGCGTGATCGCGCTCGCGGCGGAGTACGGGCCGCGCGGCGTCCAGCTCGTCGGCATCTGCTCGAACGATCCCGTCGCCTATCCCGACGACGCGCCGTCGCGCTTGCTCGCGCGCTGGACGGAGAAGGCCTACGGCTTCCCGTATCTGGTCGACGCGGAGCAAACCGTCGCGCGCGCGTTCGCCGCGGTGTGCACACCCGACATCTACGTGTACGGGCCCGAGCGCCGTCTCGCCTACCACGGTCGCCTCGACGACAACTGGAAGGAGCCGGACAAGGTCGCGCGCCGCGAGCTCGCGGCGGCGTTCGAGGCGTTGCTGGCGGGCGGTGCGCCGCCGACGCCGCAGATCCCGTCGATGGGGTGCTCGATCAAGTGGCGCAAGGCGTCGTAGTCGCCGGGCGCCACGCGATCACGAGTAGCGGCGTCGCCGCTCGTCGGCTTCCTGCTCGCTCTTGCAGGCGATGCAGAGCGTGGTGACCGGCCGCGCCTTCAGGCGGGCGAAGCCGATCTCGGCGCCGCACTCCTCGCACTTGCCGTAGGTGCCGTCGTCGATGCGGCCCAGCGCTTCGTCGATCTTCGAGATCAGCTTGCGCTCGCGGTCGCGGATGCGGAGCACCAGGTTGCGGTTGCCCTCGAGAAGGGCGCGATCCGTGGGGTCGGGGAAATGCTCGCGCTCCGACATCCCCGAGGCCGTGCGTCCTGCTTCTCCGAGCAGCTCCTGCTTCCGTTCGTGTAGGAGCCGTTGCAACGTGCTAAGTTCCCGCTGTCTCATGCAACCCTGTCCCGGATGAGAATCGGGCGACCCTACCACCCGTCAATCAGACCTGCAACGACGAACGACCCCTCGGATGCGCGTCGCCTACCTCGATGCCTTCTCCGGAATCGCCGGAGACATGACGGTCGGAGCGCTGCTCGACCTCGGCATGCCGATCGACGCCGTGCGGGATGCCATCCGCGCCCTCGGGCTCCGCGACGTGGAGGTGTGGAGCGAGCGCACCGAGCGCGCCGGCGTCGCGGCGACGAAGTTCCAGGTGCGCGTGCACGGCGAGCATCCCGACGACCCGCACGCACACCGCCATGCGCACGGCCATCGTGCCTGGGCGGAGATCCGCACGTTGCTCGGCGCGGGCGGTCTCGCTCCCGCCGTGCGCGATCGTGCCCTCGCGATCTTCGCCCGGCTCGCCGAAGCCGAGGGGCGCGTGCACGGCGTGCCCACCGACGCCGTCCACTTCCACGAGGTCGGGGCGCTCGACGCGATCGTCGACGTGGTGGGCGCTGCGCTCGGCTTCGTGCACCTCGGCGTCGACGTCGTGCACGCCGCGCCGCTGCCGCTCGGGCGCGGCTTCGTCCGCACGTCGCACGGCCGCCTGCCGCTGCCGGGGCCGGCGGTCACCGAGCTGGTGCGCGGGCGTGCCGTGGTGCTCGACGAGGCCACGACCGAGCTGGTGACGCCGACCGGTGCCGCCATCGTCGCGGCGCTCGCGACCCCGGCGCCGCTTCCGCGCCTGCGGCTCGACGGCGTCGGCTACGGTGCGGGCGACCGCGTCCTCGCCGACCGGCCGAACCTGCTGCGCATCCTCGTCGGCACGCCGCTCGAGGCCGCGGCCGGCGACGAGGTGGTCGTGCTCGAAGCGACGATCGACGACATGAGCCCGCAGCTCTACGAGCACGTGCTCGAGCGCCTGCTCGCGGCGGGCGCCCGCGACGCGTTCCTCGTCCCCACCCTGATGAAGAAGAGCCGGCCGGGAACCACGCTGCGCGTGCTCGCCGAGCCGGCGGATCGCGATCGGCTGGCGACGATCGTCTTCGCGGAGACGTCGACGATCGGGCTGCGCTTCGCGACCTGGCAGCGGCTCGTGCTGCCGCGCGAGGAGCGCACCGTCGCGACGCCGTGGGGCGGCGTGCGGGTGAAGATCGCCGTCGCACCCGACGGCACGCGCAACGTCGCCCCGGAGTTCGACGACTGCCGCCGCCTGGCGCTGGCCGCGGGCGTACCGCTCAAGACGGTGCACCAGGCCGCGCTCGCGGCCGCGCTGGCATGATCGGCGGGAAGCCCAGAACCTCGATCAGATCCGCGCCGTCGGGCGCGCGCCGCGGATCGACGAACCAGTCGAGCAACGCCCGCCCGCCGTGCCAGGAGCGCACGACCCGCCGGCCGCCGAGCGGGGGGCGGCGTCCGCCGGACGGCCACAGCACGAACACGCGCCGGCCCTGCGCGAGATAGGCCTCCGCCGTCCGGCGCCCGGTGCTGCCGAGCGCCTGCAGCTCGCCGAAGTAGTGGGCCTCGGCGTGCGTGTAGTGGGTGATGTTCTCGGCCGGACGCCCGAGCGCGGGCGTGGTCAGCACGAGCGCGCCCGCGGGGACGAGCGTCTCGATCGCCGTCCGCGCCCGCGTCACCTGCGCGCGCTGGAAGGCGTCGCGTTCCCCGCTGCCGCTCGCCGCCCGCGCCACGCCGACGCCCGCGAGCACGAGCGCCGGCGCGAAGGCGGCGAGTGGCGCCGCGCCCGGCGCGACCAGGCCGACCACGCCGGCGAGTCCGAGGCCCGCGGCGACCGCGTACTCGACGGGGCGCGTCCGGTCCGGGTCGTTGCGCGGCAGCACGCGCGGGGCAGCGGCGACGACGGCGACCGACAGCACCGCCGCCAGCGCACGCCGTGGCCGCGTCCACCCCGGCGTCGCGAGCCAGTGCGCCCACCGCGTCACGCCGACCGCCGCGAAGAGCAGCAGGCAGAGCACGACGCCGACGAGATAGCGCGCGTCGCCGTGCCCCCAGCAGCTGTAGAAGAGGAAGGCGAACGCCGCGTAGGGCACCAGCGCCAGGACGGCCGGGCGCCGCGCGCGCAGCGCCCACACGAGGGCCCCCGCCGCCGGCAGCAGCAGCGCGCCGAACGCGCGCAGCAGATAGTCGGCGTGCAGCGGCAGCGTGTCCGCGAGGTGGGACAGGCGGAAGCCGCCGCCCGACACCATGCCGCTCGCGAGCGCGAACGCCTGGGGCGCCGCGGAGAGCACGTGCCGGAACTCGCTGCCCTGCGTGAACGCGAACGGATGGCCCTGCGTCACCGTGTTGTACGCGAACAGCGGCAGCGCGCCCGCGAGGAAGGCCGTGCTCGCGGCGGCGACCCGACCCGGCCGGGGCCGCGCGCGCCAGGACGCCGCCCCGGTCGCGAGACCCCACAGCGCGGCGTCGGGTCGGATGGTCGCCGCGAGCCCGAGCGCGAGGCCGCTCGCCGCGAGGCCGCCGCCCAGGCCCGCGAGGACGCCGCCGAGCGCCAGCAGGTGCGCCGGCAGGTCGCGGGCCACGGTCAGCCCCCAGTAGTGCACCTCGGCGGGGACGAGCAGCAGCAGCCAGACGACGGCGGCGCCGGCGGCGAGCCCGGCGTCCATGCGTCGCGCCAGCGCGAACAGCACGAGCGGCAGCACGCAGTAGAGGACGGGGTTCAGCGCATGCCGCCCGATCTCGCCGCCGAGGAGGCCGGCGGCCGCGAGCAGCGCCGGGTAGCCGGGCGGATAACGCGTGTAGAGGCGGCCGTCGTTCCAGATGTACGTCTGGTAGTAGGCGTCGGCCGGCGTCGCCGGCAGCGTGCCGCCCGCGAGCAGGGCGAGCGCGCTCGGGTCGTGGAAGACGCGCCCGTGTGCGAGGTCGCCGGCGAAGGTGAGGAACGCGAACTGATCGCTCGCGAGGTACCAGGTGGTGCGCCGCTCGAGCCCGCGCGCCGCCACGGCGAGGGCGACCGCCACGAGAGCCGCGGCGAGAGCGACGGCGAGGCGAGACGAGCGCACCATGGGCCTCTATGCACGACGCCCCCGGGAGGCGGAACCTCCCGGGGGCGTCGGGGATTGGGCGGGCCGGGCGAACCCGGCCCAGGCGAGCGGGCCTATTCGAGCAGGTCCGCGGGTGTGACGAGGAAGGCCCGGCTCGGCGATCCGTACATCGTGGTCGTCGTGGTCGAGCTGGTGGTGGTCGTGGTCGGCACGATCGTCGTCGTGGTGGTCGTGGTCGTAGTGGTCGTCGTCGGCGTCGGGCCGTTCGGGCAGAAGCCCTCGGTGAGCGGCTTGTTCACCTTGAACAGCTTGGTGCCGACGTTCTTCACCGTGCCGTCGGGGCCGAACTTCATGTGGTAGCGATCGCCCGTCGAGGTGTTGCCGACGCCGAGCTTCAGGGCGACGCAGCCCTCGGTGCCGGGGTTCGGGGGCACGATCGACACCGGGCCGTTCTTGCCGATGACGAGGGCCTTGATCGAGAACATGCCGTTGGGGCTGCGCTTGACGACGACGAGCTTCACGGCGCCCTGGTCGCCGCGCGGGTCACGATACTTGAAGCCCGTCGTGCCGCTCGGAGTCCAGAAGGACTTGCCCGTGGTGCTGATGCCCTGGTTCAGGACGAAGGACTGGTTCGCCGAGGATGCCCCGTCGACGAAGATGGTCAGGATGGCGCCGCCGGCACTGCCCGACAGGGTCGGGTTGCCGACGATCGTGTTGATGCTGCCCTTCTCCTTGGCGACGCTGCTGACCTTGCGTTTGGTGGCCGCACCTGGGTCCTTCACGACCAGGGATCGACCCAGAATGGTCTGATCCGCCGTGAAGGCGACGCCGCCCAGCACGAACAACAGTGCTGTGGAAAAGGAAAGGTACCTCCCGAGCTTCTTCATTCCCGACCTCCTTGCGAGCGATGCGCGTGGCGACTACCGGTGGGCCGAAACAGGCGCTGTCGTGGGTATCGCCGCATCCGCCGTGCTGTCAAGGAAATTGGCAGGGAATTCGCGGTCCTGGAAGTGAAAATCTCACGAGTCGAAACGCGCCGCGTCGAAAACCGCGATCGTTGCGGCCGGGTCGGGGGCGTGCGGCACCACCGCGAGGCAGGGGAGCCCGGTCAGCTCGGCAATCGTTGACGCATTGCGGGTGCACGACGGATCGCCGGGCGGAGTCGGGTGCGAGAGCACGAAGCCGCGCACGCGCACGCCGCCGTCGCGCGCGACGCGGGCCGTCAGCGCGGCGTGGTTCACCACGCCGAGGCGGTTCGCGGCGACGATCAGCAGCTCGAGACCGGTGCGGCCGAGGACGTCGAGCCAGGTGAGCCGGTCGCGGATCGGTACGAGGAGCCCGCCGGCGCCTTCGACGAGGAGGACGTCGGCCGTCCGGCGTCGCGCGCCCACGCGCTCGACCAGGGCGTCGACGTCGACCGCGGCGCCCTCGGCGCGCGCCGCCTCGTTCGGCGCCAGGGGGGCGCGGAAGCGCCAGGGGCAGACGACGTCGAGCGGCGCCGGATCGGCGGCGGCGGCACGCAGGCGCACCGCGTCCTCGGGCTCGTCGGTGACGCCCGTCTCGACGGGCTTCATCACCGCGACGCGCCGTCCGGCCGCGCGCAATGCGAGCGCGAGGCCGCAGGTGACGAAGGTCTTGCCGACGCCGGTGTCGGTCCCGGTGACGAACAGCGCGCCCATCGCCTCAGCCCTCCGTCGCCTCGACGATGGCGTCGCGCGTGACGTCGACCAGGAGGTCGAGCTCGCCGTCGGTGATCGCCAGCGGCGGCATCAGCACGAGCACGCTGCCGAGCGGGCGCACGACGACGCCGCGTGCGCGGGCGGCCCGCACCACGCGCTGGCCGATGCGCGCCGCGGCCGGGTAGGGCGTGCGCGCGGCCCGGTCGGCGACGAGCTCGATGCCGACCATCACGCCCTGCTGGCGGACCTCGCCGACGTGCGCCAGCGGGGCCACGTCGGCGTCGAGGCGGGCGTGCAGCCGTGCGATGCGGGCGCCCAGGCGCTCGAGCGTGCGCTCGGTGCGGAACAGCCCGAGGCTGGCCGTGGCGACCGCGCAGGCGAGCGCGTTCCCGGTGTAGGTGTGGCCGTGGAAGAAGGCGCGGAAGTCCTCGTAGGGCGCGAGGAAGGCGTCGAACACCGCCTCGGTGGCGAGGGTCGCGGCGAGCGGCAGGTAGCCGCCGCTGATGCCCTTGGCGATGCAGAGGAGGTCGGGGGTGATGCCGGCGTGCTCGCAGGCGAACATGCGCCCGGTGCGCCCGAACCCGGTCGCCACCTCGTCGGCGACGAGGAGGGTGCCGTGCCGGTGGGCCAGCGCGTGCAGCGCCCGGAGATAGGCGGGCGGATGGATCCACATGCCGGCGGCGCCCTGCACCAGCGGCTCCACCACCACCGCGGCCAGCGTCGGCCCATGCTCCGCCAGCGTGCGCTCGGCGTCGGCGATCGCGGCGTTCAGGGCCGCGTCCGCGTCGAGCCCGCGCTGCCAGCGGAAGACGTGCGGCGGCGTGAGCCGCACCGCGGGCACGACGGCGCCGGCGACGAAGCGGTGGAACGTCTCCGAATAGCCGATCCCGACCGCGCCGAGCGTGTCCCCGTGGTAGGCCTCGACCAGCGACGCGAAGCGCACGCGCCGCTCGTCGCCGCGCAGCTGGTGGTACTGGAGCGCGATGCGCAGCGCCGCCTCGACGGCGGTCGCGCCCGCGTCGGAGTAGAAGACCCGCGTCAGCCCGGGCGGCACGACCTGGACGAGCGCGCGGGCGAGCTCGATCGACGGCACGCTGCCGAGCCCGAGGAGCGTCGTGTGTGCGACGCGGTCCAGCTGTGCGCGCAGGGCGGCGTCGAGCACCGGGTGACGATGGCCGTGGACGTTGCACCACAGCGACGAGACGCCGTCGAGGTAGCGCCGCCCGCTGGTGTCGACGAGCCAGCAGCCCTCCGCCTCGGCGACCACGAGCGGCTCCTCGCGCATCCAGTCGCCCATCTGCGTGAACGGATGCCAGAGGTGGGCGCGGTCCCAGGCGACCAGGGTCTGCGGCTCGGTCGGCGGCGTGGTCATCGTGCGGCTCCGGGGCGCCCGAGCGCGCGCAGCGCCCGGGCGAAGGCGTCGAGGGCGCGATCGATCTGCGCCTCGGTGTGGGTGGCCATCGGCGTCACGCGCAGGCGCGCGCTGCCTGCCGGGACCGTGGGCGGACGGATCGCGTGGGTGAGGACGCCCTCCTCCGCGAGCGCGGCGGCGAGCGCGAGCGCGCGACGGTTGTCGCCCAGCATGACGGGAAGGATGTGGGTGTCGCCGGGGACGTCGAGCCCGAGGGCGACGAGCCCGCCACGCAGCCGTTCGGCGTTGCGGCGCAGGGCCGCGCGCCGCTCCGGCTCGCGCGCGACGAGCCCGAGCGCCGCACCCGCCGCGCCGACGGCGGCCGGCAGCAGCCCGGTCGTGTAGACGAAGCTGCGCGCCCGGTTCACCAGCAGGTCGATCAGCGCCCGGCTGCCGGCGACGTACGCCCCCGCGCCGCCGAGTGCCTTACCGAGCGTGCCCATGTGCACGGCGACGTCGGCCGTCGTGGCGGTCTCCGCGGCGAGACCTGCGCCGCCGGGGCCGAGCACGCCGGTCGCGTGGGCCTCGTCCACCATCACGTGGCTGTGGTAATGACGCGCGACAGCGACGAGCTCGCGCAGCGGAGCCCGGTCGCCGTCCATGGAGAACACGGAGTCGGTGACGACGAGGCGCCGCCCCCCGGGCGGGGTCGATGCGAGCAGCCGCTCGAGGGCCGAGGCGTCGTTGTGGGGATAGACGTGGACGGTGGCGCGCGAGAGCCGGCAGCCGTCGATGATGCTGGCGTGGTTGAGCGCGTCGCTGAAGACGTGATCGCGGCGACCGACGAGCGCCGTGATCGCGCCGACGTTGGCCTGGTAGCCGGACGGGAACAGCAGCGCGGCCTCGGTGCCCTTCAGACGCGCGAGCGCGTCCTCGACCTCGGCGTGGAGCGCGAGATGCCCGGCGATCAGCCGCGACGCCCCCGCGCCGCAGCCCCAGGCGTCGGTCGCGGCCCGCGCCGCCGCCCGCAACGCGGGATGGGTGGCGAGGCCGAGGTAGTTGTTCGACGAGAGCAGCAGCATCGGGCGCCCGTCGACCAGCACCTCGGCATCGGAGGGACCGTCCAGGGGACGCAGTCTCCGCCGCAGCCCGTCGGCATCGAGCCGGTCCAGCTCTTCCCTGAGCTCGCGCTCCAGCGCAGGCACGCGCGGGTGATGCCGGCCCTGTCCGCGCTTGTCAACTCGATGATTCGCCGTGGTTGACAAGGGGCGCAAGTCCGCGGTCCGCACCGCGTTCGTCTGCCAGCAGTGCGGTCACGCCTCGCCGCGCTGGCTCGGGCAGTGCCCCGGTTGCCAAGCCTGGAACACGCTCGTCGAGGAGGCGCTGCCGGACGCGCGCCCGCGCAGCTCCCACGCCGCGACGCGCCCGGCGGCCGCCGACGGACCACGCCCGCTCGCCAGCGTCACCGCGGGCGACGCGATCCGCCGCTCGACGGGTCTCGCCGAGCTCGACCGCGTCCTCGGCGGCGGGCTGGTCGCCGGCTCGCTCGTGCTGCTCGGCGGCGATCCCGGCATCGGCAAGTCGACGCTGACGCTGCAGGCGCTGTCGAATCTCGCCGCGCAGGGGCAGCCGGTGCTGTACGTCGCGGGCGAGGAGTCGCCCGAGCAGGTGCGGCTGCGCGCGGATCGACTCGGGCTCGCCGACGCCGGCGTCCTCATCCTGCCCGAGACGGGCGCCGAGGCCGTCGTCGAGCAGATGGAGCGCCTGCGCCCGGTCGCCGTCGTCATCGACTCCATCCAGACGCTGCACACGGCGGCGCTCGGCTCGGCGCCGGGCAGCGTCGGGCAGGTGCGCGAGTCGGCGGCGCTGGTGGCGACGCAGGCGAAGGCGAGCGGCACCGCGTGCATCCTGATCGGCCACGTCACCAAGGAGGGCTCGCTCGCCGGCCCGCGCGTGCTCGAGCACCTCGTCGACACCGTCTGCTACTTCGAGGGCGACGGCGCCCACGCGCTGCGCGTGCTGCGCGCGGTGAAGAACCGCTTCGGCTCGACCAACGAGGTCGGCGTCTTCGAGATGGGCGAGGGTGGGCTGTCCGAGGTGCAGAACCCGTCGGCGGCGTTCCTGGCCGAGCGACCGGTCGACGCGCCGGGCTCGGCGGTGCTGGCGACGCTCGAGGGGACGCGGCCGATGCTGGTCGAGATCCAGGCGCTGGTCTCGCGCTCGGGGCTCGCCATGCCGCGGCGGACGGCGATCGGGCTCGACCCCGGCCGCGTCGCCCTCCTCATCGCCGTGCTGGAGAAGCGCATGCGCGTGCAGCTGCACGACCAGGACGTGTTCCTGAACGTCGCGGGTGGGCTGCGTGTCGACGAGCCGGCGGCCGATCTCGCCGTCGTCGCCGCGGTGGCGTCGAGCGCGCGCGGCCGGCCCTTGCCGAGCGACGTCGTCGTCTGGGGCGAGGTCGGGCTGACGGGCGAGGTGCGCTCGGCGGCGCGCGCCGAGATCCGCGTGCGCGAGGCGGCGCGTCAGGGCTTCCGCACGTGCATCCTGCCGGCGGGCAACGCGCGCGGCCTGGCCGCGCCGGCGGGGACGCGCCTCCGCGGCGTCGCCGCGCTCGACCAGCTGTTCGACGCCCTGGAGCTCGCGTGACGCCGATCGTCCTGGTGCTCCTGAACCTCGGGCTCGTCGGCCTCTTCGCCTGGATGGCGCGGCAGCAGGGCCTGCTCGGCTACGCGCGCGGCGGCCGCTGGTACCTCACCTGGTTCGCGATCGGGCTGATCACGCTGATGGACGAGCTGACGTCCATCTTCTACGCGCCGGCCGAGGCGCACCGCTTCATCGGCCACCAGGCGATCTTCTTCATCGCGGCGACGTCGCTCCTCATGCGCGTGCTGTCGAGCCGGATGGTCGAGATCGCCGAGATACTCGAGCACAACAAGATCTTCGGCGGCGGCGTCTACTCGTTCTCGTATCTGGTCCTGGGGCCGGTCGCGTCGTTCGTGGCCGTGGCCTCGATCATGGTGACGTACATCCTCACCGCCTGCATCTCGAGCGTCAGCGCGGTGAACCAGAGCGACGCGTTCTGGGACATGCCCGATCGGGTCGAGCAGGTGCTGGTGCTCGCCGTCATCTGGAGCATCGCCGGCCTGAACATCCTCGGCATCCGCGAGAGCGCGCGCGTGACCTTCGCGATCTTCAGCGTGGCGGCCGTCGCGCTGCTGAACCTCATCGCGCTCGGCTTCCTGAACCTCGATCCGTCGGCGCCCGGGGTGATGCTCGGCAGCGCCACCGACGTGGTCTCGACCATCACCGAGGGCGGCGTGGCGCACGCGATCTCGGTGCTCACGATCGGCGTCGCGAGCTGCGTGCTGGCGTACTCGGGCATCGAGTCCGTGATCCAGACGGCGGGGTTCGTCTCGGGCTGGCGCGAGATCCGCAAGGCGTACTGGTTCCTCGCCCTGACCGTGGGCATCGTGACACCGATCATCTCGGCGCTCGCGCTGTCGGCACCCATCGACTTCGACGCGCACGAGGCGGATCTCATCCCGCACTTCGCGACGGTCGTCGGCAACGTCCCCTTCGGCGTCGCCATCGGCCTCATCGGCAGCGTCATCCTGATCATGGCGGTGAACACCGCCTTCGTCGCCTCGGCCGAGCTGCTCGAGCGGGTGGCCCATCGATATCGCGCCGACTGGCTGGCGGCGACGAACCGGCGCGCGTCGCTCTACCGCATCCACGTCCTGAACGCGTCGCTCTACACCGCCGTCATCCTGCTCACGGCGGGGTCGCAGAAGCTGCTCGCCGAGATGTACGCGGTGGGCCTGCTGGCGAGCTTCTGCATCAGCATCGGCTGCCTCATCATCTACCGTTTCTTCCGCGGGACGAAGGACATCCTCGAGTACTACACGTCGCGCACGGTGACGGTGCTGCTCGAGGCGCTGCTGGTCGCCTGCTTCGTCTATCTCGCCTCGCACCGCCCGTACGGTACCGGGCTGTGGGCGAGCGTGGTCGGCGTCTTCATCCTGGCCGGCATCCCGCTCTCGCGTCGCTTCGGGCCCGAGGTGAAGGAGAAGCGGCGCAGCGACTATCCGATGGAGATGATCCTGGCGCTCGGCGAGCACGACGGGCCGCTCGACGTCTGCTTCCGCCGGCCCGGCGAAGCCGACTGCGCCGTCGTCCCCGGACGCGTGTACGTGACCTTCTTCGACACCCGCCAGTCGATTCCCGACAAGCTGTCGCCCAACCACTACCGCTTCCCGATCCAGAGCGGCGGCGTCTCGGCGAGCATCGACTCGGTGCTCGAGCTCCTCGACGAGGAGCTCGGCGGGCGCGAGCTCACGATCCGCTTCGGGTGGCCGACGTCGTCGTGGATCGACCGCATGGCCACCGGCGTCTTCGTCGCCAACCTCATGCGCATGCCGCTGCGCTATCCGCGGCTGCACTTCGCCATGGAATCGCGAGGCCAACCCGCGACCACGGACGGCGAAGACGCGGCTCAGCGCTCCTGAGTCGCGGCCTCGACGCGGCCGAGGAAGTCCGTGACGAGCGCGCCGACGCGGGCGCGGTCGACGTCCTCGGTGAGGACGTGGCCGCTGTGCTCGAGCGTCGCGGTTTCGAGCCGGCGCGAGCCGAGGCGCCGGCGCACGAGCGCCTCCACCGACGCGGGGACCGTGCGGTCGAGCCGTCCCTGGAGCAGGAGCACGGGCTGGGTCACGCGCGGCAGCGCGCGCCGGGCCTCGCGCCGCAGGGCGAGGAGCGCGAGCACGGCGTCGAGCGGCGCGGCGTCGTAGGCGCGGCTCGCGGCGCGCGCGTCGGGGTCGGCGATGTCGCGTCCGCCGCGCTTCGGGATGAGCCCGAGCCGGCGTCGCAGCGGGGGGATGCGCGCGGCCCAGGGCAAGAGCCCGATGCGCCGATCGGCGAGGCGCAGGGCGGGGGCGGCGAGGACCAGGGCCGCGACGTCGTGCGGCCGCCGCGCGGCGAGCACGAGGGCGAGCAGCCCGCCCATCGACAGTCCCGCGACCGCGACGCGCGGCACCTCGGCTCGCAGGGCCGCGAGCGCGGCCTCGGCCGACGCGAGCCAGTCCGGCCATCCGGTGCGCGCGAGATCGGCGACCTCGGTGCCGTGGCCCGCGAGCGCCGGGGCGACGACGGGGAAGCCCGCCGCGGCGAGCGCCTCACCGAGGGGCCGCATCTCCGCCGGCGTGGCGGTGAAGCCATGGAGCAGGACGCAGCCGAACGGCCGCGTGCCGGGCAGCCGGAAGCCCGGCGGCGCGTCAGCCTTCGCCGCCGACGGCGTCGGCGTTCACCGCGAGCGCGCCGGCCGCCTGCGCGCGTTCCTTCAGGTAGGTGACGAACGCGGTGACGGTCTCGGCCTGCCGCTCCTGGAGGAGCTGCTGGCGCAGGCCGTCCTTCGCGTCGGCGAAGCCCTGCATGTCGGCGGGCGTGCGCTCCTTCAACGCGACGACGACGGCGTCGCTGCCGACCGGGTAGACCTTGGGGCCGAGGGGCGACTCGGGCGTCAGGGCGAACGCGTCGTTGCGCAGGTCGTTCGCGCCCGCGAGCTTCGGCACGACGCCGCTGCGGCGCTCGAACGGCCCCGTCTCCTCGACCGGCAGCTTCCCCTCCGCTGCCGCCGCGTCGAAGCCGATCTCGCGTGCCCGGGTCAGGATCTGGTCGGCCTTCTCGCGGGCGAGGCGCTCACTCGTCGTCCGGACGACGTCGGCCTTGACCGTGTCGCGCACCTCGTCGAGCGGCGGAACCGCGGGCTCGAGGCGTTCGATCGGCTCGAGCAGGTAGACGACGTCGTCCTCCTCGATGAGGTCGCTCGGCTGGTCGGGCGAGAGCGCGAACGCGGCGTCGTTGAACGCCTCGATGCGGCCGACGCCCGGGATGGTGGCGTCGGCGGCGAACGGCGGCGTCTCCTCGACCTTGCGATCGCCGACGGCGTCGCTGAGCTTCTTGCCCAGGACGACCGCGCGGCGGTCGGTGCGCGCCTGCTCGTGGGCCAGCTCCATCGCGCGCTCGTCGGTGAGGGCGCGGACGATCTGCTCGCGCACCTCCTCGAGCGGCTTCGCCCCGTCCTCGCGCTTCTCCTCGACCTTGATGATGTGCAGGCCGAACGGGCTCTCGACGATCTCGCTCACCTGACCCGGCTCGAGCGTGAAGGCGACGGCGTCGAACTCGGGCACCATGCGACCGCGCGGGAAGAAGCCGAGGTCGCCGCCGTTCTCCTTCGAGCCCGGATCGTCGGAGCTCTCCTTGGCGAGGAGCGCGAAGTCGGCGCCGCCCTTGGCCTTGGCGAGGAGATCGTCGGCCTTCTTGCTGGCGGCGACCCGCGTGGCCTCGTCGGCGTCGGCCGCCACGGCCACCAGGATGTGCCGCGCGCGGACCTCTTCGGGCTGCGCGAAGTGGTCGTCCTTCACGCGGTCGTAGTAGGCGACGACGTCGGCGTCGGACGGCGCGGCCTCGTCGGCGAAGTCGGCCGGCCGGTAGGCGACGTAGCGCGCGCGCACGCGCGGCGGCGTGCGATAGCGGTCGGCGTTGTCGGCCAGGTACTTCGCCAGCTCCTCGTCGCCGGGCTCGAGGCCCTCGGCGAGGGCGGCGGCGTCGACGCGCACGTAGCGCAGGTCGACCTGCTCGCGCTCGAGCGCGTAGCGGGCCTCGACCTCACTGTCGGTGACCTGGACGCCGTCGGTGACGAGCGCGCGCACGCGGCGATTCATGAGGTCCTGGCGCACCTGCGCCTCGAACTCGCCGCGGTCGCGGTTCAGCTCGAGGACGCGCTGGAGCAGCTCGCGGTTGAAGCGCCCGTCCTCCTGGAGCTCGGGCATCTCCTGGATCGCGGCGATGACGTCGGTCTCGGTGGGGACCAGCCCGAGCCGGTGCGCCTCGTGGGCGAAGAGCGCGTCGTCGACCAGCGAATCGAGCGCCTGGCTGCGCAGGTCGAAGCCGCGCGGCAGCGCGGCGCCGCGCAGCAACTCGGCGAAGCGCCGCTCGAGCAGCGCGGTCTGATTGTCGAGCTGCTGGCGCGTGATGCGTTCTCCCTGTACCTCGGCGACCACGTTGACGCGCGGATCGTTGCCGGGCGCGACGAAGAACAGGGCGAACGAGAGGGCGAGAAGTCCGTAGAGGATCTTCACGCCGAGCGACGAGGAATACTTGCGAATGGACTCGAGCACGGGAGACCGGCGGCCACAGCTACAAGACGCCCTCCGGGTTTGCAAACCTGCACGACGCCGTGCGTTTCATTGCCCACCCATGACCTTTCTGCTAGCTGCCATGGCAAACGCTACATGATCTTCGACCGCCTCCTCGGACTCTTCTCCAACGATCTCGCGATCGACCTCGGTACCGCCAACACCCTCGTCTACGTGAAGGGGGAGGGCATCGTGTGCAACGAGCCCTCCGTGGTGGCGGTGCAAAAGGACGCGCGCGGTGGTCGTCGCGTCCTCGCCGTCGGCGCGGAAGCGAAGCGTATGCTCGGGCGCACACCGGGCAACATCACCGCCATCCGGCCGCTCAAAGACGGCGTCATCGCCGACTTCGAGATCACGGAGGCGATGCTCCGCTACTTCATCCAGAAGATCCACAATCGGAAAACGCTCGTGCGGCCGCGCATCATCATCTGCGTGCCGTTCGGCGTGACCGAGGTGGAGAAGCGGGCGGTGCGCGAGTCGGCCGAGTCGGCCGGCGCGCGCGAGGTCTACCTCGTCGAGGAGCCGATGGCCGCCGCGATCGGCGCCGGGCTGCCGATCACCGAGCCGACCGGCAACATGATCGTCGACATCGGCGGCGGCACCACCGAGGTCGCCGTGATCTCGCTCGCCGGCATCGTCTTCTCGAAGTCGGTGCGCGTCGGCGGCGACAAGATGGACGAGGCGATCGTCCAGTACATCAAGCGCAAGTACAACCTGCTCGTCGGCGAGCGCACCGCCGAGCTGATCAAGATCACGATCGGCTCCGCCTATCCCGGCAACGAGGTGCAGACCATGGAGATCAAGGGACGCGATCTCGTGGCCGGGGTGCCGAAGACGGTCGAGATCACCGACGAGGAGATCCGCGACTCGCTCCTCGAGCCCATCAACCAGATCGTCGAGGCGGTGCGCATCGGGCTCGAGCGGACGCCGCCCGAGCTGGCGTCCGACATCGTCGACAAGGGCATCGTGCTCGCGGGCGGCGGGGCGCTGCTGCGCAACCTCGACACGCTGCTGCGCGAGGAGACCGGGCTGCCCGTGATGCTGGCCGACGACCCGCTGACGGCGGTGGTGATGGGGGCCGGTAAGGTCCTGGACGAGCTCTCGCTCCTCAAAGACATCGCGATCCAGTGACCGCCCCCGTGGGGCGTGATGATCGAGTTTCTCCGGCGTAACCGCGTCCTGGCGACCGCGGCGCTCTTCCTGGCGCTGGCCGCCGGATTGGTGCTGGGCGCCGGCGCGGAACGGCTGCGCAACGACCGGCTCGGCCGGCTCTTCCTCGAGGCGCTGGCGCCGTTCCAGCGCGCGGGGAGCGCTGCGAGCCGTGCGGTCGGCGGCGCCTGGGAGGAGCTCGTGGGCCTCATCCAGGCGCGCGACGAGGTGGTGTCGTTGCGCGAGGAGCTCCAGGTCGCGGGACGCAACACCGTGCGCCTGGAGGAGGTCGAGCTCGAGAACCAGCGTCTGCGCACGCTCCTCGATTTCCGCGAGGGCCTCGCCGGCGATCTCCTCGCCGCCCGCGTCATCGGGCACGACGCCACCGGGCTCGCCCGTACCCTGACGCTCGACCGCGGCGACGCCGACGGCGTACAGAAGGGCGCCGCCGTGCTGGCGCCCGACGGGATCGTCGGCCACGTCTTTCTCGTGAGCCCGCACGCCGCGCGCGTGCTCCTGATCGTCGATCACAACAGCGGCGTCGACGCGATCGTGCAGCGTACGCGCGCCCGCGGCATCGTCGAGGGCACCGTCGACGGGCGCTGCGGCCTCAAGTTCGTGAAGCGCACGGAGGATCTCCAGGTGGGCGACCTGGTCGTCACCTCCGGCCTCGACGGCGTCTTCCCGCGCAGCCTGCCGGTCGGGACGATCGTCGCCGTCGACAAGAAGGGGCAGGGACTGTTCCAGTACGCGACCGTGCAGCCGACCGTCGACTTCGACCATCTCGAGGAGGTGCTGGTGACGCTCGGGCCGGTCGCCCCGCTCATGGCCCCCGACGTGACCGGCGGGCCGGGGATCGATCACACGCCGATGCCGGGGACGGCGCCCGAGCTGGTTCCCGCGACGCCCGTGCCGCCGGCGGCCGGCATGCCCGCAGTGCAGTGAGGGCCGGTGCGCAGCGCCCTTGCCATCGTCGTTGCGGCCGTCCTCGCCATGGTGCTGCAGACGGCCGTGTTTCCGACGCTGTTCCCGCGCATCCCGACCCCGAACCTGATCCTCGTCCTCGTCGTCTACCTCGGGCTGCACCGGCATGGCGTCGGCGGAGCCGTCGGCGCGTTCCTCCTGGGCTATTTCGTCGACACGTTCTCCGGTACGTTGCTCGGGTTGAATGCGTTCGCGATGACGGTGGTCTACCTGACCGTGTACCTGGTCGCCCGGACGCTCTGGACGGAAGGGGGGCTGCCGGCGATGGTGATGGCGTTCGCCGCGGCCTGCGTGCACACGGCCGCCGCCGTCCTCATCACGTGGCTGATCGAGGCGTCGGCGCCGCTCTGGCAGCACGCGCTGCGCTACGGCCTCTTCGAGGCGGGGGTCGCCGCCGCCGCGGCGCCGGCGGTGTTCGGCTTCGTCAACTGGGAGCACCGCCTCCTCGGCATCGACGACAGGTAGGCCGTGCCCTTCTCGTCACGCGACATCCCGAACGAGTTCGTGACTCGCATCGCGGTGGCGGGCGGGGTCGTGCTGCTCGTGTTCGCGTGCATCTTCGCCCGCCTCTGGTTCCTCCAGGTCGCGAAGGGCGCCGAGATGCGCATCGTGTCGGAGCAGAACCGCATCCGGCTCGTGCGCGTGCCCGCGGCCCGCGGCGTGGTCTACGACCGCAACGGCGAGATCCTGGTCGACAACCGGCCGTCGTTCGACGTGGTCTTCGTGCCCGAGGACGCGCCCGACCGGCGCGCCGTGCTGCGTACGCTCGCCACGCAGCTCGCCGAGCCGGAGCAGGCCGTCCTGGAGCGCTTCAAGGCGCCGTCGAAGCGCCCGCCCTACGAAGGGATCGTGCTGCGCCGCGACCTCGACTGGCAGGGCGTCGTCGCGCTCGAGACGCACCAGCTCGAGCTGCCGGGGGTGACCCTCCAGGTCGGCCCGCGCCGTTTCTACCCGTTCGGGTCGCTCGCGGCGCACGTGCTCGGCTACGTCGGCGAGGCGAGCGAGCGCGACCTCGCCGAGAGCACCAGCGCCCTGCGGCCGGGCGACATCGTCGGCAAGGCCAACCTCGAGCGCGCCTGGGACGCGCAGCTGCGCGGCGTGCCGGGCGGGCAGCAGGTCGAGGTCGACGCGCTCGGCCGCCGCGTGCAGGTGCTGCACGAGGAGCCGGACGTGCCCGGCAACACGCTCACCCTGACGCTCGACCGCGAGCTCCAGGAGGTCGCCGAGAACGCCCTCGGCGACCGCGCCGGCGCCGTCGTCGCGATCGACCCGCGGGACGGCGAGATACTCGTGCTCGCGTCGAAGCCGGCCTACGACCCGAACGTCTTCGCGCGCGGCATCCTGCACAGCGAGTGGCGGGCGCTGACGCAGGATCCGCTGCGCCCGCTCAACGATCGCGCCGTGCAGGGGCAGTACCCGCCGGGCTCGACGTTCAAGGTGGCGGTGGCCGCCGGCATCCTCGAGCGCAACCTCGTCTCGGGGCGCGGCGGCGTGCATTGCAGCGGCGGTGTGCCGTTCGGCAATCACTACTTCCGCTGCTGGCGGCGCGGCGGCCACGGGGGTGTCGGCATCCACGAGGCCATCGTCCAGTCGTGCGACGTCTTCTTCTACCAGTTCGGCCAGCGGCTCGGCGTCGACGGCATCGCGGAGTACGCGCGCAAGTTCGGGCTCGGGCTTCCGACCGGCGTCGAGCTCGAGAACGAGAAGCCCGGCATCATTCCCGACACGGAGTGGAAGCAGCGACGGTTCAAGCAGCCGTGGTTCGCGGGCGAGACGCTGTCGGTCGCCATCGGGCAGGGCTACGTCACCGTGACGCCGCTCCAGCTCGCCCACATGACCGCGACCATCGCCAACGGCGGCACGCGCTATCGCCCGCACTACGTGAAGCGCATCGAGGCACCCGACGGCTCGCTCGTGCGCGAGGTCGCGCCCGAGGTCCTGAGCGAGGCAGGGGTCGCGCCGGAGACCATCGCCGAGGTGAAGTCGGCCATGCGCGACGTCGTGATGGCGCCGAACGGCACGGGCAAGAAGGCGCGCGTCCCGGGCATCGAGGTGGCCGGCAAGACCGGCACGGCGCAGGTCGTGAAGCTCGCCGACTCGAACCGCAAGACGCGGGCCTCGCGCGACCACGCCTGGTTCATCGCCTTCGCGCCCGTCGAGCGGCCCGAGATCGCGATGGCGGTGCTCGTCGAGCACGCCGGCGGCGGCGGCGGCGCGAACGCGGCGCCGATCGCCCAGCAAGTGCTCCAGTACTACTTCGAGCGGCAGGGACGCGTCCCGGCGGCGCCGGACGCGGTGCCGTCGCGGCGGGTCACCCAGGAGGCGCATGCGGTTCGATCGCCGGCTCCTGACGCACTTTGAGTGGCTGCTGCCGCTGCTCGTCATTGCGGTCAGCGGCCTCGGCATCCTGTGCGTCTACAGCGCTTCGCACACGCCCGACGTCGTCGGGCTGCCGACGTCTGCGGCGCGCCAGCTGACGTGGTTCGGCGCCGGCGTCGTCGTGATGCTGCTGATGGTCAGCTTCGACTACCGGCGGCTCGATCGCCGCGCGTACCTGATCTACGTCGCCGTGGTCGTGCTGCTGATCGCGGTCGAGCTGATCGGCGAGGTCGGCGGCGGGTCGCGCCGCTGGCTGCGTGTCGGGCCGGTGTCGATCCAGCCGTCGGAGTTCGCGAAGTTTTCGATGGTCATCGTGCTCGCGCACTACTTCTCGCGCACCGCGCCGGCACGGCTCGGGCCGCGTGAGATGGTGTTTCCGCTCGTCCTGACGCTCGTGCCGGCGGCGCTCATCCTCGTACAGCCCGATCTCGGCTCGGCGGTGCTGCTCATCGCCGTCTCGATGACGATGATGATCCTCGGCGGCGTGCGCCTGCGCTGGCTCGCGTTGCTCGCCTCGCCGCTCGTCGCGGCGGCGCCGATCCTGTGGACGCACCTCAAGGAGTACCAGCAGAAGCGCATCCTCATGTTCCTCGACCCGGCGCAGGATCCGCTCGGCGCCGGCTATCACATCATCCAGTCGAAGATCGCCGTCGGCTCGGGCCAGCTCTGGGGCAAGGGCTTCCTGAAGGGCACCCAGAACCATCTGAACTTCCTCCCCGAGCAGCACACCGACTTCATCTTCTCGGTGTTCTCCGAGGAGTGGGGCTTCGTCGGCGCCGCGACGCTGATGGGCCTGTACCTCTCCGTGCTGATCCGCGGCATGCTCATCGCGTCGCGCTCGCGCGACCGCTTCGGTCTGATGTGCGCGCTCGGGGTGTCGGCGACGATCTTCTGGCAGGTCGCGGTGAACGTGGGGATGACGACGGGTCTGCTGCCGGTCGTCGGCATCACGCTGCCCTTCTTCAGCTACGGAGGATCGTCGATGCTGTGCCTGCTGGCGGGGGTGGGGCTGGTGATGTCGGTGTCGACGCGGCGCTTCACCTTCTGAGGGGACGGCGCGCGCGTCGCAGCACGCCTGCCGTAGCGGGACGGCGGGTCCGGCGGACGCCGGGGGCTCAAATGCGAACGCCCGCCGAGGTCCTGGGGCACGTCGGAGCGCCGGGGACCGCGACGGGCGTCGTCGAATCGGCTGCGCGTCGTTTATGCGACGACGGTCGAGATCGCGTCGACCAGCTTCGCTTTCGGTACCGCGCCGATGATCTGCTCCTTCACCTGGCCGCCGTTGAAGACGATCAGGTTGGGGATGCCGCGCACGCCGTACTGGGTCGGGGTGCGGGGGTTGTCGTCGACGTTCATCTTGACGACCTTCAGCTTGCCCGCGTACTCGCGCGAGAGCTCCTCGACGGTGGGGGCGATGGCGCGGCACGGTGCGCACCAGGGAGCCCAGAAGTCGACGAGCACCGGGGTGGGGCTCTGGAGCACCTCGCGCTCGAAGGTGTCGTCGGAGACGGCAGTCACGTCGGCCATGCGGGCGACCGTAGCAGAGGGATTTCAGCGAGGAAAGGTGGGGCGCGCGGGTTCGGAGGAACGATGCTAGGAAGCGCGCATGCCCACCGCGGAGGAAGCCGGTCTGTACTTCCAGCGACGCGTCGACGCCTGGCTGCGCGAGGACGTCGACGCCTACCTCGCCTGCTGGTCCGACGACATGACCTTCACCTCACCGCTGCACGTGCAGCCGCTGCGCGGCAGGGCGGCGTATGCGGCGCTCGTGCGGGCGTCCGCGGAGCACACGCGGCCGCTGCGCTTCGACGTCTTCCACCTCGCGGTGGTGGGCGACGTCGTGCTCGCGGAGTGGCGCATCGACGTCGTGCACCGTGCGACGGGCCACGAGATCGGCTGGGACGGGATGAGCCGCACGCGCTATCGCGACGGGCTCATCGTCGACTGGCGCGAGTACTGGAACCCGCAGCAGCTCGCGGCGCTGACGGGCGGGTGAGCGTCACACCATCGTCTGGCCGCCGCTCACGTTGAGCGCCTCGCCGGTCACGTAGGCGGCGTCGTCGCTGCACAGATAGGCGATCGCCGAGGCGACCTCGTCGGCGGTCTGGAGTCGGCCGAGCGGGATCTCGCGCCGGATCCACTTCTCGGCGTCGCCCTCGAGCATGCCGAGCATATGCTCGAACTGGCGGTCCTTGTTGAGGAGATCGGTGTCGACCGTGCCGGGACACACGGCGTTGACGGTGATGCCGGCGGGGCCGAGCTCCTGCGCGAGGACCTGCGTGAGCAGGATGACGCCCGCCTTGGCCGCGCAGTAGGCGCCGAGCATCGGAAAGCCCCGCTTGCCCGCCTGCGACGACACGTTGACGATGCGGCCGCCGCGTCCCGCCGCGAGCATCCGTTCGGCGCCCGCCCGCGCGACGATCCAGGTGCCCTTCAGGTTGACGTCGAGGACGCGGTCCCACTCCACTTCGCGGAGCTGGAGCAGCGGCCCCGCTCCCATGCCCGCGCCCGCGCCGCCGGCGACGTTGCAGACGATGTCGATCCCGCCGAGGTGCTCGGCTGCCGCGGCGACCGCGGCGTGCACCTCGTCCCAGGACGCGACGTCGGCGCGCAGGGCGACGGCGCGGCGGCCGAGGGCCTGGATCTCGGCCACCACCTCGTCGAGCTCGTCGGCGCTCGCGACGCCATAGCCCGGGAAGCGATCGTAGGGCCGGGCGATGTCGAGGCAGGCGACGTCGGCGCCCTCGCGTGCGAGCCGCACGGCCGTCGCCCGTCCGATGCCACGCCGCCGCGCCGCCCCGGTGACCAGCGCGACCTTCCCCGCGATGCCGGTGAGTGCCATGGGCGGGCGCTACCACCGCGCGCCGCTGCCCCGCAACGCGGCGACTGCGTTGCGTGTCGGCCGGGGGGCTGTGCTACCACCGCCGCCCATGCGCCTCCCCGTCCTTGCCGCTCTCGTCCTCGCACTGCTCCTCGCGCCCGGCTCCGCGCTCGCACGCCGGACCATGACGATCGTCACCAAGAAGTTCGAGATCCCGGCCAAGACGAACCGTGAGGTCTGCATCTACGTACCGCTGCCGGCGAAGACGGATCTCGACGTCAGCGAGATCGTCATGCAGCACCAGGGCGGCAAGGGCTCGTTCGCCAGCCACCATCTGATCCTCTACGCCTACACGGGCGACCTCGCGGGCGTGGAGGGCGTGAAGGGTCAGGCGATCGACGACACCGCCTGTCTCGAGTTCGGCGACCGCGATCCCGCCAACCTGCGTATCGTCGCCACCGCGCAGGGACCGAGCTCGCGCCAGCCGATGCCTCGCGGCACGGCGCTGAAGCTGCGGACCGTGCCGGGCGCGGGCAAGGTGAAGAACGCGGTCGGCCTCGTCGTCAACTCGCACTGGATCAACGGCGACACGCGGCCGCGCAAGGGCCGGGCGAAGCTCAAGCTGATCCTGGCGAAGCCGGCGAACGTGAAGCGGACGCTCCAGCCGATCTTCGAGGTTGTCGCCAACGGCGCGATCCGGGTTCCGCCCGGCAAGGTGCAGGAGGTCGGCTTCCGCTGGGCACCGGGCACCGCTCCCATCGGCAACCTCGGCACCTTCCTCAGCGGCACGCTGCCGCCCGAAGGTCCGGCGTGCGTGACCTGGCTCATCGGCCACATGCACGAGCGCGGCACGCTCTTCACCGCGGACCTCGTGCGTCAGGACGGCAGCCGCCGGCGTCTCTACACCAACACCCGGTACGCCGACCCGCCGTCGATCCGCTTCGATCCGCCGCTCTACGTCGGCGTCGGCGACCGCATCGAGTACAACTGCACGCACGACAACGCGACGCATACCCGGCTCGGCTGCGAGGAAGTCGCCGGCGAGGCGCCCGGGGTCTCGGTCACCCAGCTGCTGATCGCCAACGGCGGCTTCGAGAACGTCGACGGCAGCGCGAAGATATGCACGGCGGCAGGGGCGAATCCGGCGGAGTGCCCGAGGTTCGATCCGGCGTTCCCGGAGAGGACCTTCACCGGCGCCTGCGTGCCGGCCAACCTCGTCTTCGGGTTCCGCTCGTGGGACGAGATGTGCATCCTGCCCGGCTACTACTTCGACGCCGACCCGTCGGCGCCGCCCGAGCAGGCCTGCGTGCTCTAGCCCCGCGGCTACCGTGCGGCGCGGGCGAAGAGGCCGCGCCGCCGCTCGACCACCGGCTCGCACGCGCCGATCCCGCGGTGCTGCTCGCGGAAGTGGTCGGTGCAGCAGCCGGAGTGGTGCAGGGGACCCATCCGGCAGATCGAACAGATGCAGGTCGAGCCCTCGACCGGGCCGTCGTGCTTCAGATCGCAGAACTCGTAGGCGCAGGCCACGTGCGGCATCCCATCCTCTCCCCGACGCACTATCGGCCGAACCGTCGCCGGGCTTGAGCCTGGTCCTGCGAGGCCGGACCCCGGTCGGCGCCGCGCATCTGCGGGTTGGGCGCCACCGGAGCCCGGTCTCAGCGAACGGCCCCGCCGCGACGGCCGCGACGGCGACCGGAAGCGCGCGACAACGCGTCGGCCACGGGGGCTGGGGGCGGTAGGAGCAGGGCCAGGCCGACGCCCGCGACGACGACGCCGAGCCCCCGCAGCGCCAGCAGCGGTGCGGCGTCACCCCAGGCGAGGGCGAGCAACGCGACCCCGGCCACCGCCGGCACCAGCGTGCCGAGGATCGCCGGGTAGAGATCGTGTCCCTCGAGGCGCAGCGCCCAGCGCACGTTGACGAGGCCGACGAGGACGCCGGCGACGCCGCCCGCGACGAGCACGCCGCTGCCGACCAGGCGAGCGGCGCCGGGCGGAAGGCTACAGGCCATAAGTCCGAGCAGCAGCGTCGTCGCTGCCGCCCAGGTACCGATCGCATCGCCGCTCCGCTGGTTCACGGGCGCTCCTCTCGGAACGAGAGCGAAGCAAGCCGTGTGCCGCACAGCCGACGTGCCTGCCGCCGCCATCTTCCGAGCTTGCGATGCCGGTGGGCCTGCGGGCGTTCCCGAATCTGCACTGCCGCTGGCAAGGACGGGAAATACGCTATGCCGGCGGGAGATCGCCCTGCAGCCGGTCCGGCTGGGCGTCGCCGGGCACCATGGCCCGGCCGCGCCGCTCGCCGAGCTTCACGCCGGCGATGGCCACGAGGAGCGCCGCGGTGACGACGTTCGCGCCGACGATGACCACGTCCTCGCGCAGGACGCCGTACACGGCCCAGGTCGCGACGCCGCTGCCGAAGGCCACCATCCACGCCCAGGAGAAGTCGTGCGCGCTGCGCGTGTGGAGCGTCTTGCGCACCTGCGGGATCCAGGCGCCGGTGGTGAGGAGGGCGGCGACGAGGCCGAGCGTCGTGATCACGCGCGCGTGCTTCCGGCATTCGCCGTCCCGGCGCAACCGACCCGGCTTCGCGCCGGCGTCGTCCCTTGCTAGACCGGCGACATGCTGTTGCGCGGCTCGTGTCACTGCGGCGCGGTGCGGTTCCGCGTCGACTCGGAGACGCCGTATCCCTACCAGCGCTGCTACTGCTCGATCTGCCGCAAGACCAGCGGCGGACCGTTCGGCATCAACGTCATGGGCGTGCGCAAGACGCTGCGCATGCGCGGGCGCCGCCACCTGAAGATGCTGCACGCACTCGTCCGCGAGCCCGGCAGGCGCGCGGTGCGCAGCGGCGCGGAGCGCTGGTTCTGCGGCACCTGCGGGACGCACCTGTGGCTCCAGGACGACGAGTGGCCCGACGGCGTGTGGCCGAACGCCTGTGCCATCGACACGCCGCTGCCGCCGCCGCCGTCCTACGTGCACCTGATGCTCGGCTCGAAGCCGACCTGGGTGGCCGTCGACGGGCGCGGCCCGCGCTACCGCCGCTATCCCGAGCTGTCGATCGCCGAGTGGCACGCGCGCCACGGGCGGACGAAGTCGGCGACGACGCGGAAGAAGCCGAGGCGCTAGAGCGCCTCGACCCGGGCCGGTGTGCTCTTGTGCCACGGCGTACCGGCCACCCAGTCGCGGTCCTCGCAGCGGGTCAGGTCGTTCGGCGCCACGCCCGCGGTGACCTGGCCGCCCTGCGCGTCGGGGAAGGCGAGGCCGAGGCCGTTCGGCAGCGCGACGTGCCCCGTCTGCATGCGGTCCGAGAGCTCGACGTCGACCTCGGCGCTGCCGCGCCTGGTCGACAGGCGCAGGCGCCCGCCGTCGGCGACGCCGAAGCGCCTGGCGTCGTCGGGATGCATGCGCAAGGCGCCGCCGCGGTCCTTCTTCCTCCACTCGGGGTTGCGCATGATCGTGTTCGCCGTGAACGACCGTCGCTCGCCGGCGGAGAGCAGCAGCGGGAACTCCGCGGTCGGTCCGGGCGGGGTCTCGCCGGCGAGGCCGTCCAACTCCGCGAACAGCTCGGGGATCGCCAGCTGGACGCGGCCGTTCGGCGTGCGCAGCCGCGACAGCGTCTGGTCCCATTCGTCGACGGCGAAGACGACGGCGCTCGGTCCCGCCAGCAGCGCGTCGAAGAGCGCGTCGCCCGCGTCCATCGGGTTGCCGCCGAAGCCGGCGCGCGCCAGCGACGCCGCCTGCCGCTGTGCCGCGATGTGTGCGAGCGCCCACACGGCCGCCGCTTCGCCGAGCCCCTCGGGAAGGAGGTCGCCGATGGCGCGGTAGAGCACGGCGGGCGCGATCGCGATCAGCTGCGGGCTCGTGCCGGCCAGCTCGAAGAACTTCTCGCGGAAGGGCACCCGGCCGTGGGCCCATGCGCCCCGCAGCGCGGCGACGGCGTCGGTGGGCATGGCGCCGAGCGCTTCGACGAGTCGTGCATGCAGCTCGGCCTCCGAGAAGAGGCCGGGCAGGGGCGGCAGCAGCGCCTTGCGCACGTGGAAGTAGTTGTGCGGGAACTCGAAGTTGAAGAAGGTCGCCTCGGCCTTCTCGTACTGGCTCGCGACCGGCAGCACATAGTCCGCGAGGCGTGCGGTCTCGGTGAAGGCGACGTCGATCACGACGACGAGGTCGAGCGCCGCGAGCGCCTCGCGCATGCGCGCGCTGTCGGCGAGCGAGTGGGCGGGGTTGCCGCTCTCGACGAGGAGCGCGCGGAAGCGCTTCGGGTGGTCGGTGAGGATCTCCTCGGGGATGACGTTGCACGGCGTGAGGCCGCCGATGATGCGCGCGCCCGTCACCGGCGTGCGCCGCGGCGCGCCGCCGCCGCCCTCCTTGCCGCCGGCGAGCGGCATGAACGGCGTCGGGACGTAGGCGGCGCCCTGCTTGCCGAAGTTGCCGGTGAGGAAGACGAGCAGCTTGTGCAGGTACGAGACCAGCGTCGAGTGCCGATTCATCTGCACGCCGAGATCCTCGAACGTCGCGACGCTGGACGCCTGGGCGAGGCGGCGCGTGGTGGTGCGCACGAGCTCCTCGGGCACGCCGCACGCGGCGCAGTAGTCGGCAACGGACAGCGACGCGAAGTGCGGCAGGACGTCGGCGAGGCCGTCGGCGTGGGCGCCGAGCCACTCGTGCGCGACGAGATCCTCCTCGACCAGGACGGCGACCATCGCCGCCAGCAGCCACGCGTCGGTGCCGGGCTTCACCTGGAGGTGGACGTCGGCCAGCTCGGCGGTCTCGGTGCGGCGCGGGTCGACGACCACGAGGCAGCGCGCCGGATCCTTGGCGATCGCGCGCAGCGTGACGCGGGCGCGCGGGATGCTGTGCGAGAACCACGGGTTCTTACCGAGGAAGAGCGCGACCTCGCAGTGCTCGAAGTCGGCGCGGGTGTAGCCGCCCATCATCTTGTCGGCGACCCAGAACTCGCCCGTCTTCTCCTGCGCCAGCGCGCTCGAGCGATGGATCGAGCCGAGGACGGCGCGCGTGCTGCGCCCGTACGCGCCCGGGAGATGGTTCCCCTGTCCGCCGCCGCCGTAATAGAAGATCGACTCGCCGCCGTGGGTGTCGCGGATCTCGGCGAAGCGCGCGGCGACCTCGCGGATCGCGGTGTCCCAGTCGATCTCCTCGAAGCCGCCGTCGGCACGGCGCCGCAGGGGCCTGGTCAGCCGGTGGGCGCCGTTCTGGTAGTAGTCGAGGCGCAGCGGCTTCTCACAGGCGTAGCCCTGCGAGGCGGGGTGGGCGTCGTCGCCGCGGATCTTCGTGAAGCGCCGGCCATCGGGGCCGCCCAGCTGAACCTCGATGCCGCAGTTGCACTCGCAGAGGATGCAGGCGGTGGACTTCCACTCGGGTGCGGCGGGGGTGGCCTTGTCTGCCATGACGGTCCTCCTCGGGGCGCTCGGGTCCGGGCCCCGGGGTAGTCGCTTTGGTTGCTTGAAGCAACCACCTGTCGGGATAGTATCCGGGCCATGGGGCGGACCAGCTTCGCGGACATGAACTGCGGCATCGGCCGCGCGCTCGAGGTCATCGGCGACTGGTGGAGTCTCCTCGTCGTGCGTGACGCGTTCTTCGGCGCCCGCCGCTTCGGCGACTTCCAGAAGAGCCTCGGCATCGCCCGCAACGTCCTCGCGGCGCGCCTCCAGCACCTCGTCGACCACGGGGTGTTCGAGCGCGTCGACGTCGGCACTACGGGGCTGCGCTGGGAGTATCGCCTGACGGCGAAGGGCGAGGATCTGCTCACCGTTCTCACCGCGCTGCGCGAGTGGTCCGACGCCTGGGTCTTCGGCCGCGGCAACGAGCCGCTCGTCCTCCACGACCGCCGCACGGGGAAGCGCGTCCCGCGCCTGCGGATGACCGACGCCGACGGCCGGGCGTTGTGCCGCCGCGACATCCGCGCGGTCGCGGGGCCCGGCGCGTCGGCGCAGACGCGCCGCCGGCTCACGCCGCGCGCCCGGGGCGACGAGGCGGCTACTGCACCTTCACCGGGAACGCGAACGGCAGCTCGCCGCTGATCGACACGGGGCCAACGGCCGCCGGACCCGACAGCGGATATGAGAAGGAGCCGTAGATCGCACCGCGGACGGTGGCGCACGGTTTCATGCGCGCCATTCACCACCGTCTTCGGCGATCCGGAGGCGCGCGGCGGGCGCGGCGCCCCGCTGCGGGCGGGACGGGAGCCGTCGTTCTACGTCGCCCGTCCTGGCGTCCCACGCGCGACGGTACGAACCACGTCGACGAAGGCCGGCACCACCGCGGAGCGCTCGTCGCGACGCCAGGCGACGGCCAGTGCGACGCGGGGGACGGGCGGAGCGAGGGGGCGGTGCACGACGCCCGCGCGTCGCAGGTTGCGGATGGAGGCCGGCAGCAGCGAGACGCCGAGCCCGGCCGACACCAGCGCGAGGTTCGTCTGGAGCGAGCCGGGGTGGAACGTGCGCGGCGTGAAGCCCGCGCCGAGGCAGGCGCTGATGAGGAGGTCGTAGTAGCCCGGCGCCACGTGACGCTGGAACAGCATGATGGTCTCGTCGGCCAGCTCGGCGAGCCGGACGCGGCTGCGGCGCGCCAGCCGATGGCGCTGGGGCAGCACGGCGACGATGGGCTCGGAGAGGAGCGGCTCTACGACGAGGTCACGCCCGACCGAGACCGGGAGCCGCACGAGCCCCACGTGGATGTGCCCGCCGGCGAGACCCTCGAGCTGCGCGGCGGGGAGGAGGGTCCGCAGCTCCAGCTCGACGTCGGGGAAGCGTGCGTGCCACACGCGCAGCACGCGCGGCAGCAGGTCGAGGTCGGCCGAGGGAACGAACGCGATCGACAGCTGGCCCACCTCGCCGCCGCCGGCCCGCCGCGCGATGCGCTGGGCGCGCTCGGCCTGCGCGAGCAGCCGGCGCGCCTCCTCGAGAAAGGCGCGGCCCGCGTCCGTCAGCTCGACGCGGCGCCGCGTGCGGAAGAGCAGGGTGACGCCCAGCTCGTGCTCGAGATGCCGGATCTGCTGGCTCAGCGGCGGCTGGGCGATGTGCAGGCGCGCCGCCGCGCGGCTGAAGTGAAGCTCCTCGGCGACGGCGACGAAGTAGCGCAGGTGGCGAAGCTCCATCGCGCCGAGTCATATCGCAGACGTCTCAATCGGTGCACGACGAAGTATTGGACCCGACGGGGGTCGCCGGTGTTGTTGGCGGCACCCGCGTGCCGTCCCGGTGACGCGGTGCGCCCTCGCACTCGACGGAGGAGACACGACATGAAGCGACTCGTCTGGGCGGTCGTCCCGCTCGCCGTCCTCGCCGCAACCGCCGGCGTCGACGCCAAGAAGAAGCCCGCCTACCGCGACGCCACGCCGATCATCTTCGTGCACGGCGGCTCCGGCTCCGGCGCGCAATTCGCCACCCAGGCGATGCGCTTCGCGAGCAACGGCTACGACCCCGACATCCTCACCGTGGTCGAGTACAACTCGGCCGCGCTGAGCCCGGCCAACTCGGCCGACGCGGCGTTCGTCTACGGACGGATCGACGCCCGCATCGCCGAGCTCCAGGCGAAGACCGGGAAGCCCAAGATCGACCTGATGGGCCACTCGCTCGGCACGACGTTCAGCCACGGCTACCTCGCCGATCCCGCGCGCGCGGCGAAGATCGCGCACTACGTGAACATCGACGGCCGCACCGGCAGCGCACCGCCCGGCGGCGTACCGACGCTGGCGCTGTGGGCTGGGGCGGTGAACCGCCCGACGCCGCCGCAGATCGTCGGCGCGACCAACGTGACGATCCCGAACCAGGAGCACGTCGAGGTCGCGACGTCGAAGGAGGCGTTCCGCGAGATGTTCCGCTTCCTCACCGGCGAGGAGCCGGCGTCGCCGACGATCGTGCCGACCCGCGGCGCGATCGAGCTCTCGGGCCGCGCCGTGATCTTCCCGGACAACGCGGGCGCGAACGGGGCGCTGCTCCAGATCTGGCGCGTGCAGCCGCGCACGGCGCGGCGCACGAGCCGCAAGCCGCGGGCGAGCTACGTCCTCGGTCCGGACGGCGCGTTCACGTTCGTGGGCCGGCAGAAGGCCAACTACGAGTTCGTGCTGATGCTGCCGGGCCAGCTGCCGCTGCACTATTTCTACGAGCGCTTCCCGCGCAGCGACAAGCTGGTGCGCGTCAACGCGGCGCCGGCGCTCGAGCCGTTCTTCTCGCGCAGCCCGCAGCACACCGGCCTGTCGATCATCCGCTACAAGGAGTACTGGGGCGATCGCGGGGCACGGAACGACGTCCTCTCGGTGGACGGTACGAACGTCATCAATCCGGTGACGGCGCCGTCGGGCCAGGTCGGCGCCGCCGCGGTGGCGATGTTCCTGCTCGACGTCGGTCTCGACTTCGTCTCCCACCTCGACGTCGTGCCGGTGCCCTTCGGCGCGCTGTCGTTCCTGACCGGCGCGGATCTCTACATCCCGGTCGGAACGACGCCCCTGCCCATCGTGACGGTCCCGCGCGGCGACGCGTCGAAGACGCGGACGCTGAACGTCCGGCGCATCGTGTCCACCGAGGGCCGGATGGCGGTGCAGCTGCACGACTACGAGGAGTGATCCCGAGGGTCGGGCCGCCGCGGCGGCCCGACCCCTCCGTTGCGCCCCGGCGCGCAGGACGAGGCTTGTCGCTCCGCCGGAGGGGCGATAGGTGTCGGCGGACCCGGGATGTACCGTTGGCTCGCCCGACTCGCGCTGCGCCGGCATCGGGCGATCCTCGCGGCCTCCGCCCTCGTGCTGCTCCTCGCCGGCCTCACCTTGTGGCACGGCGGCACGCTCAGCTCGGGGACCACGAAGGGCATCGAATCCGAGATCGCGCAGCAGCTGATCTCGCAGGAGCTCGCCTATCCCGGCGAGTCCTCGTTCATCGTGCTCTTCCGCGGGCGCGACGGGCTCACCTGGCGCGATGCGGCCTATCGCGAGGCGATGACCGCGGCGCTCGCGGGGCTGCGCGACGACCCGCGGGTGCGCTCCGTGCTGTCGCCGGACGACGCGCCCGAGGTGGTCGGCGGGCGCATGGTGTCGGCCGACCGTCGCATGGCGTTCGCGATCGTCACCCTGCGCGACGAGTACCGTGCCGCCATGGAGGCCTATCCGTCGCTGCGCGCGACGGTGACCTCGGACCGCCTCGAGACGGGCTTCACCGGCCATCTCGCCTATCGCAGCGATCTCGACCGCACGCTCGAGCACGACGTGCTCTTCGCCGAGCTGGTGAGCCTGCCGCTCGCGCTCCTCGTCCTGGTGGCGGTGTTCCGGACCTTCGCGGCGGCCGCGGTGTCGGTCGGCGTCGGCGCGCTGGCGGTGGTCACGGGCGTCGCCGCGATCACGGCGCTGTCGCACGTGACGGACATGGCGGTGTACGCGATCAACGTCGCGTCGCTCATCGGGCTCGGCGTCGCGATCGACTACTCGCTGTTCATCGTCACGCGCTACCGCGACGAGGTGGCGCGCGGGGCGAGCCGCGAGGACGCGCTGGTGACGGCGCTCGACACCGCGGGACACGCGGTCGTGTTCTCGGGCTTCGCGGTGGCGATCGGCCTCGGCGCGATGCTGTTCTTCCAGGGGTCGTTCCTCGCCAGCATGGGGCTCGGCGGGATGATGGTGGTCCTGCTCGCCGTGGTGGCGGCGCTGACGTTCCTGCCGGCGGTGCTGGTGGCGCTCGGGCCGCGCATCGACGCGGGACGGCTGCCGATGGGCCGCTTCGCCTCGTTCGACGGCATGTGGCACCGCATCGCCACGTGGGTCATGCGGCGGCCGGTGCTCGTGCTGGTGCCGTCGCTGGCGCTGCTCCTGCTGCTCGGCTCGCCCTTCATCCGCCTCACCATCGCCGCCGCCGACATCGGCACCCTGCCGCGCGGCATCGAGGCACGCGACGTCTACGAGGAGCTGCGCGTCGCGTTCCCGGAGCAGACGCGCACGCGAATCCTCGTCGCCGTGCAGTACCCGGACGGGCTCGCCTACGAGCCCGAGCGCGTGCCGGCGCTCTACGCGCTGGCGCAGCGCATCCGCACGCTGCCGGGCGTCGTCGACGTCGAGGGCGCCGTCAACACCGACCCGCGGCTCAGCGTCGAGTACTTCGTCGCCGACGCCGAGACGCCGCTCGAGGATCTGCCGCTGGCGGCGCAGAAGGTGCGCCGGCTCGGAACCACCGGCAACCTCGCGCTGCTGATCGTGCTGACCGACGCCGGGCCGACCAGCGAAGAGGCGCGCGCGCTGGTGCGCGCGATCCGCGCCGACCGCCGCGTCGGCGACGGCACGTTCATCGTCACCGGGGCGCCCGCGAACGACGTCGATCTGAACGCCTTCATCCTCTCGCGCGTGCCGTATGCGATCGGGTTCATCTTCGTGGTGACGTACGTCGCGCTCTTCGTGATGCTCCGCTCGGTGATCCTGCCGATCAAGGCGGTGATCATGAACCTCCTCTCGATCAGCGCTTCGGGCGGCGCGCTGGTGTGGGTGTTCGAGGAGGGCCACCTGGCGTGGCTGCTGCAGTTCGAGCCGCAGCCGCTCGACGTCGCCGGGCCGGTGGTGATGTTCTGCGCGCTCTTCGGCCTGTCGATGGACTACGAGGTGCTGATGCTCTCGCGCATCCGCGAGGAGTACCTGCGCACCGGCGACAACGAGTGGGCCGTGGCGGAGGGCCTCGAGCGCACGGGGCGGCTCATCACCAGCGCGGCGGCGATCATGGTGGCGGTGTTCGGCGCGTTCGGTCTGGCGCGCGTGATCCTGGTGAAGTCGCTCGGTCTGACGCTCGCGCTCGCGGTCGCGGTCGACGCGACGCTCGTCCGCGTGCTGATCGTGCCGGCGACGATGCGCCTCTTCGGCGACCTCAACTGGTGGGCGCCCCGGTGGCTCGGTGGTCGACCGCCCGTGCGGCGCACGGGACCGGCGGCGGACGGCGTCGCGTCGCCGCCGGGCGTGCCGCGCGCCTCGTAGCTGCGAGTCCCCTGCCGGGCACCTCCCGGCGTTCGCTCGAGCGCTCGGCACGTCTGCCGAGCGCTCGGCACGACCGATGCCGGCTGCCTGCGCTTGCGGCCTGCGCCGCGGTGGCGCGATCGTTGCACCGAACCGCACGCGAACGACGGCAGGAGCGAAGGAGGGCAAGGATCATGGAGCTGCCGCTCACGGGCATCAAGATCATCGACTTCACCGGCGTGCAGGCCGGACCCGCGTGCACGCAGCTGCTGGCATGGTTCGGCGCCGACGTCCTCAAGGTCGAGCGGCCTCACACCGGCGACGTCACGCGCAATCAGCTGCGCGACGTCGCAGCGCCGCGGCTCTCGGCAACAGCAACACCGGCATGCACCTCGCCTCGGCATCCTCACCGCGCTGATCGGGCGTGCGAAGACCGGGAAGGGCCTGAAGGTCGCCGTGTCGATGCAGGACGCGGTGCTGAACCTGTGCCGGGTGAAGCTCCGCGACCATGAGCGGCTCGAGCACGTCGGCTACCTGGAGGAGTATCCGCAGTACCCGAAGACGCCGTTCGGCGACGCCGTCCCGCGCGGCAGCAACGCCGGCGGCGGCCAGCCAGGCTGGATCCTCAAGTGCAAGGGCTGGCAGACCAACCCGAACGCCTACATCTACTTCTGCTTCACGATCCAGGAGCAGAGCTGGGCGCGGACCTGCGAGGCGATCGGCAAGCCGGGGTGGGGTGGCGCGTGCCATCCGGGCCGCCGTATCGGGCCGTCCCGGCGGCGTGTACCCCGACCTCCCCGCCGCCGTCCTCGCGGCAACGCTCGCGGCGGCGGAGGGCGAGCGCTCGCTCGTCACCGTGGTCGACCCGGCCGCGGCAGCTTCCGCGCCGGAGGCGATCGCGCGCGCCCTCGCGCTGCTGGCCGGCGCGCAGCGACCGCTCGTCATCCTCGGCAAGGGAGCGGCCTACGCCGTTCCCATCGGCTCGAGCCGAGCATGAGCCGGAAGGGCAACTGCTGGGACGCCGTCGCCGAGTCCTTCTTCGGCAGCCTCAAAAAGGAGCGAGTGAAGAAGCATATCTACCGGACTCGTGCCCTCGCGCTCGCCGACGTGGCCGACTACATCGACGCCTTCTACAACGGTATTCGGCGCCACAGTCATCTCGGGGGCTTGAGCCCGGACGTGTTTGAAGCGACACAGGAGGCGCAGCGCCGGGGTGTCCACTAGATCCTGGGAACTCCAACCGACAGAAGGGCGCCGCTCGTCCCGCTTCGGTTCCCGTGTCAGCAGCTACTCGGCCGGCGCCAAGATATGGCTTACGCCAACAGAGTTGAAGGCTCCGGATCAGGAGAACCTTGCTCCGTTCCCCATTCCGCAGGCCGAAACCTGGATGGAACTCGGCTGCCATAGCGTCGGAGTCCAAGGGTTGGGCCTGGGCATGACATCACGATCGTGGTCTCCAAGGGGAGTACGCCCGATCAGCTCCGAGAGACCGCGATGCGCTGCACGATTGTGGGCTCCGATAAGAGACATCGGCTCTGCGTTGTGAGAGGCCCGCTCGCCTTCAAGCGTTTGGAACTCGCGAAAGTCGAAGTCCGAGTTGGTGCCCAGGTCGCGAAAGCCGAGGGTCTCTCGTGCTGGGCGCTTGTCGCCAGCTGAGTGGGCTGGGCTCCCATCAACCGTGTCCGATCTCCTGCGGGTCGGGTCGACCCGGGCGCGGATCGTCTGCTGAAGCGCGGCTAAAGGAAAGACCACCAGGTTCGTGCAGTCACGGAGCCACTGGTGGGCCTCATCGTCTTTGAGCAACTCCTGCTTTTTCTTCCCCGCGTCGTACCACGCCAGCTGGAGTCGGTCCTGATACCGATGCCGCAAGAACTCCTCGGTCGTGTCGAGGAGGAGATGCGCCAGCTTGTTCCGCCGCTTTCGCATCAGGTGAGGCCGCGCAGCAAGTCCGGGTTGCTGAGATCGGGAACCGACGCCCGAGCAGGTTGCTGAAGATGTCGATCTTGACGCCGAAGGTGATCTCCTGGCGCTGGATCACTTCGCCTTGAAGCATTTGTCGGAGGCCCGGGTCAGGCGCGAGCATGAGGGCGATCAGCTCCTCGATCATCACATCCGCGGTCACTGCCTGATCGATGAAGGCGCCGCGAAACATCGCCATCTTCTGATGGAGCCGGTTGAGATAGGCGATCAGCTCAGCGTCGGTCTCTGTGTCCATCGGGGGTTCCTTCTGCCCCGAGCAGTAGATCGCCGAAGCCCGCACCGCCACAACGCCCCAGGACGCACGGAGATCCCCCGGAGAGCCACGCTGCGGGGCTGGTGGCTAGGTCGGGATCCGTCGCAGCCAGCGCCAGGCTCTGCGGGGATCTAGTGCGTTGCGAGCCACTGATGCAGCCGCTCCCGGATCTCATCACGGGTGCGGCGGAAGGCGGCAAGCTGTAGCTCCTCCGCACCTTGCACCCTCGACGGGTCATCGAACGGCCACTGCAAGACTTCGCGAGCGAACGGGAACAGCCGGGGACACGACTCCGCCGCTTGCGCGCAGACCACGATCGCCGTCCGCACCTTCGCGTGCCCGAGCATCTCCTTGAGACCCTTGGACCGCAGCGGGGCGGTATCAATCCCGATCTCCTGGAGGACGCGCATCGTCATCGGATGCACCGAGGTCGGCTCGGTGCCGGCACTGCATGCCCGGAACCGGTCTCCGGCTGCGTGGCGAAGCAGCGCCTCCCCCATCTGGCTGCGCGCGGAGTTGTGCGTGCAGAGAAAGAGGACACAGGGCTTGTCCGTCATCGTGCTGCCGCCTTGGACCGTCGACTCACACCGTTGGTCGACAGCGCCGCCCGTAGCGCATCGAGCCGTTCCGGCTTGATCCGATAGAACACCCAGGTGCCGCGCTTCTCCCGATCCAGGATGCCGGCCTCGTGGAGTAGCTTGAGATGATGGCTCACCGTCGGCTGCGACAGCTCGACGGGGGCCGTTAGGTGGCACACGCAGGCTTCTGCCTTCGGCTGCGCCGCAATGAAGCTGAGGAGCCGCAGGCGGACCGGGTCGGCCAAGGCACGCAGTCCAGCCGCCAGCTCCTCCGCCTCCGCCTTCCCGAGCGGAGCTTGGAGGACCGGGGCGCAGCAGCCGGTGGACTTCGATCGCATGACTCAGACATTGACATGCTTCGATGTACGTCACAACACTACATCGACGCTCATCGATCTTCCAAAAGGAGTCCTCCATGCCCAACACGTTCCATGTCGCGCTCTATGTCGAGAGCATCCCGGCTGCCGTCGAGCAGTACCGAAAGATCCTCCGTCTCGAACCAGCGAAGGTGCGGCGCGACTACGCCAAGTTTGAGATCGCGGATCCGCCCGTGATCCTCTCCCTCAACGTCGGCGGAGAGCCCGGCACCCTGAGCCATCTCGGCATCCGGTACCCCGGCACGGGCGACGTCGCCTCCGAGATGGTGCGGGTAAAGCAGACGGGCGTTCCGCTCCTTCAGCAGACCGGGACGACGTGCTGCTACGCGAAGGCGGACAAATTCTGGGTTCGCGATGCCGGCGGCATCCCGTGGGAGCTGTACGCCGTGCTGGCGGACGCCGATGAGGCGGAGACCGCTGCCGATCCCCAGCTTCGCGCCTTTCTCGATCAGGACGGCGGGGCTGCCGCTCCTCCGTCGGGCTGCTGCGTTCCGAACGCCTGAACCGCGAGTGCGGCGAGTGCCTGCGGCCCGACCGCTAGGTGCTCGCCGCCCCTCAGTCGGTCGCTGATCTCCTCCAATTCGGCCAGCCAAAGCCGATCGAAGGAGCCAGCGATACACGGGCAGTCTCGCCGAAGCTGGTTCACCAACATGTCGCGCGTGAACAAGCCGATGGTCTTCTGGTCGTTGTCGACGAAGTGCCCGATCGCCTTGCGGGGATCGGGGAGTCCACGGTGGCAACAGTGCTTTGCCTTCAGGCCGCTGTCACACGGACAGCGCTGGTTACGCCCGACTTTCCCCGGCCTCATGGATATCGCATGGACAGTCGAGCCCGCTGGGCCACTCTGCGCGACCACCAGCGGGCTAACTGCCTGGATTACAAGGTGCCGAGGAGGGGACTCGAACCCGTCGGCCGCGACGACGAAGCGCAAGAACTCCGCGACTTAGCGAGCGCACGGCGCGTGCGCGGCGGGCAGCAGTGGGCACAAGAGAGGGCGCGTGAGGGCGAGTTTGTTCCCTGGGGGAACAACGCTCGGAGGGGCCGATTCACGCTCGTCGAGCGCGGCCGTCGGCAACTCGTCATGGTACAGCGCCGAGCAAAACAAGGATCGGCAGGCACCGACGGCGTGCGGGAGACCGCGAGCCAGTGCTGCGTCGGCGCCACGCACCGACAACGTCGAGCGCGTGTGTCCGGAGTGGGCTAAGGTAGCACCGACTCGCCGTCGATGTTTCGCGAGGCGGTGAACCCATGAGAGGCGACAGATGGGAGACCTGAGCTTCGGAGTCATCCAAGAGCCGTTGAATCGCCTCTGTGTCGCCACGGGGAATCTTCTTGAGCGAGAGTATCCTGCACGTCTCCGTGTCGATGGATCCGACGCCCTTGTCACGACGCTGTTCCGCGTTGCCGTCTGGATCAGCGAGCGGTTCGGCATCTGTGCGATGTGCGGCTGCTCAACTACAGCCCTAAGCTCTCTGTCGCGATCCCTCCGCTTGCTCGCACCATTCTGGATGCGATTTTTTTCACGATCGTCTTCTTATTCGACGATCTCGCAAGCAACAGCCGCTGGTATTGGCGAAGCGGATGGAGAGAGGGCTGCGAGCACTTCCGGCGCCGGTATGAAAATCGCCTGCCGACCATGGGGAGGCGTTCGACAGGATCAGGCCGGTTCCGCAATCGGAGACGCGGTGTCCAGCCGAGAAGACGCTCGACTCAGGCGGATCGAGTCGCGAGCCTACGGAACGCGGGGCCGATCGAGGGCGCTGCAAGACGGCCCATCGACACGCTGTTGGCATGCGATCTGCTGGGCTCGCATTCGTCGAACGCAGCTATGGGAGGGCCTATGCCACTCACGGGACCTGAGCTTCTCAATACACTGGCCGCTGCGGTTACCGTTTTGCAGGGAGCCCCCGTCATACTGGACGCAGTGAATGCTTCTCGGTGGTCGCTGACGGGCCTCTTTCGGGGGCGGTCGACGCCGTCTCCGATAGGGACGATGGCGGGGCCGCTGGAGAAGGTCATCCAGAACAACACGAAGAGGCTGGAGGGTCTGCTCGACAAGGCACGGCAGATCGACAGTGGTGATTACTCTGAGTTGGAGAAGGACCAGGCGCGGTTTTTCGTGGCTCGGCAAACCTGCCGGCTTCTTAAGGTGTGTGCGCCGATTAAGGATCGCATCCCGGACTATGACACGCTCGTCGAGATCTTCTGCGGCACGGCGCTCGAAGTGCTAAGTGGATCCGAGGAATAGGGACAGTTTGGGGACAGGTCGCCCGCTGGGGCCGCCGCAGGGACGACCGCCAGCGGGCTATCTACCTGCTTTTCCTCATGCCGAGGAGGGGACTCGAACCCCTACACCCTTACGGGCTGGCGATTTTGAGTCGCCCGCGTCTGCCAGTTCCGCCACCTCGGCCCGGTGGACGGGCCCTACCTAGCGGATCGGCAGCAGGGCGGCGAGCGGACCGGGCTCAGCTCGCCCGGCGGGCGTCGAGGTCGCAGCAGGTTGCGACCATGCTCGTCAGGCGGCCGAGGTCGCGGGGCTTGCGGAGGATCGGGGCGCCGATCAGCGACGGGAGCTCGCTGGCGGGGCGGTCGTCGCCGGTCATGACGACGACCGGGATCGAGCGCAGGCGTGCGTCGGACACCATGCGACTGTGGAGACCGGTGCCGTTCAGGCGCGGCATGTTGAGATCGATCACGACGAGACAGGGACGGTGCGTGCGCAGGGCGTCGAGTGCTTCGACGCCGTCGGCGGCGGTGCGCGGCTCGTAGCCCTCGGCGCGCATCAGCTCGGCCAGACCGTTTGCGAAGGTCGGGTCGTCGTCCACGACGAGCACGCTGTGACGATGACCGCTACGCATGGCTCATCCTTTATCCCGGATGAACGGCAGTGGAAGTCCTCCAGGCTGAACGGGCGTAGCTGCCGTGCATCCGGCAGCGGGACGTCTTTCGAAGATGACTCGAGCCGCGCTGCTAGGCACCCGATCGGTGCCGCCGGGGTGCCCGGCGCGGACGCATCGAGCGCTGCGGCAGATGCGCGGGATCCTACCGCGACGTCGCCGCGACGTCGGCCGTGAACCGTGCGAGCGCACGACCCAGCGCCCGGCTCGTCGCCGCGGCGGCAGCGTCCGCGCCCTTGCCGTCGAGCGGCTCCTCTTCGGCGTAGACGCGATCGACGAGCACTTCGCCGCCGCGCACGGCGCGCAGCTGGACGTCGATCACTGCGCGCTCGCCCTGGCCGTCGCGCACGGTCTCGAGGCGCCGGACCTGGCCCTCGACGTCGAGGTAGGTGCGGCCGTCGTCGGGGACGTGCGCGTAGTAGTCGCGCACGGTCGCGGCGACGAGGCTGCGCGGCGGTGCCGCCCAGCGGTGATACGACGAGTAGTCGATGCGGTAGGGCGACGGGCGCACCGCCATGCGCGCGGAGCCGTAGGCGGGATCGGCGGTGAACGTGCCGACGCGGACGGGGCCCGGCATCGCGGTCGGCGCGGCAGGCTCCAGCGCGAGGACGTAGTAGCGGACGGCCGGCGTCTCGCGGGCGAGCGAGCAGCCCGAGACCAGGGCGGCGGCCAGCGCCAGCGCGACGAGGAGGCGCGTCACTCGCCCACCGTGTCGGCGTCCGGACGGCGGCCGCGGAGCAGGAGCGAGGGATCGGAGCGGATCACGTCGAGCGTCTCCTCGAGCTGGGCGGTGATGCGGGTCAAGTCCGAGAGCAGGCCGCCGAGCGACCCGCCGGTCGACTGGAGCTGGGTGTTCAGCGCGCGCAGCAGGCCGCGCGAGTCGGTCACGGCGCCGTTCAGGTTCTCGATGGTCGCGTTGAGGTTCGTCAGCACGTCGCCCTGCTTGCTCTGGAAGCCGGCGAGGACGCCGTCGAGGCGGTCGGCGACGCGACCCACCTGCTTCACGAGCTGCACGAGCGACGTGCCCGTCTCCTGCTCGCGGAACTCCTCCATCGCGTTGCGCAGCTCGCGGGCGACGGCGCTGACGTCGGCGATGAGGGTGCCGAGCTTCTGGTTGTTGTCGGGCGTGAAGACGTCGTCGTCGAGCTTCGTGAGGACGCGGCTGAAACGGTCGGCGACGTCGGTGACCCGGGCCTGGATGTCCTCGAGCGAGCCCACGTCGCCCTCGATGGTGCTGCCGAGCGGCAGCGGCTCGCCGCGGCCGCCCTCGAGCTGGACGTACTTGATGCCCGTCACCAGCGAGCCGACGAGGGCCGCACGCGTGTCGGTGCGGATCGGCGTGCCGGGCGAGACGGCGATCGCGACCGCGACCTTGGGCGGCAGGTCTTCGGTGAGATGGAGGCGTTCGACACGGCCGACGTTGACGCCCTGGAACTCGACCACCGCGCCGGGCGCGAGGCCGCTCACCGAGCGGTCGAACTGCACCGTGTAGCGGTCGACCGTGCGGAAGACGCGCGCGCCGGCGATCCACGCCAGGCCGCCGGCCAGCACGGCGCCGGCGAACAGGACGAAGAGGCCGGTCAGGACGAGGTCGCGTCGGGTGCGTCTCACGCAGGATGCTCCAGGCTCTCCAGCAGGCTCGCCGCCGCGTCGCGCGCCGGCGCCTCGCGCCGGAAGAAGGCCTGCACGGCGGGGTGCGGATTGCGGCGGACGGTGTCGAGCGTGCCCTCGGCGATGACCCGGCCGCCGGCCAGCATGAGCGCGCGGTCGGCGATGGTCTCGATGCTGCCGAGCTCGTGCGTGACGACGACGCAGCCGATGCCGTCGTCGCGCAGGGAGAGGATCAGGTCGTCGATGCCGCGCGCCGTGACCGGATCGAGCCCCGCCGACGGCTCGTCGACGAGCAGCAGCGACGGCTCGAGCGCGAGCGCCCGCGCCATGCCGGCGCGCTTGCGCATGCCGCCCGACAGCTCCGCCGGCATCAGCCGCGCCGCCTGCGCCAGGCCGACGCGTGCGAGGCGTACGCGCGCCAGCATGTCGGCGGTGGGCTCGTCGAGCCGCCAGTGCTCCACGATGGGCAGCGCCACGTTCTCGCCCACGGTGAGCGAGTTCAGCAGCGCGGCGGCCTGGAAGGCCATGCCGACGTCGCGCAGGATCGTCTCGCGCTCGGTGTCGGACGCGGCGTGGATGTCGCGCCCGTCGATGCGCACGCGTCCCGCCGCCGGCTCGAGCAGGGCGACGATGGCCCGCAGCAGCGTGCTCTTGCCGCAGCCGCTCGCCCCGAGGACGACGAGGATCTCGCCGCGCGTGAGGCGCAGGCTGACGCCGTCGAGGACGATGCGGTCGCCGTAGCCGACGACCAGGTTCTCGACTTCGAGCAGCGGCGGAGCGGCAGGCATCGTCATCCGACCAGGTAGAAGAGGGCGGTGAAGCAGGCGTTGGCGATGATGCAGAGGACGATCGCGGTCACGACCGAGGCGGTGGTCGCCCGACCGACGCCCTCGGGGCCGCCGCGCACGTGCAGCCCGCGGTACGCGCCGACGAGCCCGATGATGGCGCCGAACGCGACGCTCTTCAGCAGCCCGGCCAGCACGTCCTCGGTGAACAGCGCCTTCACGGTCTGGCTGAGGTAGGCGTCGTGCGGCAGGTCGAGCGTCAGCGTGCCGACGGCGTAGCCGCCGAGGACGCCCGCGGCGGTCGACAGGACCGAGAGCAGCGGCATCGTGAGGCACAGGGCCACGAGCTTCGGCACGACGAGGAAGCGCGCGGGCCGCAGCCCCATGGTGCGCAGCGCGTCGACCTCTTCCGACACGACCATGGCGCCGAGCTCGGCGGCGATCGCCGAGCCGCTGCGGCCGGCGACGATGACCGCCGTCATGAGCGGTCCCATCTCGCGGGCCATCGACACCGCGACCAGGTTCGCGATGTAGATCTGCGCCCCGAACTGACGCAGCTGGAGCGCGCCGTTCAGCGCCAGGACGATGCCGACGAGGAAGCTGATGAAGACCACGATGCCGGTGGCGCGCGCGCCGACCGCGGCCATCTGCGCGATCGTCAGGTCCCACTTGATGCCCTGCGCGCCGAACGGGACGAGGCCGGGAAGGACGTCGCGGATCAGGAGCAGGACGTCGCGCACGGTGCCGGCAGCGTCGAGCGCGAGCCCGCCGACCCATTCGAGGATGGAGCGGCGGGGCGGAGCCTCGGCGGGCTCGACGATCACCGGCGGCAGCTCGGCGAGCCGGCGCCGCACCTCCTCGGCCGCGTGAGCGATGCCGATCGGCACGCCCGCCGCGCGGCCGTCGGCCACCAGCTGGAGGAGGCGCGCGGTGCCCGGCGCGTCGAGCCGCTCGACGCCGCTCAGGTCGAGCACGACCCCCGGAGCAGCGGCGGCGCGCAGCACGCGACGGCGCAGGGCGTGCCAGCCGCCGGGCGAGAGGTGCTCACGGACGGTGAGCCGCAGCGGCGCGGCGGACATCGGCGCGACCCTAACACGCGGTCCGGAACCCCTCAATTTCCCGCAAGCATGTTGCCCACGAAGGGGGCTATTCGACCCCGGGGACGCGTGCTACCGACGGGTATCGGGAGGGATCTTCCGTGGTACAACGCTCGTCGTCGGCGCAACGCGAGGACGCCACCGAGCCGCTCGTCAACCTGAACGCCCGCGTCCCCAAGCACCTCTGGCGACGCGTTCGGCTGCGATGTCTCGAGGACAACCGCCTGTTGCGTTCGTTCATCACCGAGGCGCTGCTCGAGCACCTCAAGAACCGGGGAAAACGATAGGCCGTGGCGCGCGGTCGCGGGACGCCTCAGGGCGTCCCCGACTGGCCGCCGCGGCGCTCGGCGACGAGGGCCGGCGGGATGACCTCGGGCGCCGGCCGTTCCTTGATCTTGCGCACCGACGCGTCGGCCAGCGTACGGAGCTGCGGCGTGGCGGTCTCGCGCGCGGCGATCGCCTCGAGCGCCGGGATCGCGATCGGATCGCCGATCTCGCCCAGCGAGAAGATCGCGTTGCCGGCCAGCGGCGACTCGTTGTCGCGGGCGAGGAAGTCGAGCACCGGGCGGGTCGCGCGATCGCTGCCGATCTTGCCCAGGGAGACGAGGACGATGCGCTTGGTGGTGGCGTCCGTGTCGCGCAGGAAGAGCAGCTGCACGAGCGACGGAATCGCCTCCTCGGCGCGCATGCTGCCCAGCGTGTCGATCGACTTGAGCCGGATGCTCGGCTCGTCGTCGGTGAGACCCTGCATCAGATAGCCGATCGCCTTCGCGCGGTCGTCGGCGATGCCGAGCTCGCCGACGCCTTCGAGCCGCGTCGGCAGGTCCTCGTCCTGGAACTTGCGCACGGCCTCGTCGAGCTTCGCCTGCTGCGCCGCCTTGTTGGTGCCGGTGAAGCGGTCGCGCATCTGCTGGCGCCCGTCTTGCGCCGCCGGTACCTGAGCGCCGGCGAGGTGCGGCAGACCCGGAACGAGGAGCATGGCCGCCACCAGGGCGGCGCGACGCGCGGGTGACATCGGGCGCGGAGTCTGGTCCATGCCGGGGCGGTTTTCAACCGGAACCTGCGCCGTGTTTCCGTCTGCCGCGTCTTTCCGCCGTCGCCGCGATTCTGCTAGAAGCGCGCCCGCACGAGGGCGAACCCGAAGATATGTGGAACAGGCGCGCGGCGCTGGATGGGCTGTCGAGGATACTCGACGCCGCCGGCCTCGAAGAGCTCTTCACCGGGCCCGACGACGAGGCCGCGCTCCTCTACGATCTCCTCGCCGACGTCGCCCGCGGCCGCGCCTCGAGCTGCTACTGGGAGATCTGCCGCACGGCGCGCCGGCGGGGCGTCACCCCGGAGTACGTCATCGATCGCGCGGCGGTCATGCTGGCCTCGATGGAGGAGCGCCGCCGTACCGACCTCTACCGGCTGCTCGGTGCGCCGCCGTTGGCGACGCCCGACACGCTGCGCCAGTGCTGGCTCGACTTCGCCAAGACCGGCCACCCCGACGTGGGCGGCGACGCCGGCCGCTTCCGCCTCGTGAAGGAGGCGTACGAGATCCTGCGCGATCCCGAGCGTCGGGCCGAGTACGAGCGCTTCTGGGTGCGGGCGCTCGGTCCGTTCGAGCGGGTGGCGCCGGCCGACGAGGGCGTCGCCACCGTCGTCGCGCGGCCCGCGATCCCCGCGGTCGCCGGCGAGCGCCGCGTGGTGATGGTGGTGAAGAAGCCCGCCATGCCCGCCGCCGAGACCGACCAGGCGCCCGACGGCACGCCGGCGCTGCGCCATCGCGCGGCCCGGCTGTTCGCCGCCCGCGACGTGATCGACCGCCGCATCCACCCCGTCCTCGGCGGCTCCATGGGGGGGATCGGGGCGCTGCTCTCGCGCGTCGAGGAGGCGCTGGCCCCGGTCACGCTCGAGGACATCGAGCGGCTGCGCGCCGAGGTCGAGCGCGGCATCGCCCAGCTGGAGACGGTTCGCGTCCAGCTCGACACCGTCGCCGCGATGAAGCGCACGCTCGCGGTCTGAGTAGCCGCTCAGCGCAGCGTGAGGGGCGGGGGGGGCGTCGCCGGCGGCTCGGCGCCGCTCTCGAGGGCGACCTGCCAGGGCCCGAGGCCGGCGAGCAGCGCCGGGGCGTCGAGATGGGGCAGGGCATCGGCGGCGCCGTGCAGCCGCTCGCTGCCGTCGCGCAGCAGATTGCGCGCCCCGCGGGCGTTGCCGTGGCGCAGGTGGTGGAACGCGACGGCGATCTGGATGACGCCCTGGAGCCCGTGTCGCGCGTCGCCCGTGAGCGGCTGCCACGCCGCCTCGAGCACCTCGTGGACCTCGAAGAACAGACCCTCGGCCCAGAGCGCGGCGGCATCGTCGAGGGCTCGGTCGACGGCACCGGCGCCGGGCGACGAGGGCCGCGCGCGGCGGGCGGCGGCGGCGCGTGCCGCCCGGTGCGCGTGGGTCGCGACCGCATCCGCCCACGGCGCATGGACGTCCAGCAGCGCGGCGCTGCCCGGATCGACGAGGTGGCCGGCGGCGAGCCGCGCCGCGACCTCGGCTGGCGGCGTCGCGTGCGGCGCCGTCAGCCAGACGAGCGCGGCGCACGCGACGTCGTCGGTCGCCGCCTCGACCGCGAGGGCGGCGAGGGCGTTGCGCAGGGGCAGGGGGAAGGCCGGGGGCATGGGCGGCTCTGTCGGCGTCCGGAGGTCTATGCTACCACGCCGCGGCGTCGTGGCCCACGTCTACACCGCGCGTGTCCGTGTGCGACATCACGAGGTCGACCCCTTCGGGCGGCTGACCCCGGCGAGCCTCCTGCGCCACTGCGCGCAGGTCGCGATCGACGCCAGCGCCGACGCCGGCTTCGACGCCGCCTGGTACGCCGCCGCCGGCGGCCACTGGATCGTGCGCCGCACGACGTTCGCGCGCGGCGGCGTCGCGCGCGCCGACGACGTGCTGGCGGTGCGCACCTGGGTCGAGGACTTCCGCCGCGTGCGCTCGCATCGCCGCTACGAGGTGCAGACCGACGCCGGGGTGCCGGTCGCCACGGCGCGCACCGACTGGGTCTACGTCGATCTCGCGAGCGGGCGGCCGCGACGCATCCCGGCCGCGATCGAGGAGGGGTTCGGCCACCTCGCCGAGCCCGGCCCCGCGCGCGACGCCTGGAGCGCGCCGCCGCCGCCGCCGGGCGCCGTCCGCACCGTGCAACGCGTGCGCTGGAGCGACCTCGACGCGCTCGTGCACGTCAACAACGCGGCCTGGCTCGACCTCCTCGTCGAGGCGACGCTCGAGGTGCTGGCCGGCCTCGGCTGGCCGGCGGCGCGCCTGGTCGCCGCGGGCGCGATGCCGCACGTCGTGGCGGGCGACCTCGAGTATCTCGACGCCGCTCGCCACGGCGACGAGCTCGCGACGCTCACCTGGTGTGCGGCCGCCGCCGACGGCCTCGTCGTGCACCAGGAGATGCGGCGCGGCGGCGACGGCGTGCTCGCCGTCCGGGCCGCCACCACCTGGCGCTGGCAGCACGAGCCGGCGCTCGTACCGGCGACGCCGCCGGCCGAGCTCACCGCCGCGCTCGCGCCGCTGCGCGCCGCCTGAGAGGACGCGATGGATCGACCGCTGGCCGGACGCGTGGGCATCGTCACGGGCGCTTCGACCGGGATCGGCGCCGCCACCGCGCGCGCGCTGGCGGCGGCCGGCATGACCGTCGTCCTCGGCGCCCGCCGCGCCGAGCAGCTCGCCGCCGTGCGCGACGACATCGTCGCCGCCGGCGGCCGGGCCGACGCCGTGCCGACCGACCTGTGCCGGCCCGAGACGATCGACGCCCTCGTCGACGGCGCGGTCGCGCGCCACGGCCGCCTCGACGCGCTCGTCAACAACGCCGCCGTCGGCTACGTGCGCGCGATCGCCGACGGCCGGCTCGACGAGTGGCGCACGATCTTCGACACCAACGTGATCGGCACGCTGTGCGCGTGCCGCGCGGCCCTGCGCCACATGCTGCCGGCCGGCGCCGGCGACGTCGTCATCATGGGCTCCGCGTCGGCCGAAGAGGCGTGGCCGTATCTCGGCGTCTACGCCGCGTCGAAGGCGGCGCTGCTCACCCTCGCGCGCAGCCTCCGCGCCGAGGTGGCGACGGCGGGCATTCGCGTCATGACCATGGAGATCCACAACGTCGCCGGCACCGATTTCGCGCGCGACTTCGACCCCGCGGTCCTTCCCGACGCGATGAGACGCTGGATCGAGCTCGGCGTCTTCAACCGCCAGGCGCCCATGCTGACGCCCGATGCGGTGGCGCGGGCGGTCGTCTTCCAGCTGACGACGCCGCAGCCGGCGAGCATCCACGACCTCGTCATCCGTTCGCGGGAGAACTGAGGAGCCGCGGTCCCGGCGTGTGGCTGGCGGCGCGTTCGGGGGGGGGGCGGCGTCCCCCCCCCGCGTCCCCCGCCCCGAACGCGCCACCGCGATCACGCGACCGAGCGTGCCGCGGAAGCCCCGCCCAGCACCTCGCGGCAGTGCGCGAGCCAGCGCAGATGGGCCTCCGCGTGGGCCAGGGCCGCTTCGCGGGCGAGGCGACGCAGTGGCGCGGCGCCGTCGCGGGCAGCTTCCTCGCGGACGAGGGCGAGGTAGCGGCGGTACTCGCTCTCCTGGCGGTCGAGCTGGGCGAGGATGGCGGGAGCGCCGTCGCGCTCGGCGGCGAGGCAGCGGACGAAGATCTCCTCGCGCAGCGGCGGCGGCCAGGTCGGACGGCGCGCGAGCCAGGTGCGCAGCGCGCGGTCGCCGCGGGCAGTGAGGCGGAAGAGGCGGCGCAGGCGGCAGCCGTAGCGCTCGTCGCGGCGGACGACGAAGCCGCGCGCCTCGAGCTCGTGGAGCAGCTGATAGACCTGGCCGATGTTCGGGTGCCAGAGCGGGCCCAGCTGCCGGTCGAAGCGCTTCACCAGCTCGTAGCCGTGGGCTTCGCCCTGCGCGAGCAGGGCCAGCAGCGCGTAGCGTAGGTGCATGTCGGTCTCCTCCCTCGCCGCCGGCGGAGCGAGCGACGTGCCAGCCCGCGGCGCCGCTTCGCGGGGGCGCGAGCGGCGTCGCGTGCGCCGGCCTTGACGGGCGCGGCACGTGTGCCCGCCCGTGTCGTCGCCGCGCGCGCGCGGCTCTTCACGCGACGCGGCCTCGGCCGGGCGGCGCGCCGGCGTGGTGGCGTCGTCGCGTCGCGGGGACGGATGTCCAGTGACTTTTCATTGACGCGGAAGCCGCGGGTCGTGGTATGGGCGCGCCATGTCGGCCTCTGGGTGGACGGTCGCGGCCGTCCTCGCGAGTGCGCTGTTCGGCGGCGCGATTCCGGCCGGAGCGGTGGTGTTCGGCGGCGGCGGCAGCGCGACGACCGATTGCCTGGTCGCCTTCGACGCAGCGCTCAACCATCCGGCGAAGAAGCCCAGGATGATCCGCTGCGCCGACGGCGACCCGGCCTGCGACAGGGACGGCGTGGTCAACGGCGTCTGCGAGTTCGAGGTCGCGCTGTGCGCGAACAGCACCTACAACCCGACCCGGTGCACGCTCGCGGGCGTGCAGTCGATCCGCGTCGACCACGCCCAGGACAACGGCGACCCGAAGTTCGATCCCGATTTCCAGGCGCTCCAGCAGCGCACGAACAACGAGATCGAGCCGCCGACGGCGAGCGCCGACAAGTGCACGTTCGCGACCCGCATCCGTGTGCCGCTCACCGGACCGCTGCCCGGCGCCGTCTGCAAGCGCGGCAAGAAGCAGATCCGGCTGACGTCGATGTCGACGTTCCAGCTCGGCAAGATCTACAAGGACGTCGACAAGCTGAAGCTCATGTGCGACCCGCCGCCCTCGGGCTGCGATCCGCAGGTGCTCTTCACCGGTACGTACGATCGCATCCAGCGCCAGATCTTCAACCGGAGCTGTGCGCTCTCGGGCTGCCACGACTCGCAGACGCAGGCGGGCAACATGCTCCTCGAGCAGCCGTCGGCGTACGCGAACGTCGTCAACGTGATCCCGAGCAACTTCGCGGCGGCGGGTATGGGCTGGCGCCGGATCGACGCGGCCAACGCGCAGACGAGCACGAGCTTCCTCTATCGGAAGATCACGGGCGACTTCGGCGGCAATCCGGCCCTCGGCGCCCGCATGCCGTACGGTCGTCCGAAGCTCGACGCGTATCTCGTCGACATCGTGCGCGCGTGGATCGCCGCCGGGGCGCCGGCGAACGGCTGGGTGCCGGGCACCGACTGACGGCACCGGAGGACGACACATGGTCAACGAGGGGGCAACGCTCGGCGCGGCGGCGGCGCGACACCTCCTGCGGCGCACCGGGTTCGGGGCGCTCGCACGCGACGTGAGCCGCTACACGGGGCTCTCCCGCGGCGCCGCGGCCGACCGCCTGGTGGGCTTCAAGGCGAAGGCCTTCAAGCCGGGCGGCAGCTACTTCGAGCAGGCCCACGACAAGTGGGTCACGTACATCCTCAAGGCGAAGTTCCCGCTCATGGAGAAGCTCGCGCTCTTCTGGCACGACCACTTCGCCGTCGCGATCGCGAAGGTGATCGACGTGAAGCGGATGGGGCTCTACGTCGGCCTGCTCCATCAGCACTGCAACGGCAACCTGAAGACCTTCGTCAAGGCGATGAACAAGGACGCCGCGATGATGGAGTTCCTGGACACGGTCCGGAACGACAAGGGCATCCCGAACGAGAACTACGCCCGCGAGCTCCAGGAGCTGTTCACGTTGGGCGTCTACGACCTCGCCGGGCAGCCCAACTACACGCAGGCCGACATCGTGCAGATCGCGCGCGCGTTCACCGGCTGGACCTACGACGGCAGCAACAAGCCGCGCTTCGACGACTACCGGCACGACTACGCCGCCGAGTTCCCCGAGCGCGGGCCGAAGACGCTCTTCGCGGGGCGCCCGGGCTTTCCCGCCGGCGGCGCGTCGTTCGCGAGCCCCGAGGGCGCGACCGAGATCGACCAGGTGGTCGACGTCCTCTTCCAGCACACCGACTCGCAGGGCAAGAACACGGTCGCGCGCCGCACCGCCTACCGGCTCTGCGAGTACTTCGCGCACCCGCAGCCGAGCCTGGCGTTCGTCGACCAGATCGTCGCGCACTCGGGCTTCGACGTGAGCTTCGACATCCGCCGTCTCGTCCGCTCGCTCCTGTGCCACGACGAATTCTACGCCAGCGCCGCCGGCCCGCCGTACACGGAGGCGAGCCGGAAGTCGGTGCGCTGGCCGATCGACTACGTCGTCGGCACGCTGCGCATCCTCGGCCTGAAGCCGCGCGGCCGCTACCAAGTGATCCAGGGCGGCAGCTACCGCCGCGTCTTCGACCACCTCGGCAACATGGGGCAGACGCTGATGGACCCGCCGAGCGTCTTCGGCTGGGACTGGGAGACGAGCTGGGTCAGCAGCTCGACGTTGCTCGCCCGCTACAACTTCGCGCGCGACATCATCATGGCGCGGTGGGGCGGCGGCGCCCTCAAGACGGATCGTCTCGTCAACACCGGCCTCACCGATCCCGGCGCCATCGTCGACGCCGTCACCGACCTCTTCGGCGTGCGCGACCAGCTGAGCCCGGCCGAGCGCCAGGTCTTCGTCGACTATCTCACCGAGAACGGCACCGTGCCGTCGATCGACCTGCGGAACTGGGACGTGCGCAACACGAAGCTGAACGGCCTCTTCGCGCTGGTGATGCAGTCGCCGGCCTACCAGCTCCACTGACGGACGGGGGACGCCTCGCATGAACGTCACACGACGCCAGTTCCTGCAGCGCACCGGCGCCGCGACGGCCGGCGCGCTGCTCGGCCCGGGCCTCTTCGCCCATCCCCTGGTCCGCAGCGCGATGGCCGACACCATCGGCGATCGCTACTTCATCGTGCTCTTCCTCGACGGCGGGAACGACGGGCAGAACACCGTCATCCCGCGTTCCAACGGCAGCGCGAACCTGCGCACGCTGTACGACGGCTACCGTCGCACGGGCGGCGGCGGCATCGCCGTCCCCGCGGCGGCGCTCGCGGCCACGGCGATCGGCAACTGTCCCGGCACCGGCGCCCAGCTCGGCCTCCACCCCGGTCTCGCCGGCTTCGGCGGCAGGCCGGGCGTCGGCGGCCTGAAGGCGCTCTACGACGCCGGCAAGGTCGCCGTCATCCAGGGCTGCGGCTACCCCGACTACAGCCTCTCGCACGAGGAGTCGCGGGTGATCTGGCAGACGGGGAACCCGCTCGGGGTGCCGGGCCTGACGGGCACGGGCTGGGGCGGACGGCACCTGGCCCATCCGGCGTACGGCTACGGCGGCACGCAGGTGCCCGCCGTCACCATCGGCAGCTCGGTGGCGCCGGAGCTGCGGCAGTCGGGCACGAGCGTGCTCGCCATCGACCGCCTCGAGGACTTCGGCTTCCCGTACGACTACGACTTCGACGACGACACCGCGACCAAGCGCGAGGCGTTCCGCCGGCTCCACCAGGATCTCGCCGCAGGCGATGCGCTGCCGAGCAAGGCCTATCTCGGCGCCAGCGGGCATGCGACGCTCGTCAGCAGCGAGAGCTACCCGCAGCTCCACGACCTCTACCAGGCCGACCGCGCGAGCTGGAGCGCGCAGTACGACGGCCTCGACCGCAGCACCGGCTACGACCTGCGCGAGATCGCCAAGATCATCTACGGCAGCGCGCAGGGCGTCCCGAACATCGGCGCGCGCTTCTTCGCGCTCGCCAACGGCGGCTACGACACGCACTCCGACCAGGGCGCCGCGCAGCCCACCGGGCAGCACTTCGGCCTGCTCGCCGAGATCGGCGCGGCGATCAAGATCTTCTACGACGACGTCGCCAGCATGGGCCTCGCCCACAAGGTCTGCCTCCTCGTCTGGAGCGAGTTCGCGCGCCGCATCCCGCAGAACGACAACGGCACCGACCACGGCTCGCAGGGGCCGATGTTCGTCGTCGGCGGCAGCGTGAACGGCGGCGTCTACGGCAATCACCCGGACATCGCGAACCTCGACTGGAACGAGAACACCGTCTATCGCCAGGCGCCCGGGCCGCACCGCTCGACGGACTTCCGCGACGTCTACGGCACCATCCTGACGCGCTGGGTGAACATGCCTCCCGCGGCCGTGGCGGCCGACATCCTCCCGGTCGACACCGAGGGGCCGGCGTCCGACTACTGGCAGACGGCCAACTTCAACCTGGGGTTCCTGCCGTAGCGCCGTCGCCGGGCGACTACTACGTCCACGATCCGCGGGTCGTCCTCGTCCCGATCGAGCATCTCTCGGCGGCGGGGACGAGCCCTGCGTTCCGGGCCTTCGCGCAGGCCCGCGCCGGCTGGTCCCCGGACCGGCTCGACCTCCTCGACGCCGGCTTCGCGCGCTACTGGAGCCGCGGCACGGCGCTCGCGGCGCGCGCCGCCTGGGTGCCGCCACGCCGGCGGCACCTCGCGGTCGTCACCGGCGACGCGCTCGCCGTCCGGCCGTACGCGCAGCTCCTCAACACGAGCGCCTGGCTGCTCTACGAGGCCGACGTCGACCCGGCCACCTCCGATCCCGAGCTGCTGGCGTGGCTCCTGGCCCTCGGCGACCGCATGGCGGCGACGGGGGAGGTGACGCTGGCCGCCGTCCAGACCGCGGCGTGGTGGCTCGAGCGCAGCGACGCCGAGTGCGCCGCGTTCGCGGCCGCCGCACGGCGCAGCACGCGCCCCGATGCGGACGCCGTGCGGGCGACCGCGGACGCGGTGCCGTGGCTGCGCCGGCTCGCGCACGAGACGCTCCGCCCGCCGGCTCTGCTCGGCGCGCACCGGCCCGTGCCCGGCACCGGGCTCCTCGTGCCGGCGCATCTCGAGACCGAGCCGCCGGCGCTCGTGGCGCGCTGGACGACGGTCGCACGGTCGACCGTCGCCGCCTTCCAGGGACGCTGGCGCGTGCGCGACCCGGCCGTCACGGCGGCGCTGCTCGACTGGCTCGCGGGAGACGCGCCGCCGCTCCTCGTCGTCGGCGAGCGCGGGCGCATCGTGTGGGACCCGGCGACGCCCGACCGCCTCGGCCCGCTGCGCGCCGTGCTGCGCGACGCCGACGCGGCGGCCGTCGCCGCCGTGCGCAACGATCTCGACGCGGTGGCGCGGGTGACGCGCGACTTCCGGGCGGCGGTGGTCGAGCCGTCGGCGCTGCCGGCGTCGGCCGCGGGCGCGCTCCAGCGCGGCTACGGCTACCTCCATGCGGCGCGCGGGCTCGTCGCCTACAACCTCCACGAGCCCGGCATGGAGCGGTTGCACGGGCCGCCGCTGCCCTACGCGCGGGCCATGGTCGCGGCGCGCGCGGCGCACGAGTGGGCGCACCTCGCGGACACGGCTGGGCTGGCCGTGCACGCTCGCGCCCGCGGCGTCACGCCCGCCGCGCCGCGCTGGCCGACGCCCTCGACGCGACCATCGCCGCGGCGCCGGCGGCGCTGCACCGCACGACCGCCGCGGACCTGGCGGCGCTGGGCCGCGACGGAACGCCCGGCGCCGCGCTGGCCGAGGTCACGCTGCGCCGCCTGCCGGACTGGCGCGCGAACCTCGTCGCTCGCGCGCTGCTCGACGCGACCGAGCGCGAGACCTACGTGCGGCACAACGTGCGCCTGCTGCGCCCCGAGTATCCGCCGCCCGCGTTCTGGCGCCTGCTCGTGCGCCACCTCTTCGAGTTCCAGTACGTGCGCCCGGCGCTCGGGATGACCGCCGTGCCGGATCCGCTCGCGTTCTACCTCCATAGCACGGGCGCGGCCGACGAGCTGGCCGCGGCGGGAGCGTGCGACAGCGCCGGGTTCGTCGCGCTCGCCGACGCGGTCGCCCACTGCTGCGCGGCCTTCGCCGTCGACCCGGCACGGCTGCGGCTGCCCGCCCCCTGAGCCCCCGGGCGGCGCGCCCGCTCGCGATGCCGCCGCGGCCTCAGCGTGCCCCCGGCACGCGCGCGAAGTGCGGCCAGGGGGCGGCGCGCGTCGTCCACAGCCAGGCGGTGAACGCCAGCCCGAAGCCGAGGTCGGGGCTGACCGCGATCAGCGCGGCCGGCGGCAGCGAGCCGTCCCGCACGCACCACGCGGTGACGCCGACGAAGCTGAGCTTGCCCGCGGCGGCGAGGGCGACGAAGAGCCGGTCCGTCAGCCCGGTGACGGCGGTCCACAGGTAGCCCGTGCCGAAGAGGAGGACGAACACCGCGATGGTGCGCAGGTAGATCGGCGGGGCGTCGACGGGCAGGTGCGCCAGCCGGCGGACGGCGGCGACCTCCGGCAGGAAGCCGACCGCCGCGACGAGGTTCACGATCGCCGTGGCGAACAACGCGATGCGCAGCCAGCGCGGCACGAGCATCGCCGTGGTATGCGCGCCGGCGCGCCGTCAGACAACGCCTGCGACATGACTTCGCCGTCGGCGGGGAGTACCATCGCCGCGTGCGTCTCGCCGCGATCGACCTCGGAACCAACTCGGTGCACATGGTCATCGCCGACGTCACGCCCGACGGTCGCATCGTCGTCGTCGACCGCGTGAAGGAGATGGTCCGTCTCGGCCGCAAGGCGTTCACGACCGGTCGCCTCGCACCCGAGACCATGACGCTCGCCTCGAAGGCGCTGCGCACGTTCGGGCGGCTGGCGCGGGCGCGCAAGGTGCAGCGCCTGCGCACCGTCGCCACGAGCGCCGTGCGCGAGGCGCGCAACGGGGCGGCGTTCGTCGCCCGCCTGCGGCGCGAGACCGGGATGCCCATCAAGGTCATCTCCGGGCTCGAGGAGGCGCGCCTGATCTTCCAGGCGGCGCGGCACGCCATCGGCCTCGAGGGCGGACCGCACCTCCTCGTCGACGTCGGCGGCGGCAGCGTCGAGCTGTCGCTGGCCTACGACGGCAAGCCGCTGTGGCTGGAAAGCCTGCCGCTCGGCGTCGCGCGTCTCACCGACACGTTCCTCACGAAGGATCCGCCGAGCGCGGGCCAGGTCCAGCGTCTCGAGCGCCACCTCGCGCACGAGATGGGCGCGCTCGAGCGCGCCAAGCGCGCCGGCGCGGTGCAGGCGGTGGGCACGTCGGGGACCATCAATACGCTCGTCGCCATGGCGCTGGCGGCGCGGGGCGAAGAATCGGCGCGCCTCCACGGCGCGCACGCGACCGCGGACGAGATCGCGCGCATCCGGCGCCGCGTGCTCCAGGTGTCGGCCGCCGACCGCACCGAGCTGCCGGGCATGGATCAGAAGCGCATCGACCTGATGCCGGCGGCGGTCGTCCTCGTCGACACCATTCTGCAGCGGGCGGGCGGGCCCGACCTCGTCGCCTGCTCGTGGGCGCTGCGCGAGGGGGTGCTGCTCGACCTGGCGGGCGTCGGCGGCCAGACGCGGACCGGCACCACCGGGGTTCGGCGGCGCTCGGTCGAGGCGCTCGCCCACCGCTGGGTCGGCGCCGACGTGCACGGGCGGCACGTCGCCGTGCTGGCCCGCCAGCTGTTCGACGCGCTCGCCGGCGACCTCGGGCTGCCCATCGAGTCGCGCGAGATGCTCGAGTACGCCGCGCTGCTGCACGACGTCGGGCGCGCCGTCGAGCACGACCGCCACCAGCGGCATACCTACTACATCGTCAAGAACAGCGAGCTGCTCGGATTCTCGCCCGTGGAGATCGAGATGCTCGCCCAGGTCGCCCGCGGACACCGCAAGCAGCCGCCGCGGCTCTCCGATCCGGAGGTCGAGGTGCTGCCGCCCGCGCGGCGGCGTATCGTGCGCGGGCTCGCGGCACTCCTGCGCGTCGCCGACGCTCTCGACCGGACCCATCAGGGTGTGATTAGCTCGCTCGACGTGTCGCGCTCCGAGGGTCGGCTCGTGATCCGGGTCGACGCGGGCGCCGAACGCGCGGAGCTCGAGCTGTGGGCCGCGGAACGACGGACAGACCTGCTGGGACGGCTGCTGGATCGCCCGGTCCTCCTGCGCGCCCGCCGCGCCAGCCGCGCGCGCGGCGAGGAACGCTTGCGGGCCCGCGCCGGACGCTGAGCGGGCGTAGCTGATGGGCGGGCGGCACGCCGCGCAGCCCGGCCCGCCGACCCCGGGACCGGACGACGATGCCCGCCGCGTGGGACGAGCCCTGGTCGCCTTCTACCTCGCGAGCTTCGCGGCGAACGCCGAGGCGGCGCACGCGGGCGACGTCGAGGGAGTGCACCAGCTGCGCGTCGCGACCCGCCGCATCCGCGTCGCCTTGCGCCTCTTCGAGCGGTTCCTGCCCGCGGCGACGGTCGCCGCACTGATGGACGGCTTCGCCGAGCTGGGCCGCGGCATCGGCAGCGTTCGCGACCTCGACGTCCTCGCCGCCGCGATCGCCGCCGGGGCCGAGCGGCTCGACCCGGCCGCGCGCCGGGCGTTGCCGCCGCTCGCCGACTACGTCGCCGCGGAGCGGGTGCGTGCCCTCGAGGCGCTGCGCGTACGGCTGGGCACGCCGCGCGTCCGGCGACTCCTGGCGCGAGCGGAGAAGCTCGGCGCCACAGGGCCGCGCGGTGCGCCGGTGCGGCTGGCCGAAGTCGCCCCGGCGGTCACGCGCCCGCTGCTCCGCGGCGTCGAGCGGCGGGGGAGGGCGCTCGCGTCGCGCGACGCGGTCGCGAAGGCGTCGGACGAGGCGCTGCACGAGCTGCGCGTGCGCGTGAAGCGGCTGCGCTATGCGTGCGAGGCGCTGGCCGGGCTCGATCCCGAGGCGATGGGGCCGGTGGTGGCGCGGCTGGTGACGCTCCAGGATGTCCTCGGCGACCACCAGGACGCCGTCATGCAGGCGGCGTGGCTGCACGCCGCCGCCCAGCGCACGAGCTTCCCGCCGGCCACCCTGCTCGCGACCGGCGGGCTCCTCGCCGGGCTCGCGCGGCGCGCCCGGCGCCGCCGCCGGCGTTTCCTCGGCGCCTGGCGCCGCTTCGAACGGCGCGGCACCAAGCGGCGCGCTGCATCGAAGCCCTGGGTCCCGGCGCTCGCGCCGGCGCCACCGCCGCCCGAGGCTCCCGCGCCATGATGCTCTACGTGATGCGGCACGGCGTCGCCGAGGATCGCGGCGACGGCGACGACCGCAGCCGGCGGCCTCACGCGGCGCGGGCGCCGGCGCGTGGAGCGCGCCACCGCCGGCCTGCGCGCGCTCGGGCTGTCGTTCGACGCGATCGCGACCAGCCCGCTGGCGCGCGCCGCCGAGACCGCGGCGATCGTGGCTGCCCGCCTCCCGGACGTGCCGGCGCCGCGCGAGCTCGAGGCGCTCGAGCCCGACGTCCCGGCCGCCGAGACGCTGCGCGCCCTGCGCCTGTTCGCACGCAGCCGCCACGTGCTGCTGGTCGGTCACGAGCCCAACCTCGGGCAGCTGCTCGCGCTGCTCCTCACCGGGTCGCCGGACGGCGCGGCGATCGCCCTGAAGAAGGGTGCCTGCGCCGCGGTCGAGCTCACCGCGCTCGCGCCGGGTGGCGGTGCGACGCTGCGCTGGCTGCTCCCGCCGCGCACGCTGCGGCGCCTCGGCCGGCACGGCTGAGCGGTCGGCGTTGCGTCCCACCGTCCACGCCGAGGAGGTCCACGCCGTCGAGGTCGAGGACGTCCAGTACGCCGCGCCTGCGGGCGAGCGCCTGCTCGCCCGCGTCTACCGGCCGCGCGGCGGTGGGCCGTACCCGGCGCTGGTCGACGTGCACGGCGGCGCCTGGTCGCACTTCGACCGCACCGTCGACGCCAACATATGCCGCGCGCTCGCGGCGCGCGGCATGGTCGTGGTCGCGCTCGACTTCCGCCAGGCGCCCGACCACGGCTACCCGACCGCGGTCGCCGACGTCGTCGCCGGGTTGCGGTTCGTACGCGACGCGGGTGCGGAGCTGGGCGCGCTCGCGGCGCCGCCGGGGCTCGTCGGCGGCTCGAGCGGCGGGCACCTGGCACTCCTCGCCGCGCTGCGCCCGAACGCCGCCGAGTACGCGACCACGTCCTCGCTCGGGACGGCGCCGGTCGCGGCGGCGCCGCTCGCCGTCGCGTACGTGCTGGCGCTGTGGCCGGTCGCCGATCCCCTGACGCGCTACCACTACCTGCGCGAGCGCATGACCGATCCGGTGCCGCCGCGCGATCGCTTCTTCCGTCCCGAGCACCTGAAAGCGGCCCACGACGCGTTCTTCGGCGACGCCGCCACCATGGAGCGCGCCAGCGTGCCGCGCATCGTGGCCGCGGGCGAGCACGAGGCCCTGCCGCCGCTCTGGATCGCGCATCCCGAGCTCGACGAGAACGTCACCCTGCCGATGTCCGAGGGATTGCGCGACGTGTGGCGGTCGGCCGGCGGCGAGGCCGCGCTCGAGGTGTTCCCGGGCGTCGGCCACTCGTTCGCGAACTTTCCGGGCGGCGCCGCGACGGCCTGCATCCGCGCGATGCAGCGCTTCGTCGCCGTGCAGCTCGCGCGCTGAGCCGCGCGGCCCCGGCCCGCGGCGTGTGGTCCGGCGCCAGGGCGCTTCAGCTGCCGTGCGCAACGAGGGCGGTCTTGCAGGCGTCGGAGAGCTTCGCCGCGTTCTCCTGCAGGCAGGCCTTCACCTTCGCCTTGTCGGGGGCGGCGTCGCGACAGTACTTCACGACGTCGTCGTGGCAGGCGCTCTCCGGGTTGGTGAAGGTGGGCACGCCGACGGTCTGCTTGCAGGCGGGCGTGAGGTCCGCCGCGCGGCTTTCGAGGCAGCGCAGCAGGCGGCCGCGGCCGGGCAGGACGCCCTTGCAGTACTTCTCGACGTCCGGCCCGCAGTTGCCGAACTGGGCGGCGGCGAGCGAGGGCAGCAGCGCGAGGGTGAGGGCGGCGGCGAGGCGGGTGCGGGTCGCGTGGGTCATGGATCCTCCGGACGGCCTGGGTAGCCGGCCGCCGCCGGGCTTCGCAAGACGCCGCGGGGCCGTCACTCGTAGCGTCCGATCAGGGTCTGCTGCTCGAAGACGGGCGGCGTGTCCGGCAAAGAGCCGCCGCAGGCGTCGTCGGGCGGCGTGTAGGCGCGCGGGTCGCGCAGCATCTCCGCCGCGGCGTCGCGGATCCGGACGTCGAGGTCGAGGGGCAGGTCGGCGACGGTCTGCACACCGGCGAGGCGGGTGACGAGGGCGTCGCGCAGGCGGCGGATGGTGCAGCCCTGGTCGATGCGGGTGGCGGCGCTGATGCGCGCCTGCGACCACAGGAGACGCTTGCCCTTCGGGTCCCAGGCGAACTCGGGAATGACCCAGCCGTCGTTGCCCGTGTGCGTCAGCCGGCGCAGCGCGCCCGGCTTGAAGCGCGTGCGGCCGCGGTTCCACTGCAGCGTCAGCTCCCAGAGGTCGGTGGCCTGCTCGAAGCGGGGTTGGAGGAAGTTGTTCGCGAACACCGAGAGGATGAGGGCGAAGTCGTAGTCGGCCGGCAGCCCGAGCAGGTGGGCCGCGGTGGTCCAGGTGTTGTGCGCGCCGGGCAGGTCGCGCGACGACATGAAGATCACGTGCTTCATGTCCGGGGTGAAGATCGCCTGCTCGTCCCAGGCGAGGTGGTCGGTGAGGCGCACCGGGCGGCACTCGCCGCGGTCGCGCTTCTTCAGATGGCAGAAGAACAGCTCCGGGTTCACCGCCGTGTCGACGGTCTCGGTGTAGAGGAAGCCCGAGCCGTCGGGTGCCCACCACTGCGTCTCGTACCAGTGCCCGTTGGCCGGGCGGACGACGCGCTCGTCGACGAGCTGCGGGCCGTTCGGCCCGTTCGGATCGAAGCGGGCGACGCGTACGTCGGACCTGCCGGTGCCGCCGGCGCTCGCGTTCCAGTTGAGCGCGGTCCAGACGATCCACTTCCCGTCCGGCGACCAGTAGGCGTGGAAGTGGTCCTCGAGGTCGCCGCTGCGGGTGAGGTTCGTCTTCTGCTGGCCGTCGGCCGTCATCACCCACACGTCCGAGCCGATGCCGCCGAAGCCCGGCGCGCCGATCGTGACGGTGTGGCCGTGCCACGAGTGGAACAGGATCCAGCGCCCGCCCGGCTGCACGACGGGCACCTGGTGGCGTCCCTCGAGGTCGCAGGTGAGGCAGACGCGCGCCGAGCCGTCGAGGCGCGAGCGATGGATGTCGAACTCGCCGTCGCCGTCCTCGTCGCGGATGAACGCGTCGTGCCAGACGACCGTGTCGGCGTCGAGCCAGTCGACGGCCTGGCCGAGCACGAACGGCTGCTGCTCGGTGACGAAGGTACGGGGAGCGCGGTCGCGGGCCGCCGCCGTGGTGGCGACCACGAGGGCGAGGCCGGCGAGGACGAGACGGCGGGTCGAGGGAGTCGGCACTGCGCGTGGCTAGCAAGTCGCCCGCGCTCCTGGCAACCGGCGGCGACTGCGCAGCCATCGCTACCGTGCAGTCGGCCGCGGGTCGCTTGCGCTCGGCGGCGCGAGCGCGTAGCCGGGCCCACGTCCCGTGCAGGTTCCGATCGTAGCGATTTCCCCGACGCCCGCCGCGCACTAGACTCCGCTCCCGCCGATGGCCGAGCTCGACGACGCCGCCCAGACCGCGCTCCCCGGGTTCGCGCCGCCGCCGCTCGGCTCGCGCGAGGACGTCGCCCGGGCCGTCGCCGCGCTGCGTGCCGCCTGGGAGGCGGGCGATCCCGCGGACCCGGCGCTGCGGCGCCGCTGCCTGGGCGGGCTCGAGCAGCTGCGCGCCACCTGGCGCGAGCGCAGCGCGCTCTTCGACACCGGTGCGATCGAGGCCCTGCGGCTCCTGGCCGCCGCCCTGAAGGCGCCGGCGCCGAAGCGCCCGCTCACCATCGGCTCGGCGGCCACGCCGCACGACGTGCTGCGCTCCGTCTTCGGCTACGAGGCGTTCCGGCCCGGCCAGGCCGAGATCATCGACGCCGTCCTCGGCGGCCGCGACTGTATCGGCGTCATGCCGACCGGCGCCGGCAAGTCGCTCACCTACCAGGTTCCCGCCCGCTGCCTCGGCGGCACGACGCTGGTGCTCTCGCCGCTCATCTCGCTCATGAAGGACCAGGTCGACGCGGCCGACGCCGCCGGCCTGCGCGCCACCTACCTCAACTCGAGCCTCGAGCCGGCGGAGCGGCGGGCTCGGGTCGAGGGGCTGCGGGCCGGCGCCTACGAGCTCGTGTACGCGGCGCCGGAGGGGCTCGAGGCGTCGGTCGGCGGCGCGCTCGGCGGCGTCGACCTGCGGCTCGTCGCCGTCGACGAGGCCCACTGCATCAGCCAGTGGGGCCACGACTTCCGTCCCGCCTACCGCAACCTCCAGGGCCTGAAGAAGCGCTTCGCCGGCGTGCCGGTGCTGGCGCTCACCGCGACGGCCACGCCGGCGGTCACGCGCGACATCATCGGCCAGCTCGGCATGGAGGCGCCGCTGCAGGTGCGCGGCTCGTTCTTCCGCCAGAACCTGCACGTGCACGCCTACCGCAAGGGCGACGGGCTCGGCCTCGGCGTGCGCGAGGCGATCGGCCGTCTGGTGCGGGCGCGGGCCGGACAGAGCGGCATCGTCTACTGCCTCACCCGCAAGGCGGTCGAGCAGATGACCGAGTGGCTGCGCGAGCACGGCGTGCGCGCCATGGCGTATCACGCCGGCATGGAGCACGAGGCCCGCACCAGGACGCAGGAGGCCTTCCGCCGCGACGACGTCGACGTCGTCGTCGCCACGGTCGCCTTCGGCATGGGGATCGACAAGCCCAACGTGCGCTACGTGATCCACCGCGATCTGCCGCGCTCGGTCGAGGGCTGGTACCAGGAGATCGGCCGCGCCGGCCGCGATGGCCTCGCGAGCGACTGCATCCTCTTCTACTCCTGGGCCGACGTGATGAGCTGGGACGCGCTGCAGGACGACGGCGACGAGGAGCTCGCGGCACAGCGCCGCCGCCAGGCGCGCGACCTCTTCCGCCTGGTGGACAACCGCGGCTGCCGGCATCAGGTGCTGGTCGGCCACTTCGGCGAGCGCCGCGAAGCGTGCGGCACCTCGTGCGACGTCTGCACCGGCGCCGACCTGCTCGCCGCCGCGCCGCGCATGCCCCGCAAGGGCCGCAGCGGCACGCTGGCGCCCGCGGAGCCGGCGGTCGCCGACGACGCCGTCGTGCAGCGGCTGAAGGCGCTGCGCCGCCGCCTCGCCGACGCCGCCGGCGTGCCGGCCTACATCGTGTGCAGCGACGCGACCCTGCTCGCCATGGCGGCGATGCGCCCGGCGACACCCGAGGCGCTGCTCGACGTGCCCGGCGTCGGGCCTGCCAAGGTCGCGCGCTGGGGCGCCGACTTCCTCGCTGCGCTCGCCGAGCCGTCCGAGCCGTGAGCACCGCCACCGCACCCGGCGCCCTGGCCCGCCCCGCGCTGCTCGCGGCCATGGACCGCAACATGGCGGCGATGAACCGGCTCGACGCGCGCGTCACCGCCGGCGGCTTCGTGCACGAGCACGACGGCCTCGTCTGCCTCGGCCATCCCCACGGCACGGTGCTGACCAACATGGCGATCGTCACCGGCCCGCTCGCCGCCGTCGCGCTGCGCGCCCACGCGGCCGCGGCGTTCGCCCCGGCGGCGCTGCCGTGGTCGGCGTGGACGCGCGCCCATGCCGACGCCGCCCTCGAGCAGGCGCTGCCCGAGGCGGGCTTCTTCCCGCTGGCGGAGGTGCCGGGCATGGCGCTCGTCGGCGCCGGCGCCGAGCCGGCGACGCCGAAGGACGTCGTCGTGCGCGCCGTCGCCGACGCGCGCGACGTCACCGCCTACCGCCGCGTGATGCTCGACGCGTGGAGCGTGTACGGCGTGCCCGCGCAGAGCACCGCGGCGCGCTTCGCCTCGCTGGCCGGCCTGGCCGGCGCGGCCGCGCAGGCGTTCCTCGCCTGGCGCGGCGGCGAGGCGGTGGCAGGGGCGGTGCTGTATCCCGCCGACGGCCTCGCGGGCGTGGGCTGGGTGGGGACGGTCGGCGACGCGCAGGGGCGCGGCTACGGCGCGGCGGTGACGTGGGCGGTGGTGGCGGAGGGCCGGCGGCGCGGGCTCGCGGCGGCGTCGCTGCAGGCGTCGCCGATGGGCGAGCCGGTGTACCGGCGCATGGGCTTCGAGACGCCGACGTACTACCGCGTCTGGCTACCGGGCTGAGCCGGCCGGCTCACTCGAAGTACGCCTTCACCTGGAGCTGCGGCACGAGGCCCGAGAAGTTGACGTGGCCGTGCTCGACGGGCTTGTGGCCGCGCTGCACCGTCGTCGCGATGTCGGGGTAGAGGTAGACGGGCAGGGCGAGCCCGACGCTGACGTCGTGGTTCAGGAAGTACTCGAGGCCCACGCCGACCTCGCCCGCGACCGACGTCGCCTGCACGCTCAAGGTGGGCGTCTTCGCCGTCACCGCCGTTCCCTGCTGCGTCGGGATGTCGACCACGCTGCGGCTGTCGTTCAGGTCGTACGTGCCGGCACGCCGTCCGGCGCGGTTGCGCTAGCAGCCCGCGCGGCGCCGACACAATGCGCGCCGTCCGTGGCGTTCATGCTCGTGTCATCCTCGCGCTCGGGTGGCGCACCGGCGCGGCGTGCGGCGCGTGCGCCGTTCACGTGCACGCAAGGTGCGCGCTGGTAGCCGCCCCCGCGTGCAATCGCATCCGACGGCCGGGCGACGCGGACTCCGCGTCGCGCCGGCAGGCTCGTCGCGGCAACCCCGGCCGCTCGTCGCGGTCGCCGCCTGCGCCGTGCTCGCGCTCGCGGCGCTCCTCCTCTTCGTGGGGCTCGGCGCCTATCCGCTCTGGGATCCCGACGAGGGCCGCCACGCGCTCATCGCCCGCAACCTGTGGGCCGCGACCGACTGGCGCGGCATGCTGCTGCCGCGTCTGCACGGCCGGCCGTATCACGACAAGCCGATCCTCTATTACTGGCTCACGGCGGTCGCGTACGCGCTCGGCGGTCCGACGACGGTCGCCGCGCGCTGGGTCTCGGCGTGCAGCGCGCTCGCGACGGTGGGGCTCGTCTTCTGGTTCGCGCTGCGCGCCTGGGGCCTCGCGGCCGCCGTCGCGGCGGCGACGATGCTCGTCACGGCGCTCGGCTTCCTCGGCCTCGGACGCTTCTCGTCGCTCGACATGCTCCTCACCGTCGCCGTGACGTCGGCGCTCGTCGCGCTGTACGCCTGGAGCCGCGAGGAGGGGCCGCGGACGCCGCTCGCTCTGGCCGGCGTCGCGCTCGGCGTGGGACTCCTCGCGAAGGGCGCGGTGGCGCCGGTCCTCGTCGGCGCCATCGTCGTCGTGCACCTGGCGACGACGGGGCGGGTGCGCCTGCTGCGCGGGCGCTCCCTGCTCGTGGTCGCGCTCCCGTGCCTCGTGGTGGCGGGACCGTGGTACGTCGCCGCCGCCTGGCTCGACCCGGCGTATCTCTCGGAGTTCCTCGTCCGTCATCACCTGAAGCGCTTTCTCGCGGCCTCGGAGCGTCTCCATCCGGCGCCGTTCTGGTACACGCCCGTCTTCGCGCTCGCGGTGTTCTGGCCCTGGAGCGCGCTCCTGCCCGCGGTCGTGCGCGACGGCCGGGAGCGCGGGCTCGACGAGGCGCAGCGCTTCTGCCTGATCTGGGCGGCGGCCGTGGTCGCGTTCTTCACCGTGTCGAGCGGCAAGCTCGCCACCTACGTCCTCCCGGCCATGCCGGCGCTCGCGTTGCTCGGTGGCCGCGTCCTGGCCGAAGCGGCGCGGCGTCGGGTGTCGGAGCCGACGCGGCGGCTCGTGCGGGGCGGCCTCGTGGTCGCGAGCGGCACCTGGATCGTGGCCGGCGCCGGCCTGCTCGCGGCCGGGCTCGCGCGCATCACGACGCCTTTCCCGCAGCGTGCGGCGCTGGCCGTCGCCAGCGTCGCGATCGCCTGCGTCCTGGCGCGGCTCGCGCGGCGCGCCCCCGTCGAGACGGCGGCCGCGGGCCTCGTCGGCGCGGTGATGGCGACGGCGGCAGCCTTCTACGGTCTCGTCGTGCCCGGGCTCGAAGCACGCTTCAGCGACGCTCCCCTGGCGCGTCTGATCCGGGCGTGCGACCCGGCAGCGGTGGGACCCGTGCTGGTCTGGGGCGACACGCCCGATTCGCTCGCGTTCTACCTCGATCGGCCCACGCACCGGATCGAGCGGCCGCGCGACCTGCGCCACGTGCTCGCGCGCCGCGACCGCGTCTTCGTCGTCGCCGGCCTCGGTCAGGTGGAGGATCTCCAGCGCATGACGGGCGACGCCCTCGACGTCGCGGCGCGCGGCCGGCACGTGCTGCTCACCGCCCGGACGCTCGCCGCCGGCGCGACCAGCGGCTCCCGCGCCTGCGCGGCGGGCAGCGGGCGCGTCGGCGGGTGACGTCTACGCGAGCCGGCGCTTCGGGTGCACGCCGCCCACGTGCCCCATGAACGGCGGATGGATCGTGTAGCCGAGCAGCTCCTGCACGCGCTCGGGCATCGCGCGCGCGACCTCGGGCGCGATCGCGAGGGTGAAGTTCTCCTGCTGGCGCGCCCACGGCTCGCAGTACTGGTAGGTGACCGCGAGCCGCGGCGCCGCGCTGCGGTTGGCGCCGCCCCGGTGCCAGAGCGTACCGAGGAAGAGCACGACGGAGCCGGCGGGCATGACGACGGGCTGCGGCGCGGCGTCGACGACGTCGGGCGCGTGCTCGGCCGACAGCGCCAGCGCGGAGTCGGCGCCGCGGCCGTACGTCGTCGCCTGCGCGAAGTCGCCCGCCGACACCACGCCGCGCGGGACGACGTCGCCCCAGCGGTGGCTGCCGCGGATCACCTCGGTGGCGCCGTTCTCGGCGGTGAAGTCGTCGATGGCGCAGATGGTGGCGACGCTGATCGGCGCGCGCGGGCGGGGAAAGGGATAGAAGCTGTCGTCGAAGTGGAGCGCCTGTGCCGTTTCGCCGGGATGGATGCGGATCGCCTGCCCGGCGGTGAGGAGGTAGTGCGGTGCGAGCAGGGCGTCGAGCAGCGCGAGCACGTGCGGGTGGGCCGCGAGCGCCGCGAACGCCGCGTGGACGGCGGGCAGCGTGTAGACGCGCTCGGTGCGGCGGCCCTCGAAGTCGTTGCGGCCGAAGGCCTGACGCGCGAAGTGCGGCGCCAGCGCGTCGCGGTACGTGCGCAGATCCCGAGCCGACAGCAGCCCGTCGAGGACGACGTAGCCGTCGGCGTCGAGGCGGGCGAGCTGGGCGTCGCGGTCGGCGGTCACGGTGGCGCCAGCCTGGCGCCGGCGCCCGGCGAGGTCAACGCGGACGCGGGTCCGGCCGCCGGAGCCGCGCGCCGACGCGGGTCGGTCGCGACGGCCCCGGCGCCGGCTAGCGGTAGCCGCCGGCGGCGACGAGCAGCTCGCCGGTGAGCCAGCCCGACTCCTCCGACGCCAGGAAGACCGCGATGGGCGCGATGTCCTCGGGGACGCCGTTGCGGCCGAGCGGGGTCTCGGCGGCGATCTGCTTCTCGGCGTCGCTGCCGATGAAGCCGATCGCGGTCGCCCCCTCGGTCGCGACCACGCCGGGGTTGATGGCGTTCACCCGGACCTTCCGCGGTCCCAGCTCGCGTGCCAGCTCGCGGGTGACGGTGTCGACGGCGCCCTTCGTGGCCGAATAGATCACGGACCCGATCAGCGGCTTCGTGCTCGCCACCGAGCCGACGTTGATGACGCTGCCGCCCTCCGGCCCGAAGCGCGCCACGGCCGCCTGCGTCGCGAGGATCAGCCCGAGCACGTTGACGTCGAACTGGCGATGGAACTCCTCCGGCGTGACCTCCTCGAGCGGTGCGAAGCGATAGATGCCGGCGTTGTTGACGAGGACGTCGAGCCGGCCGAACGCCTTCTGCGTCTCGGCGAAGAGGCGCTGCACGTCGTCCGGCCGGGCGACGTCGGCCTGGACGGCGACGGCCTTGCCGCCCCGCCGGGTGACGTGTCCCACGACGCGCTCGGCGCCCTCGCGGTCCGCCGCGTAGTTCACCACCACGGCCGCACCCGCGGCCCCGAGCTCCTTCGCGATCGCGGCACCGATGCCCTTGGCGGCGCCGGTGACGACCGCCACCTTGCCTGTGAGTCTGCCCACTGTACGTCTCCTTGCCGTCGCGGGTTCATTTCGACGGCCATCGAAACGTTCCACCCGCCCCGACCCGAGTCAACGGGGGGACGCTCGGCTCAGAGGCGCGCGAGACGCGCGAGGTAGGCGCGCAGGACGTTGCGGCGGAGCGTGAGGTGGGCGAACTTCCCTTCGCGGGCGATGGCCACGAGCCCGGCCGCCTCGAGCTCCTTCAGGTGGTGCGAGAGCGTGGCGGCGGAGACGTCGTGCCGCTCGGTGAGGTGGGTGCACGGCATGGCCGCGTCGCACGCGGCGATGTCGGCGAGGATGCGGAAGCGGCGCGGCTCGGCCAAGGCGCGGGCGACGCGGGCGAACTCGGCCTCGGTGAGCGTCGCCCGCCGCGGCGCGCGCGGCGTCGCCGTCCGGCGGGACGCGGGGCGGGTCTTCGGGCGGGTGCGGGGCCTGGCCATGCGGCGCGGAGCGCACGCTGTCGCAGGACCACCCGGGATGCAAACCGGCGCGCGCCGCGGGCGCTCAGCGCGGCGTCACGGCGTAGGGGTTGCCGCCGAGGGCGTTCGACACGTCCATGATCGCGCGCTGGGCGCGCACGCTGTTGCCGGCGGCGTCGAGCGGGGGCGAGAAGGCGGCGATGCCGAACTTGCCCGGCGAGACGGCGATGATGCCGCCGCCCACGCCGCTCTTCGCCGGCAGGCCGGTACGGAACAGCCACTTGCCGGAGTCGTCGTAGAGCCCGGCCGTCGCCATCACGGCGAGGACGCCCGGCACGTGGCGGGCGTCGATCACCGTCGCCTTGGTCACCGGATTCACGCCGCCGTTCGCCAGCGTCGCGGCCATGGTGGCGAGATCGCGCGTGTCCACGGCGACGGAGCACTGGCGGGTGTAGAGGTCGGTCGCCTGGGCCGGGTTCTTCGCGATCAGACCGTAGGCGTGCATGAGCATGCCGATCGCCTGGTTGCGCTGGTTCGTCGCCGCCTCGGAGGCGTAGACCTCGGCGTCGATCGCCAGCGTGCGCCCGGCGAACGCACCGTAGCCGGCGAGGATCGTCGCCCAGACCTCGTCGGCGCTCTCGCCCTCCACCATGCTCGTGACGGCGATCGCGCCGGCGTTGACGAGCGGGTTCATTTCGCGGCCCTTGTACTGCTCGATGGCGGTGATGGAGTTGAACGCCTGGCCCGTGGCGTCGACGCCGACCCCGTTCGCGATCGCCTCGTCGCCGCGCTGCTGCATCACCTCGGCCAGCGTGAAGACCTTGGAGATCGACTGGATCGAGAACCGCCGCTCGACGTCGCCGACGGCCGTGATCTGCCCGTCGACGGTGACGACGACGATGCCGAACAGCGTCGACGGCACGGTCGCGAGCGCGGGGATGTAGTCGGCGTTCCTGCCTTCGGTGAGGCCGGCGTACCTCGCGCGCGCGGCGGCGAGGGCCCTCTCGACGTCGGCCTTGGCGGGAACCTGGGCGGCGCCGCCGGCGGCGGAGGCGAGAAGCAGCAGCGCGGCGAGAAGCGGGCGACGCATCGTCGTCATGGGGCTTCCCTAGAGCATGCAGGCGGCGAAGCCGAGCACGCGCCGGAGGCGCGCATCCCGCCGAGGCGCGTACACGGACCGGCGGCCCGCGGCACGCAGAGCCGCTCGACCACGACGTTGCCCGCCGGGGTACGCGGCAGGCAGCAGCCGGGCCGCGTGCGGGCACGGCGCGTGGGCGGCCCGCAGCTCGCCGCCTGCGCCGCGCGCTTCAGCGCACGCACCCCGGGCGTGCGCCGCTGCGCGCGGGGGAGTCTGCGCACGGCGGTGCGAACGCAGGCCCGAAACGCCGCGCCGCTCGCCGCGCCTGCGCAGCCGCAGGTGCGGCCGTCGATCGCCGCAGGCAGGATGAGCCCGTGCAGCGCGCCGTCCGGCGCCGACGCGGTCGCGACGTGCAGCCACCACCGCGCATCGACGAGCGCGGCCTGCGCCTCGGCGGCGAGCGGGCCGAACCGGCCGATGTGGGTTCCGCTCGCCGGCGGGTTGGTGAGCGCGACGACGCCCGGCCCCGCCGCGCCGACGCGCAGCTCGGTGACCGTCGCGAAGCCGCCGAGGTCCGCGACGCGAAGCTCCCAGCGCACCGTGCCGTCGTCCCGCAGCGTCAGCACGGCGAGACCGCGTGCTTCCGGCGGCCCGCCGGGCAAGGGCGTCAGCCTCGCCTCGAGGCGAACCTCGGCGCGCGCGACCGCGGCCACGAGCAGCGTCGCAGCGACCTGTGCCCAGGTCATTCGAAGTCCTCATCGAGCGCCCGCAGGAACGCCGCCACCGGCGCGATCTCGGCGTCCGCAATGCGGACCTTGCGCAGCTGCCGCGCGCCGTTGCGCAGAAGGCCGGCACGGGCGAGGTCGGCGCTCCGCGCATAGAACCGCACGACGTCCGCGAGCGTGTCGCGGCTGCCGTCGTGGAGATAGGGCGCGGAGTGTCCGAGGTCGCGCAGCCCCGGCGTCTTGAAGAGCGCGACCGTGGCAGGAAGCAGCGCCGCGGGGCGGCGGGGGCAGCCGCGGGTCCCGCGACTCGCGCACACCAGCCTGGCGAGCGCTCGCGTGCGGCGGGTGTCGGCGACGTCGGGGTTGGCGAAGACGTTCCAGAGCCCGAGGTCGGTGAAGCCGGGACGATCCGGACGGGCGATCGCGCGGAACGGTCCCGGCGCGCGTGGATGGGCGGCGCTGGGTGGGAGGAAGCGGGCCGGGTCGGCGCTGCGCGCGGCGAGGTCCGGGATCGCGATCGTCGCGAAGCTGCCGGGGCCGTGGACGGCGTCGTACTCGTCCTGGGTGGCGCCCGTGTTGTGGACGCCGAAGTCGGTGAAGGCGGGGGCGGGATGGCAGGCGGCGCAGTTGCCGGCCTTCGGCGAGAGGAATGTGCGCAGCCCGTGCAGCTCGTCGGGGCCGAAGACGAAGTCGTGCGGGTGGAGGAGGAAGCGTCCGTCGGCAGCGTCGACGAAGGCCGGCGCGTCGAGCCGTGCGACGAGCCGCGCGAGCCGCCGCGTGTAGCGCGCGGGGCTCTCCGCCCGGCGGGGGGCCACGGGCAGGCCGTTCTTGCGCAGGAAGACGTCGTAGGGCGACGCAGCGAAGGCGCCGGCCGTGTCCTGCGCGCCGACGAGGGAGCGGACGTAGTCCGCGACGAACGCCGCCACGGCGGCCAGGATCTGTTCGTCGCTGGCGCGGCGGACGTCGAACCGGCGTGCCGTCGGGATCGGCAGATCGATCGGGTGGAGCGAGTCGTAGCCGGCGAAGAGGCCGGCGTAGGACGCCCCGCCGAACGCCTGGGCGAGGGCGCCGCGGCCGTCGTCCTCGCGGACGACGCGCGCGATCCACGCCACCGCGGTTGCGCGCTCGTCGGGGTACCAGCCGAAGTTGCGGCCGGTGAACGTCGCCGCCACGAGATCCTCGAGGGTCGCGAACTCGGCGTCGAAGTGGAGCGCGAACGCTCCGTCGCGGCGCAGCGACGCGTTCAGCAGCTGCTGCGAGTTGCGTACGGTGTGGGTCTCGCCGTCGTCGCGGGCGGGGATCGGGCTGCGGCGGGCGAAGTCGGCGTAGTTGCGTCCGCCGCCACCCGGCGTCGTCTTGTGCTCGACGTCGAGGTGGCAGGCGCGGCAGTTCATCGCCTGGCCGGCGAAAGGCCCCGGCAGCGGCGTGCCGGTGGTCGCGGTGTCGTCGACGACGGGGTCGCCCACGGCGAGCGGCGCGTTCGGGTCCGGGGCGCCGTGGACGGCGGCGAACTGCGCGAAGCGGGTCTCGTCGAAGAGACGGTTGCCGAGCAGTATCTCCGGCGGATCGCCGATCGCGGGATCGGCGAGCGCGTGGCCTGCGAGCGTGAGGAGGAGCGCGACGACGGCGGCGCGGCGCATCAGCTCGGTCCCTCTTCCTCGCCGGCGGTCTGCACGACGCACGGGAAGTGGTCGGCGAGCGCGCGGCCGTCCGACGCTGCGAACAGGCGAAGGTACGTGCGCGCGCGGAAGTACGAGGCGGCGAGCATGCCCTCGGTGCGGCAGCGCAGCAGGCCGAGGTGCTGGTCGATCGTCGTCTCGGCGAAGTCCGCCGAGCCGCCCTCGCCGCAGCGCTGGACGAGGCGGGCGCGGGCCTTGGCTTGCGCCCGCTCGACGCGGGCGACGAGGCGATCGTCGCAGGCCTTGCCCGCCGCGGCGAACGCCCGCGTGTCGTCGATCGCCGCGGCCTGGCGCGCGCGCACGACCTGGACGCGATCGAGGCAGCGGCGCAGCCCTGCGGAGAGGACCGCCACGAACGGCGCCGTTGCCGCGCCGACCGCCTGTTGGCAGCGGACACTGTCGCGATCGTAGCGGTCGCCGGCGAACTCGGGCGCCGGCAGATGACCGTTCGTGAGGACGAGCGAGTAGATCGGCGACGGCTCGTAGCCCGGTGCGTCCGTCCATACGCGGAACGCGATGCGGGCCTCGCCGAACCTGCCCGGCGGCGTCGTGAAGAGCGTCTGCCATTCGGGGTGGCGGTGGAGATCGCCGGGCGGAGCCGCGCCGGACACGCCGACGAGGGCGTCGTCGCCAGGCTGCGCGAGCGTGACGCCGCCCACCTTCATCGCGGTGCGGCCGCCGTCGTTGTCGATGAGCTGGACCCGGATCGGGATGCCCGGCGGGAAGATGGGGTAGGGAACGTTCGTGCCGGGGAAGAACTCGTCGCCGTCGGCGGTGTCGAAGCCCGGGTTCGTGCCCGAGTAGATCGCGTTGTCGCCGAGCCTGAAGTCGAAGCCCACCGGGACGACGCTGCGGAAGTCGTACGAGACGAGCAGCCGCCCGCCGTCGGCGCGCTCCGACGTCACGACGAAGTCGACGACGTGGTGCGCCCGTGCGACGACAGGGGCGAGGACGAGGAGCGCCGCGGCGGTGCGGAGGCGGATGCCGTGCATGGCGTGCATTCCCTTCATTCGCAGGCCGCGGGCGCCGGCGCGTTGCGGGCGTTCCAGCGCGTTCCCGGCTTCCAGCTGGTGGTGCCGCCGAAGACGAGGCACGTGCGCCGCGTCCCGAAGGTGAGGACGACGCGGAGCGGCCCGGGGTCGGTCGCGAGGTCGAGCCCGGGGGTGTCGCTGCGGGCGGTGAGGACGAGCCGCTTGCCGGTCTTCAACCTGACCGCGCGGACGGGTCCGGCGGCGCCGCGCGGGTCGGCGTAGCGCAGCACGCGGCCGCCCTTGCGGACGGCCCAGGCGACGGCAGGCAGCGCAAGCGTCGCCGTGCCCTGCGGGCCGGCGATCACGAGCGCGGCGCCGCCGACCGACGGGTCGTCGGCGCCGCCCGGCTCGATCGCGGGAACGCCGCGATCGCCGGCGCGCAGGGAGAGGGTCCATCCCGTCCGTGCGGCGCGAAGCCGCAGCCGGCGCCCTGCGAGCAGCACGTCGGGCGCCCTGCCGACGTCGGGCAGCGTGGTCGTCGGAATCGAGACGTCGGGGTCGTTCACGAGGACGAAGACGTACGGCGGCGACGCGCGGTACGCGGGCGACGTGGTGGTGAGGCGCAGCGCGATCTGGAACGCGCCGCGTACGTCGTCGGGCAGGACGAGGCGCCACTCGCCGTGCACGTGCAGATCGGGCGCGTTGGCGACGAACGCCGACGCGCCGGGGGCGTCGAGCACGGTCGTGCCGAGCTTGAACGAGGCACCGGGGTCGGCCGCGAGCAGCTCGACGCGGATCGGCGTGCCGGCCCTCACGGGATGGAAGCCGGGCCCCGCTTCCGTCAGCGGATCGACGGCGTCGAAGCCGGGCTGCGTGCTGGTCCAGCGCGTGAGCCCGTCCGCCGAGACGCTGAACGACGTGCGGATCGGGCGTCCGAAGTCGTGCACGACGAGGAGCTGGCCGCCGTTCTCGCCGCTGGCGCCGACCACCATGTCGACGTCGTCGACGGGCGGCGCCGCCGTCGTGGGCGCGGCGTGGAGGACGGCGAGGACGGCGAGGGTACGAAGCAGTCGTGGCATGCGTCGGCTCTCCCGGAATCGAGGGTCCGGCCGCGGGCCCACGAGGAGCCCGCGGCCGGAGGCGTGGGACCGCCGCACGGGCGGCGGCCCCACGGGAGGTGATCAGAAGGGCGCTTCGCCCTCGCCGGCTCGGGCCGGCAGGATGCAGGGCAGCAGCTCGACGACGGGCGTGCCGCCCGAGGTGATCGCGCCCAGCACCGCGTGCGCCTCGGCGTAGCCCTGCGACGCCAGGTACTGCACGTCGCAAGCGCCTTTGTTCAGATGCCGGGCGATCTGGTTGGCGCCGAACGCCGAGCTGCAGGACTTCGCGACGCCGTCGAGGGCCTTCTGCGACACGTTCGCGAGCCGGCCGATCAGCGTCGTCCGGAGCACCAGCGAGCCGCCGGCGTCACCGCAGGCGCGGTCGGCCTGCGCTTCGGCCGACTCGGTGGGCAGGCCTTGCTCCTCGGCCGCGACCACCGCTGCGACCTTGTCGAGGCACTTGTAGAGCGTCTTGGCGTAGCCGCCGAGGAACTTGGCGACGTTCTTGCCGATCGCCTTCTGGCACTTGAGGTTGCTGCTCGGCGTGCCCGCACCGTAGTCGACGAACAGGTGGGTGTTCGCGAGGGTGACGGTGTACTCCTCCGACGGCGTGAAGCCCGGGGCCGCGAGGCGGAACGAGAACGTGCCCGTGCCGGGCTGGTCCACCGGCAGGCTGAGGATCAGGCGCATCTCGCCGTGATGGTGCAGGTCGCCCGGCGGCGGCGCGTCCTGCGTGCCGAGGACGTGCGTCTGTCCGACGGCGCTCAACGTGGCGGGCGACGGCGACGCGAAGAAGATCGAGACGCTGCCGGCGTCGATCGCGGTGATCTCGAGCGTGACGGTCGTGCCGGCCGGCAGGCGGTACAGGCCCTCGTCGATCTCATCGTCTGCGATCGAGGCGAAGCCCGGGTCGGTTCCGCTGTAGCCCGTGAAGCCGGGGGGCAGCACGCCGGTGAGCGTCGCGTCGTAGTCGACGCCGACGACGGTGGCGAAGTTCCAGTCGACGGCGAGCTGGCCGCCGCTCGGGGCGGTCGAGGCGATGTTCCAATCGACGTGGTGGTGCTCTTCGTCGGCCCGGGCCGTGGCGACGAGCGCGCCGGCGAGGGTCAGCGCGCCGAGGAGTGCGGTCGAGCGGTGCATGGGATGCTTCCTCCGATGGAAGTTGGTTCATGGTGCGTGGGCGTGGATGGGTGCGTGGCCGACGGTCGCGGCTGCCGGCGGCCCTCGATCCCGCGCCGGGCCGAGCGCCGGGCGGTGGGCCGGGCGGTCCACGCGCGCCACGACGGTCGTCGTCACCGTGGCCGGCGGCGTGGCCGGCGCGACCGCGGGCGGGAACGCCGTCGCCTTCGCGACGTGGCAGACGACGCAGGCGCGGGCGTCGGTCTCGTGCGCGGCGTGCGCCGCGACGTCGCCCACGAGCTGGAGCCCGAAGCTCAGCGCGAGAACGACGGCGATGCGCCGGATGTCGGCAGGTTCGATCACGGGGCGCAGGCGGCGGGGGCGGCGGCGTCCCTGGCGTCGAGCTTGCGGTCGGTGGTGAAGCGCACGACGCCGCCGAAGGCGAGGCACCAGCGCTCGGCGCCGATCGCGAGCTCGACCTGGATCGGCGTCGGGTCGTGCGTGAGCCCGAGCGCGAGGCCGGCGCCCTTCGCTGCGATCTTCAGCGTCTTGCCGGGCTTCAGGACGAGGCTCTGCACCGCGCCCGCGCGCAGCTTCTTGTCGGCGTACTTCCATCCGCGACCGCTGCCGGGCTTGCCGATCGGCTTCCACGAGGCGGCGGGCAGGACGAAGACCAGATCGATGCCGGCCGCAGCGCTGCGGACGCGAACGGCGGCGCTCGCCTGCCGTGGATCCTCGGCGCCGAGCTGGAGCGTCGGGTCCGTCGAGACGACGCCGAGCATGCGCTTGCGGGCGTCGGCCGCGTCCTTCGCGACCAGCTTCTTGCCGCCGAGGCGCTGCGCCGGCGGCGGCACCAGCGTGGTGCTGGTGGTCGTCGTCGAGCCGGGGGCGACCGTCGTCGACGTGGTGCTGCTCGTCGTGGTCGGCGGCGGCTCGGGGAGGTTCGTCACCGTCGCGGTATGGGAGGCCGACGCGGCGAAGCTCGGGCTCGTGGTCGTGAGCCGGAACGACACGGACCGCGTGCCGGTGGTGCCGTTCGCCAGCACGAGCTGCCAGCTCGGGTGGACGTGGATCGCCGACGTGGTCCCGAGCAGGCGGAACTCACCGGGCGCGGCGAGCGTGCTCGGCCCGACCTTCAGCGACAGGTCCGGATCGATCGCGGTGATCTCGACCGTGACGGGGACGCCGGCCGGCAGGGGGAACAAGCCGTCGCCCGGTGTGACGAGCAGGTCCCAGCCCGGATCGGTCGACGTGAAGAGCGAGGTGGTCGGTCCCGTGAAGCTCAGCGTCGCGCGCACGGGTCTCCCGAAGTCGTAGCGCAGGGCGAGGGCGCCGCCGCCGGGGGCGGTCGAGCCGATCAGCATGTCGCCCGTGTGCTGCGCACGTGCCGCCGTGGTCCAGGCGAAGGTGCTCAGGAGCGCCGCGGCCACGAGTCGTCCGGTTCGCATCGTCGTGTCTCCTCAGTGCGCATGGAGGTGGGTGTGGGCGGCCGTGCCGCCGCGCAGGCAGGGGAAGTAGGAGGCGAGCGGCCGTGCACCCTGCGCCGGCCGGCTCGTGAAGGCGGCGAAGTCGCTGCGCGCCGCGGGCCAGGCCGCGGAGACGAGGTCGTCGGCGGCGCAGGACGTCGCGCGCACCGTCGCCGCGGCCGCGTCGCCGCAGATCCGGCCGACGGCACGCCGCGCGCGGCGTCGGGCCTGCGTCACGCGATCGAGCATGCGGCCGTCGGCGACGCGACGCCGGCAGGCGGCCGCCACGAGGCGGTGCGACGTCGTGCGTCCGGCCGCCTCGCTCCGCCGGCGTGCAGCGAGCCACTACGAGGCTGCCGGGCTGGCACGCGCGTGCAACGAAGAGGTTGGCGAGCGCGCGCAGGCGCCGGCGAGACACGGCGCCGCGTCGACGCTCCGAGCCAGGCGGCACTCCGCGAGACCGACGTGGGCCCGCGAGTGCCATGCATTGCTCCGGCCGCGCTCGGCGACGCCGGCGCAGCGCGCGGCGAGGCGTCGCAGCATCGCCGTACGGCGCGGGGCGAGCGCCGTGCGCCGCACCGAGACCTCGCCCGCGCACGCCGTCGCACAGGCCGGGGACACGGCGCCTGGACAATCACTCGCGGTGCGGGCGAGTTCGCGGAGCCACATGCCGACCTCGCGTGCGACCGTCGTCTGGCATCGCATCGCGGTGCGGTCGTACGCCCCGGTGGTGTACGTGACCGGCGCGAGATGGCCGTTCGTGAGCTCGAGCGTATAGACGGCCGAGGCGCGATAGCGGCTGGACGGCGTCTCGAGCCGGAAGCCGAGCCGACCCTCGACGAAGTCGGTCGCGTCGCCGTGGGTGCGGAGCTGGAACTCCGGGTGCTGGTGCAGGTCCCCGCCGCGCGCGATACCGAGGACCGCGCGGTCGCCCGGTGCGGCAAGCAGCGTCTCGCCGACCTTCAGCGCGGTCCGATCGGGGTCGTTCGCGACGAGGACGACGTGGACCTCGGTGTCGGCCTCGAGCGGGAAGAGGCCGCCTGTCGGCTCGGTGACGGCGGCGAAGCCGGGGTCGACGGCGGCGTGGAGCACGAGCGAGCCCAGCGCGTCGCTGAACGCCGCCCGCACGGGCGTCGTCCAGTCGAAGACGATCGACAGTGCGCCGCCTGCGCGTCGCGTCGAGCCGATCGCCATGTCGTCCGATGCGCCGTGTATGTGCTGCGCCGCCACCACGCCGGGCGCGAGCAGCACCGCCGTCACGGCGCACGCCATCCACCAGAACCGTTGCACGTAGCCTCCGCCGTGCGCCGAGCGGCACACGGAACTCCGCTGATCCGTCCGCGAGCCGTACGGCGGTCGCGGACCTGCGAGGGATGATCAGACCAGCGGGAGGCGTGGCGGCGCGCGGCCGCCGGTACGGTGCACGCGCGCGACGATGGGCGTGTGATGCGGCCCGTCGCCGACGGCGATGCTCCGCTCCACCGGCGTCGCGATCGCGACGATGGGCGCGAGCACGGCCGGCGCATGGTGTGCGGCGAGACACGCCGCACAGTCGACCGGTACGAGGCCGTGATCGTCGTGCCGATGCGTCACCGAGCCGACGATGGCGAGCAGCACCGCCACCAGGGCGAGGGCGCCGATGATCCGGCGCATGGGGCGCATCGCACGTCGCATCGTCGCGAAGCATGTACGCCGCGATGGCGACGCTGTCAATGTTGTTGCAACCTGGATGCGGCTGTATCCAGTGGAGAGACAGCGGGAGGTCCGCCGAAGAGCTCGTCGGGCGCGAGGACGTCGGCGAGCCGCCCCGGGCGCGCGGTGAAGGTCCAGTAGGTCGGCAGGTCGTGCTCGACGAAGCGGACGCGGCGGCCGTCGATCGCGTCCGACGGGAACGCGATCACGAAGAGGGCGGCGAGCCCGGGAAGCGGGGCGGTGGTGTTCGGCATCCAGCCGAGCCCCGGGAGCTGCCGATTGCCGATCGACGCCGTCTGCCCGGGCGGGGTCAGCGCGATGCGGACGCGGAGCGCGGTGAGCGCCTCGGTGACGCGGCGGCGCGTGAGCTCGTGCAGCTCGAGCGGCACCGGACGGCGCACCGTCCCGGCGAGGAGGACGGCGGCCACGCCGCATGCGACGACGGCCTGCGTGCCGGGCGAGCGGGCGAGCAGCGCCGTCAGGCCGATGCACGCGGCCACGGCCAGGAAGGCCTGCGACGCATAGTGGTAACGCAGCGTCGCGCCGATCTCCGCCGGCTCCTGGCCCAGCAGGCCGACGAGCAGGGGGCCGCGGGATGCCGCCACCGCGGCGTAGACGGCGAGGGCGACGAGCACGCAGGCGGCGAACCAGCGCGGCGCGGGCGCCAGGCCCAGCACGGCCAGGCTGCCGGCGGCGGCGACGCCGAGCGCGATCCACGCCGTGGCCGCGGAGCCCGGTACCGGTGACCACCAGGCGCCGAGCAGCAGCGACGTCACCCCGCTGCGCAGCAGCGCGGCGAACGAGCGCGCGGCGGGCTCGAGTCCGTGGAGCAGCCACCGCAGCTCGGCGCCCTGCACCGCCGCCGCCGCGAACGCCGTTGTGGCCACCCACTGGAGACCGAGGTGCACGAGCGCGACGCCACCGGCCACGGCGAGCGCGGCGCGGACGGCGGCGCGGCGCTGCGGCGTCGCAGGGAACGCGATCGCCACGACCGCCGGCAGCACGAGGGCGACGGGCAGCGCCGTGCCGAAGAAGAGGTCGCCCAGGACGAGCCACGCGAAGACGACGAGCCACACGCGTCGCCCGAGCGTCTCGACACGGCGTCCGGCGACACGGCCGAGCGCGAGCAGCACGCAGGTGGTCGACGCGACGCCGCCGAAGGCCGAGTACCAGGTCAGCGATTCGCTGGCGGGCAGGTTCCCCACGCCAGCGCCGCGAGGCCCGCCAGCATGGTGGCGCCCGTCACGCGCCACGCGAGGCGCGCGACCAGGACGACGTTGAGCGCGTGGGTGAGGAGCAGGCTCGCGAAGTAGGGAACGGGATCGAGCCCGGCGGTGCGGTCGAGGAGCGCGAAGACGAGATTGCGCAACACGAGCGTGCTGCCGCCGATCGGCGTCAGCAGCACCTCCGGCAGCGGGCGATCGTGCAGCAGGTAGAGCCATACGAAGTCGTCGTTCCAGAAGTACGCGTCGAGCGCGCCCGCCCAGACCCAGGCGGACGCGCCGGCCGCGGCGATCCCGGCCACCCAGACGACGCCCGGCATCCTGCTGGCGCGGGTGATGTCGGACGTGCTCGCCGGCTTCAAGGAAACATAGCCCTTCTCACGAGCAAAGCGCTTGATCGTCGCTTCGCCGTCGACAAGCGCAACGACATCGTCGGATTCAGGCATCGCCGCTAGTAGGTCGGCGCCTTCGATGAGCTCACCGCCAGACTTGACCACCCGGCAGCCCGGTCGGAGCCTCTCGGTGACCACCATGCCCGCATGCTTTTGCTTACTGAATGAGGGGGCAGGTTCGAAACGCGATCGCGAAGACGGCTGACACCGCTAGCTCATCACGGCGAAGAGGTTGGCAGTTCTCGCCCAGGCCAGATATGCGACTCGTCATGACCGTCGGCAACCGTTGGATTCGTAAGAAAGCCTTGCGAGGCATCGCGACATGGATGCTGCCTCTCTGTGTCGCGGCACTCGATCCTACTGCTGCACTAGCGACGCATTGCGGTGGCGATCATTGCTGGATTCTTCCCGCCGACCAAGAGACGACCCCTCAGGCGTGCTGCGAAGTTGTGCGCAACCTGAGCACAAATGCCATCCTTCCGTTCGCCTGTGTTCTGGTAAACGGGCAAGGGTCATTTGTCGGAGGTGGCGGCGGCTGTCCGCTCATGATTTTCAACAGCGGCAACGGGCAGTGCCAAGGGGGGCACTCCAATATCGTCGGGGATCACGATATTAACCTCAAGCCCCTACCGCCAATCGACTACACCGCCTATTGCGCTCAGGGGGACGGAGTTGTGTGTCGGCTGTGCTACGCGTCCTTCGCGGCCGGGTACAGCATGGTGTCGCAGCTGACGTTCAGCACACCCTCAGATCCGAATCCGTCTTCGGGGCTGTCTGGCATCTGGAGCAAGATCGGTGCCCCGTCGACACTGACGTCGCTAGTGCGACTACCCCATAATCCCGCGCTCTACGAGCGAGTCGGTGGTAGGCAGCGCCACGCCCCAGGCTGGAGCAACCACGAGGATGGCAATCACTGGGGAACGCCAGCGATGAAGGCAGCGCTCGAGCACCTCTCTCAATCGTGGTTGGGAACCGATCCCGATGGCTACGTATGCGGCTCTCATGGGAAGTTCGCTATCAACGACATTTCGCTCGAGCCTGGGGGCATCTTCGACATCGATGGCAACTGGTTCACGCCGCACAAGTATCACGGGCGCGGTCGGGCAGTTGATATACGACCGCAACGGCAGAACTCTAACTTCGGTGTACCTGTTGGCGAGGAGAACCCATTCTGCACGCTCGCAAGGCATGCTGGTTTCACAAAAGCGTGCTTGGAGATTCCGCGCAACGACAATTCCTATCCGACGGGGACTGACTGCAGTCCACGCTCTCTGTGCGAGCCAAGCACCATTAAACACTGGCATCTTGAGCTGTAATGATGATGCCGATTGGAAGGAGATGGGGCGTGCGTCGTGCGTTGTGGTTCTGGGGGGCGCTGCAGCTATCGGTAGGAATCTGGGGCGGTGCACTCGCGGGCGACGATTTCGTGATTCCTATCCCGCCGAATCGATTGGAGCCCGTCGAACATCCCGCCGCGAAGGCGGCCTTTGATCGCGGGATCGCCGCTGCCAGGCAGTATCCGCCGACTGTGCTGGATGAAATGCCAGTGGAGGAGCTCAAACGACAGGGCTACGTGTTCGTGCACCGCTCGACAGGTGAGTGGATGCGACGGATATCGCGCTGCGAGTTCGAGTTCGCGTATCGCCTCTCGACGAAAGAACTCGACGTCCGACAGTTCGAACTCCCGTGCCGCGTCGAGCCGTCCATAAGCGTACGCGTGGAGCGCTTAACCAATGGTCGTTTCAGGTACGCCTACGATATCGCGAATGGAGGTTCGGCTGTCCAGCCGATTGCCTGGGTTAGGATGAACGCGAAGGGCGTATCCGACATACCCGGCTCGGGATCACTCGGGTGGGTCGACGCTCATCTTGCCCCATGCGCGGAATGCGATGACGCGAGGGCGATTGAATGGCGTCCCTCAGTTGCCGGGCTAGAAGTCAAGCCGGGTAGCCGTGCGCAAGACATCACATTCGATAGCGACGATCTTCCGGGGGTCGTAGCTGCCGAGGTCGGCGGGGGCAACCGCCACGGCCCCGACGATCAACCGCTAAAGGAGGGGCTTCCGACCTGGCTGGGCGATCTCACGAATGACCTCATCGCGAATGAAGGCAAGGTTGTGGTCACGACGGTTGGGCCAGCGATACGCCGTCCGGCGGATGGCGGCGACTCTCGCACCGAGGCCGTGCGAAAGATCGTCGATGATATGCAAAAGGCTAACGCCGCCGGCATGCTTGGCGACGAGGTGTACGGTCGCTTGCGACCAATGGCGGATCGCATTGCTTCCAATCCAGGCGACCACGAGAGCGTGCGTTCGCTGCGCGAAGCGGTTGCTGGCTCGCCTGGAATCGATGAAGCTTACCGAAGCGCGTTGACGCTGTCGGTCCCCGTGTTGCTGCCAGAATAGTCACGGTGTCCCCCTATCTTGTGGCATGGGGAGGCTGGGTCGCTATCGGTTAGGCGGTAGCCGTCTATTTAAGCTGGGTGGACGAACATCCAGTCGGTAAGGTGCTCACCTGTCCTGCTCGGGGTCGTTGCTGTGATTGGCGCTCGATTGCAGTCGCATCTGTTCGAGCACCGGTTCCCGATTGCGACGCTGTGGGAGGGGCCCGCTGTCCTCGTGCGCCCAGGCTATCGCGCCGCAGGCGGGTTCATAGCTGCGTTTGGCGCCGCGCCTCTCGTATCGCGCTGCCTGCGGCTGCCGTTTAGAAGGCTAGCGGACACCCTGGCGCCTGTGCCCGCCATCGTTCTCGCCGTCGGTCGCCTTGGCTGCTTCTTCGCGTCGTGCTGCTTTGGGAAGGTGTCCTCACTGCCATTGGCTACACAGTACCCGCCGGGAACCGAGCCGTTCTTCAATCACGTCGCGCGAGGACTGATATCAGCCACGGCGCCTCACTCGCTTGGCGTCCACCCCCTGCAGCTCTACTTCAGCGTGAGTGCGGGATGCACCGCAGTGTGCCTGCTCGCCTTGAGGGGGCGCCAGCGATACGAGGGGCAACTGGCGCTGTTGATGGCGGCGCTTCTGTCATGGCAAGCAGTAGCGCTTGAGCCCCTGCGCGAGCTAGCCGCCGTGCAGAGCGTTCCCGGGCGATTCTCGGCGCCTCTCATCTCGGCATTGCTGTTGTCCGGGGTGCTTGTCTGGAACCAGGTGTCAGTGGCGAAGGACTCTCTAAGATAGGGAAATGCGCGGCAAGACGCGCCGCTCGAGAACTGTCCCGCTATGGGCCAGTAATACCGGCGGAGACGTGCCGGACGAGATAGGTGATGTAATCTGCGGTCGGGGTACGCAGAATCGCCGCGCTGCCCGGCGTCCCGGCGAGCGACGTAGCGAAGCGCATCGCGTGCCGCACGGGAAGCTAGCCCATGCTCAAACAATAGCTCAGTGACATCTGTCAAACGTATCGTATACTGATCGGTCGCTCCTCCTGGGCGTCTGTGCCCAGATCGTAGTAGAGGAATTCGCGGACGTCCTGAGGTGGCTCCCCTCCGAGACTGGATACTCCCTTCGTTGTCCAGTGAGCGGTCAACCCGTGGCATAGAACTTCTCGGGAATGCACGCCGTGTTCGTCTTGAACATGCCGTAGATCGCGTGGAGCAGCTTGCGCATCACCGCCACGTAGGCCTGGAGGGGCGTCTTTCCGCGAGCGACGAGGTGCTCGAAGAAGGCCTTCACGCGGGGCTCGTGCTGAGTCGCGACGAGTGCGGGCATGAACAGCGCCCGAGGAATGTGGGCGTTCCTGACCTTCGAGATGTGCACCGGCTTGTTCACCGACGTCCCGGACTGCGACGGGCGAGGATCGAGGCCAGCGTAGGCAACCCACTGCCGGACCGTCATGTCCGCCGGTAACGCCAGGAGTTCCGGCAGAAGCTGCACGGCGCTCGCGGTCGCGATGCCCCGCACGGATGTGAGCCGATCGAACGCACGTTGCAGCGTCGCGTCACTACGGATCACGGCGACCGCCTCCGCCGTCAGCAGGTCGATTCGCCGACCCAGGTATCGAATGTGCACCGCCACGTCGTTTCGCACGACGGCTGGATGCTGGGTCGGCGCCTGGAGTGCCTGCCAGCGATTTGTTTCCCGCGTCCGCTCGACGACGAGCGTGGCAATCCGCCGCGATGGCGCGTAAGACCAATACCGACGCCGCCGGGGGACCCCATGCTACAAACGGCATGCGTGCGACGTACTCGCACAGGGCTACCGCCGCAGTGACGTCGGTCTTCGCGCGCTGCATGAGCGCCCCAGCGAACTGCTTCACTGCCCGGGGGTTCGCACCATCACCTCAATGCCGTGGGCACGCTGAAGGGCCAGGGCCACGTCGAGGCTGTAGGTGCCGGTAGCCTCGAGAGCGACCCGTGCGGTCCTGCCGCCCTTGGTTAGCCGTCGTATCAGCTTCCGATGCCCCACTGCGTCGTTGTCGAAGCGAACAGCTTCAACGGGCGAGCCGTTACAGCGGGCGTGAGGTCGTCCCCCTCCTGGACTGGACAGGGCATAGTGCCCGGGTCCAGAGGGAGCGACGATGGAGAAAGACTTTCAGCGATGGACGGCTCGGCGCAAGGTCGAGGTGCTCCTGCAGCTGATCAAGGGCGAGGCGAAGCTCGTGGACGTGTGCCGCGAGCCCGACCTCAAGCAGTCCGAGGTCGAGGGCTGGATGGACACGTTCCTCAAGTCCGGGGAGCGCGGGCTGAAGGCGCGCTCGGAGGACGAGCAGGCCACGCATGACCGCGAGGTCCGCGAGTTGCGCGCGAAGGTGGGCGCACTCGTCTTGGAGCTCGACGCCCGAAAAAAGCTCGATGCCCTCACCGGGAAACCCGAGAAACCCTTCTGACGGTGCAGGGCCAGATGCGCGAAGAAGGAAAGACGGTGTCGATCGTGCAGCTCTGCCGGTGGTTCGGCGTGGCGCGGTCGACCTTCTACTACCGGCGGCCGGTGGCGCCCGCCGCCCGCGTCCCCATCGTAGAGACGGCGCTCGAAAGCGCCCTCCGCGCGATCATCGACGCTGAGCCAGCGGTCGGCCTGCGGATGATCACCGCCCGTATCCGGCGCGCCGCGGCGACCCGGGTGAACCGGAAGAAGATCCACCGCATCATCAAACTGAACCAGTGGCAGTGTCAGCGCCGGCCCCAGGGGCATCGCCCCCGGGCCCAGGGATGGGTCTCGCGGGCCACCCGCCCGAATGAGCGCTGGGCGATCGACACGACGCATCTCTTCTGTGGGCGGGACGGCTGGTGCCACCTCACGGCGATCATCGACTGCTACGATCGGACGATCGTCGGCTGGCGTTTGTCGCGGTCAGGAATCGCGGGGGTTGCCGCGGCGGCACTTGAGGAGGCCCTCCGCAGCCGGCGCATTGATCGGACGAGCCCCGCCCTGGTGTTACGCAGCGACAATGGCCTCGTGTTCGGCGCGAAGGCGTTCGTCCGCGTCGCGCGGCGCTACGGCCTGACCCAAGAGTACCTCACCCCATACAACGCCGCAGCAGAACGGCATGATCGAGCGCTTCTTCCTGACGTTGAAGCAGGAATGCGTGTGGCTCCAGCGCTTCGAGAGCCGGGACCACGCCTTCCAGGTCGTGGCGGAGTGGCTTGATCGCTACGACGCCGTCCGTCCGCACTCGGCCCTCGGCTATCTCACGCCGAAGGCATATCGGGAGCAATTAGCACCTGAGCTGTACGGAAACGAGGGGGACACCACAGCGGCCCTCACGGCGCGGATTCGGGCCATCCACGCGGCCTCGGGCGGCCAGGACGGCGTGCCGCGCGTGGTCGCGGAGCTGCGGGCGCACGACGGGGACGTCGCGTAAGCGCGTCGCGCGGTTGATGAAGGCCGCGGGCCTGCGCGGGCGCCGGCCGCCGCGGTGGGTGCGGACGACCACGCCCGAGCCGACGTCGCCGATCCCGGATCGCATGCACGGCCAGTTCGCGGCGCCGGCGCCCGACGTGCTGTGGGTCGGCGACATCACGTACGTCCGCACGTGGGAGGGCTGGCTGTACCTGGCGACGGTGCTCGACGTCTTCTCGCGCCGTGTACTGGGCTTCGCGCTCGCCGACCCCATGCGGGCCGAGCTCGTCGGCGAGGCCCTGGAGATGGCCGTCGCCACGCGCGGTGGCCACGTCGCCGGCGTGATCTTTCACTCGGATCGTGGCTGTCAATACACATCAGCAGAGTACCGCACGCTCTGCGACCGGCACGGGGTGTCGCAATCGATGGGGAAGACCGGCGTGTGCTGGGACTGTGATGATGATGTCCCTGTCGCCGTCGGCCCGGGTCTGACCCCTGTTATGACCGACTTCGTGTCCTGGCGTTGATCTGTCGACCCGGTCGGACGGCACCCATCCAGGCGAC